>JADGQJ010000093.1 GCA_017881885.1 Chloroflexota bacterium
GGCGGCATCTACTTCCACTTCCCGACGAAGGAAGCGATCTTCCGAGAACTGATGCGAACGACCGCGGACCGGCTCGTCGGGAAAGTCGAGGGCGCCGTCGCGGCGGTGGCGGATCCAATCGAGAAAGCCGAGGTTGCGCTTCGCACGGTGCTCGAGGTCTTCGCCGGTCACCGGACGATGGCGCGCCTCTTCTTCGAAGCCGGCGGCGGAGGACGGGGCTTCCAGGCGGAGACCAACGCGCTCCACGATCGATTCGCCCGACTCATCCAGTCGTATCTGGACGAGGCAATTGCCCAGGGCACGATTCCCCAGATCGACACGCGTGTCACCAGCGTGGTTTGGTTTGGGGCGCTCGACGAAGTGGTGGCGCGCTGGCTCGTGGCTTCGCGACCGGGTCGTCTCGAGGACGCCTATCCGACTTTGCGGGCACTGCTGCTTCGCAGCGTCGGCGTGCCCGAGGCGACGATAGCGGCTGTGGCAACGGCCGCGCCCCTCGCCACCTTCCCGGAGCAGCCGGCGTGACCGCGGTGGGCGGGTTGCGCGGCCGGGTACCCCACGAGCCGAAGGACGGCGCGGCGAAGGACGGCGCGGCGGCGCCCTCGATCGGGGATCTCGTTCGGGATCTGGCCGGGACCGGCGAGACTACCGGGTCAAGCGCAGCCGCCGGTCTTGTCGCCGGCAGCGTCCCGATCGAATCCTTCGATGCAGTAGCTCTGTACGCCGCGGCAGTCGAGGCCGGCCTCGAGGCAACCCTGTGGCTGCGGCCGAGCGAGCACTTCGCGCTGGTCGGAATCGGCCGGGCGTGGTCGGTCGAGGCGGCCGGCCCGAACCGCTTCGACGAAGCCGACGCAGCGTGGCGATCGCTCGTAGCGGGAGCCCGCCTTTCCCGGCCGGCCGAGGTGCGCGGGTTGGGCCCCGTTCTCCTTGGCGGCCTGGGCTTCACCGGGCGCGCTCCCGAGCCGCAGGGCGACTGGGCGCCTTTCGGGGCGGCTTCGCTCGTCGTGCCCTCGCTTGTCGCCCTCCGATCCGATCGCCGATCGTGGCTGACCGCATCGGTGGTGGCCGGCAGCGCGGAGGCACGCGCTGAGGGCGCGAGGCTCGAGCGTGTCTGGGCGCAACTCGCCGAGCGCGCCGGGGAGCTTGCGCCCGGAGCCGGCGATCCCGCCACGAAACCGCCCGACGCCCACCTCGCGATCGACGGAGAGTGGCCCGAGGCTCACCAGTGGCGCCACATCGTGGCCCTGATGGCGGGCGCCGTCGGTCGCGGCCGGCTCGACAAGGTCGTGTTCGCCCGCCGCGTCGACATGTCGTCGCCGGCCGCGCTCGACGTGCCGAGCGCCCTTCGCCGCCTCGCTGCGAGCGCGCCCGAGAGCACCGTCTTCGCATTCCGGCGCGGAGCCGGCGCCTTCATCGGGGCCACACCGGAGCGGCTCGTCCGCACCGACGGGCGGAGATACCGGACGGCCGCCATCGCCGGCTCCATGAGGCGCGGCTCGGACCCGGCGGAGGACGCCGCGCTGGCGGCGGAACTGCTCGCCTCGGACAAGGAGCGCGAGGAGCATTCCGTCGTAGTCCGGGCGATACGCCGCCAGCTCGCGCCTATCTCGGAGCAGATCGAGATCGCGCCCGAGCCCGGCATCCTGGTCCTCCGGCACGTACAGCACCTCGTGACCGAGGTATCTGGGACGCTGCGGGTCCAGGAAGGGTTGCTGGCTCTCGCCGGCCGCCTGCATCCGACGCCGGCCGTCGGCGGTGAACCGCGCGACCTGGCGCTGGCGATGATCGATGAACACGAAGGCTTCGATCGAGGCTGGTATTCCGGCCCGGTCGGGTGGCTCAGCTCAGGAGGCGACGGCGAGATGATGGTTGCGCTCCGCTGCGGCCTGGTCGAGGAGAACCGAGTGACGCTCTTCGCCGGGTGCGGGATCGTTGCCGACTCGGACCCCGATCGCGAATGGGAGGAATCGAGGATCAAGATGCGAGCAGTCGCCGCGGCCCTGGGTCGGGCGGGAGACGAGCCGTGAGCGCGGACGGTGGCCGGGTGAGCCCGCTTCGAGCCTTCGTCGAGGAGCTGGCCCGGGCCGGGATTCGCGACGCGGTCGTCTGCCCGGGCTCCCGTTCGACGCCCCTCGCGCTCGCGCTTCGCGCCCACGACCGGATCCGGGTCCGGGTCCTGATCGACGAACGATCCGCCGGGTTCTTTGCTTTGGGAATCGCCCGCACGACGCGGCGAGCGGTGGTTCTTCTCGCGACCTCTGGCACGGCCGTGGTCAACTTCGCGCCGGCCGTCGTCGAGGCGTCGCTCGGGCGGGTGCCGCTGGTGGTTCTGACGGCCGATCGGCCGCAGGAATTGCGGGATCGCGGCGCACCTCAGACGATCGATCAGGATCATCTCTACGGAAATTACGCGAAGTGGTATGCCGAGCTCGCCCTGATGGACGAGGCGCCGGACACCATGGCCCACGTCCGCTCCGTGGCCGGGCGGGCCGTGGCCGCTGCGCTCGAAGGACCCGCGGGACCGGTCCACCTGAACCTGCCTCTGCGCGAACCGCTCATCCCGACCGAGGATCTCGGCGCCATTTCGGGGCCGATAGACGGGCGCGAGCGGTCCGAGACCGCGGGGCGGTCCGAGACCGCGATGCGGTTCGAGACCGCGGCGCTGTCCGAGGCGCCTTTCGTCGCCACGGTCTCAGGGCGACGAACGCTGGATCGGGACCATGTCGCCGCGATAGCTGCTCGGGTCGCGGCCGCAAACCGCGGGCTGATCGTGGCCGGCCCGCTCGACGACCCGGCTGCCCACGAACCGATCGCCCGCCTCGCCGCCGCGACCGGCTACCCGATCCTGGCCGACCCGCTATCGGGGCTGCGCCGCGGTCCGCACGATCGGTCGCTCGTCCTCGCGCATGGCGACCACATCGTCCGGCCGGGGCCGTGGATCGAGACCCACCGGCCGGAGATCGTGATCCGCTTCGGGGCAATGCCGACCTCCAAGCCCGTGGTGGAGCTTATGAAGGCGGCCCGTCCGGAGCTGTTCGTGGTCGACGGAGACGGTGGCTGGCGCGAGGCGGCGCTGATCCCGGCCACGTTCGTTCACGCGGATGAGACGATGGCGGCCGGGGCTCTGGCCGACGCGCTTCACCACCCGTCGGCGGGCAAATGGACCCGAGACTGGCTCGAGGCGGAGGCCGCCGCGGGCCGGGCTCTGGAATCCTGGCTCGACGCCCTGTCCGAGCCGTTCGAAGGCGCTCCGTTCAAGGCCTTGGGCGAACTCCTCCCGGCGGGCGCGCTGTTGTGGGCCGGCAACTCGATGCCCGTCCGGGACATGGATTCCTGGCTGCCGTCGGGCGAACGGCCAATCCGAGTGCTCGGCAATCGCGGTGCCAACGGAATCGACGGGGTGACCTCGACGGCGCTCGGCTCGGCCGCGGTGGCCGAGGCTCCGGTCGTGCTGGTGGTCGGCGACCTGTCGTTCCTGCACGATCTTGGCGCGATGGTCACGGCCAGGCTCCAGGAACCGGATCTGCTCGTCGTCGTGACAAACAACGACGGCGGTGGGATCTTCTCGCTGCTTCCGCAGGCTCGAACGGCGGCTCCGGGCGTCGGTCTGCCGGCCCACTACGAGGAGCTGTTCGGGACGCCGCACGGTATTGCGCTCGGGCCGATCGTCGAGGCTTTCGGGTTCCGGCACCACGAGGCCGGGGCGGCCGGCTATGACGATATCCGGGCCGCCATCGAGGCGGAGTTCGGCCGGCCGGGGCTTCGAGTGGTCGAGCTGCGAACGAATCGAGCGCGGAACGCGGCGCTCCACCAGGAGGCCGCGGCGGCGGCGGCGTCGGCCCTGGCCTCGCTGGCCGTTGAGAGGCGCCCGTGACCCGCATCGAGATCGACGGCGCCAGCTACGAGGTGGAGGTCGGCGGCGACGGCCCCCCGCTCATGCTGATCCATGGCTTCACCGGCCGCGGCTTCGACTGGGCACCGTTCTTGCCGGACCTGCGCCGCGCGCGAACCACAATCACCGTCGACCTCCTCGGACACGGCGACTCCGAATCTCCGGCCGACCCGGCCCGTCACGCCATCGAACGCCAGGCCGCGGACCTCGCCGGGATCCTCCGCCGTCTCGGGTTGGCACCTGCCGACGTCGTCGGATACTCGCTCGGAGCGCGAATTGCGCTTCGCATGGCAGTTGCCGAACCGGACGTGGTCGCTCGCCTCTTCCTCGAAAGCCCATCCGCCGGGATCGCCGATCAGGCCAACCGCTCCGCACGCCTGGCCGCGGACGAGCAGCTGGCCCAACTCCTCGATCGCGACGGGATCGAGGCCTTCGTCGACCGCTGGGAGAAGCTTCCGGTCTTCGTCGCCGAGCGCGCGATGCCGGCCGTCGAGCGTGCCCGCCTCCAAGCCGCTCGCCTCGACAACCAGCCCACCGGCCTGGCCGCCTCCCTCCGCGGCGCCGGACAGGGCGCAATGGAGCCGCTCCACGATCGACTGGCCGGCGTCACGGCGCCCACTCTCGTTGTGGCCGGAGCGCTCGACGAGGCCGGCTCGGACCGAGCGCGGGCCATCGTGTCTGGAATTCCCGGCGCGCGGATGGCCATCCTCGAGGGCATCGGCCACGCTCCTCACCGCGAGGCGCCCGACCGTTTCGCCACGCTGCTCTTCGATCTTTTCGCTCCCACGATCCCGCTCCACGCCACCGAAAGGAGACCGACATGACGAACGGCACCAAGATCACGTGGACGCCGGTCGTGGAATACCGCGACATCCGCTACGAGCATTCGGGCACCGGCATCGCTCTCGTCACGATCGATCGCCCGGAGGTCCGCAACGCCTTCCGGCCGGAGACCGTGGCCGAGCTGATCGACGCGTTCCGGCGGATTCGGGACGACGGCTCGATCGGCTGCGTCCTCCTGACCGGCGCCGGCGACAAGGCCTTCTGCTCCGGCGGAGACCTGAACGTCAAGGGTCGAGGCGGGTACGTCGGCGACGACGGGCTGGCCCGTCTCAACGTCCTCGACCTGCAGCGCCAGATCCGGTCCCTGCCGATCCCGGTCATCGCCCTGGTGAACGGCTTTGCGATCGGCGGCGGGCACGTTCTGCACATCGTCTGCGACCTGTCGCTGGCGTCCGAGAACGCGATCTTCGGCCAGGTCGGGCCGCAGGTCGGCAGCTTCGACGCCGGGTTCGGGATCGGGCTGCTGGCGCGGCTCGTCGGCGACAAGAAGGCCAAGGAGATCTGGTTCATGTGCCGGCGATACGACGCGAAGCAGGCGCTCGACATGGGTCTCGTCAACGCCGTGGTGCCGCAGGATCGGCTGCTCGACGAGGGCGTCGCGTGGGCGGACGAGATCCTGGCGATGAGCCCGACGGCGATCCGTTTCCTCAAGTCGGCCTTTCTCGTCGCCACCGACGGCCTGGCCGGGCTCCAGGAATTCGCCGGCAATGCGACCGGCCTCTACTACACGACCGATGAGGCGCACGAAGGCTCGAAGGCCTTCCTCGAGAAGCGAAAGCCCGACTTCGGGCGCTTCCCCCGCCGGCCTTGAGGACCGGCAAGTGAGCACCGCCGCGCCCTCGAGCTTTCGCGTATGGCTCCTGGCGATCCGCCCGGCGACGCTGCCGGCTGCGGTCGGTCCCGTGCTGGTCGGGCTGGGCGCCGCGATCGGCTCGGGCGCGGCTTTTCGACCCGACGCAGCCGTGGCCTGCCTGGCGGTGGCGTTGCTTCTGCAGATCGCGGCCAACCTTGCCAACGATCTGGCCGATTTCAGGCGCGGCGCCGACACGCCGGATCGGATGGGGCCGGTCCGAGTCGCGGCCGCCGGGCTGATGACAGAGCGCCGGCTCGAGGTCGGGATCGCCGTAGTCATCGGCGTATCCGCCGTGTTTGGGTTGTACCTGGCGGCGATCGGCGGGATCGGAATGCTTGTTCTCGGGGCGCTGGCGGTGGTTTCTGCGCTGGCGTACACGGGCGGGCCGTGGCCGTATGGCTACCGCGGCCTCGGCGAGGTTTTCGTGTTCGCCTTCTTCGGTCTGGCGGCGGTGGGGGCCACGGCGTACCTCCAGGCAGGTCGGGTCGAGGCGGTGTACTTGCTGGCGGCCGTCCCGATGGGGGCGCTGATCACCGGCATCCTGATCGTGAACAACCTGCGCGACATCCCGACCGATCGGGCGGCGAACAAGCGGACGCTGGCGGTCACGTTCGGCGACGGTTTCGCGAAGGCCGAGTATTTCGCGACGCTCGTGGTGGCGGCCGTCGTGCCAGTGAGTCTGTTGGCGGCGCGCCTGGCTGGTCCCGCGGTTCTGTTGCCTCTGCTCGCGGGGCTGATGGTCCCGCCGCTGGTTCGCGAGGTGCGGGCGGTCGGTCCGGGTTCGGATCGGCGCCGGCTCAATCTGGTGCTGAAGGGCACGGCCCAGTTGTCGCTCGTATACGGCGTGTTGTTCGCGGTCGGAATGGCCGCGCCCCGATGAGCGGCGACGCCCTCATCGCGGCCGAGGCGGTCCGGGTTCGGGTGCCGTTTCGCCGGCCCATCCGCACGGTAGCCGGGGAGTGGACCCATCGCGAATCCTGGATTCTCCGGTTGCGGGACGCCGACGGCGCGGTCGGGTTGGGTGAGGCGGCGCTGGACTTTGACACGGGCGAAGACCCGACCGCGGCCGAGTTGTCGCGACTTGTGCGAAACACGGTCGAGCGGGTGCGCGCGGGCGAAAGCCTTCCGTCTGCCGCGGAGCTCGAGGAGTCGGGAGTGCCGGGTCGCGCGCTCCGGTGCGCCCTCGATTCGGCCATGCTGGATCTGGGGCTCCAGGCGGCGGCTCCCGGCGCCGTCACTCGCTCCGTCCCGGTCAACGCCACCATCGGGTTCCTCGGGTCTAGCGAGACGTTCGCCGCCGCGCGGGACGCCGTCGCTGGGGGCTTCGGCACGATCAAGATGAAGGTCGGCCCGGAACGACACACTGCGGAGCTGGTCGAGCGCGTGGCAGCGGGACGGGCGGCTGCCGGGCCGAACATGCTCCTGCGGCTTGATGCAAACGGGGCGTGGGACGTCGCCACCGCGCGGGAGCGCATCGCGGCCGTGGCGCCGTACCGGATCGAGTACGTGGAACAGCCAATAGCCGCGGGCGACCCGCACTCTCTGGCGGAGGTCCGTGCGGCGTCGCCCATCCCGATCGCCGCGGACGAGTCGGTGGCTTCCGTCGCGGCGGCGCGCGAACTCCTGGCGGCTCGAGCCGCCGACGTACTCGTCGTCAAGCCGGCACGGGTCGGTGGGCCGGTTGCGGCGTGGGAGATTGCGGACATGGCTGCCGCCGGGGGAGTCCCCGTGGTCATCTCCACGCTGTTCGAGACGGGCGTGGGGCTGGCAGGGGCGCTTGCCACGGCCGCAGGCCTGCCGGTGGTCGCTGACGCCACGCGCGACTACGCTCATGGGCTCGCGACGGCGGATCTGCTCAGGTCGGATCTTCTCACCCGCCCTTTCTCGGTCGTCGATGGCCGGATGGTCGTGCCCGATGGACCGGGTCTCGGTATCTCGCTGGATGACGCGGCGCTCGAGCGTTACGCGGTCGAGTGGCTCGGGAGGCGGCCTTGAGCGCGGAGTTGCCGTTCATCAAGGCCGCGCGCGCCCATGCCCGCCTTCGACCCGACGACCCCGCCGTCCTCGACGGCGACCTGCGCTGGTCGTGGGCCGAACTGGACCGCCGAGCCGACGCCGTCGCCGCCGGGCTGGCAGCCGCAGGCATCGTGCCGGGCGATCGAGTCGGGCTGGTCGCGGTTTCCTCGGCCGGAGTCGTGGCTGCCCTTCACGGCATGGTTCGGGCGGGCGTCGTCGCAGTGCCGCTTGGACCGAGGCTGACGCAGCCGGAAACCGAGGCCATTGCCGCTGCCGCCGGCCTGCGTGCGATGGTCGGCGTGAGCGGAGCCGTAGTCTCAATCGAAGTGGCGCGTCGCGCCGATTCTCAAGGTGCCGCCGCGGTGATCGTCGCCACCTCCGGCACGACCGGCCGGCCGAAACTCGTACGGCTGGGTGCCGGGCAACTCGACGCCAGCGCCGCGGCGTGGTCGGCGATGCTCCCGCCCGCGACAGGCTGGCTGCTCTCGCTGAACCTGGCTCATGTCTCCGGCATCGGGATCGTGGTCCGCGCAACGAGGGCCGGTGTACCGGTCGTCGTTCCGGCGACTGCCGACGAGGAGCCGATCATCGCCGCCCTGGCGGCCGCGCGGTCGGCCGGCGTCCGCGTCAGTCACCTCTCTCTCGTTCCGCCGCAGCTCGTCCGCCTCTTGGAAACGGGTGCTCCGTCTCCTGCAGAAGTCAGGGCGATTCTTCTCGGCGGCGGCCCGATCCCCGAGGCACTCGTGTCCAGGGCGCTCGCGGCCGGCTGGCCGATCATCCCCAGCTACGGCATGACGGAGACCTCATCGGGCGTTGTCGCATTGCCGCTGGGTGACGCTCGCCGCCGGCCCTGGTCCGCCGGACGCCCGCTCCCCGGCGTCGAGCTCCGCATCGAATCCGCCGCCGCCGCGTCTTCTGAGCCGGCCCCACCAGAATCGATCGGCGAGATCCTGGTCCGTGGCGCGATGGTGTTCGGCGGCTACGACAACGACCCCGAAGCGTCTGCCGCCGCCCTCGACGCGGAGGGCTGGCTGCACACGGGCGACCTCGGCAGCCTGGATTCCGAAGGCTGGCTGCGGGTCGTCGCCCGCCGGGACGAGATCATCATCTCGGGTGGCGAGAACGTCGCCCCGGTCGAGATCGAGGCTGTGCTCGCGAGCCATCCGGACGTCGCCGACGTGGGCGTCGTCGGTGTCGAAGACGAGAAGTGGGGCGCAGTGCCGGTCGCGATCGTCGCCTTTCGCCCGGGCGCTCGCGAGACGGACGAGGCCCTCCGCGCCTTCGCCCGCGAACGCCTGGCACCGTTCAAGGTCCCGGCCCGCTTCGTGGAAGTGACGGGCCTCCCGAGATCCCCCGGCGGCAAGCTGCTCCGGCACTCACTCCCGGCGCTGGTTTCGGTCGCGGGCCGGCGTCCCTCTCTTGGTGGGACCACGGCAATCGAAGCCGACGACGGCCAGATGCTTGCCATCCGCGACCTCCCCGGGCCGGCGGGCGCGGGGACCATCCTCCTCCTCCACGCGTCCCTTTCGACGTCCGGCCAGCTACTGCGACTCGCCGGCCGGATCCAGCACCATGCCCGAGTTCTGATGCTCGACCGGCGCGGGAGCGGAGCAAGTGCGATGGAGAGCCCGGCGCCGGTGTCGATCGCCCGCCACGTCGCGGACGTTCTGGCCGCCCTCGATGCCGCCGGGGTGGACCGGCCGGTCGTCTTCGGTCACAGTTTTGGTGCGCTCGTAGCCCTCGAGTTCGCCGCCCGTCATCCTGAGCGGGTGGCCGGAGTCGTGGCTTACGAGCCTCCGTACCTGGCGCTGGCGAGACCCGCGCTCTTTGCCAGGCTGGGTCGGGTTGGCGACGCGATCGCCAACGCCTATGCCACCGGCGGCCCGGCCGCGGCGGCCCAGCTGTTCGTCCGAACCGTCGGCGGCGACGACGGGTGGGATCGACTCGGGCCCTCCCAGAAGGCGCTGCTCGAGGCGGAGGGAGCGGGCGCTCTGGCCGACACCTCGATGGCCGACCTCGATCCCGCCGGACTCGCCCGCATCGGCTGTCCGGTCGTCCTCGCCACTGGGGGCGCCTCGGACGACTTCTATGCAGCGATCGCGGATTCGCTCGCGGCCGTCATCCAGGGCTCGCGGCGGGTCGTCCTGCCGGGCCTCCGCCATGTCGCCCCGATCTCGGATCCCGCCGCGATCGC
>JADGQJ010000001.1 GCA_017881885.1 Chloroflexota bacterium
AGGCGTATCGGACGGAAGCGGCATATCCGTGGCACTGGGCGAGGCGCTGTCCGTGGGCTCAGGCGTGGCCGTCGCAGCCAGGACCGTCGATTCGGGGGATGGCGACGGGGTCGGGGTGGTGTTTCCGCAGCCCCACACCGCGATCGCAACGAGGCCGACGGCGGCGAACCTGGTCAGACGCTTGAGCCGTGGGTCAATCCTGCGCGAGACCGCCCTCGAGGGCGCGCGACGCGTCTGGAACGGGCTGGGCGGCTGGGACATGGCGTGAGCCATCGCGAACCTCCGGGACGCAGCGGTCGAAGCGCTGCGCTTACTCCTCCGCGGGTTTCGAGTATGGGAGCCCGGCGCAGCCGGTCATGAGCGCGGACGGAGGCGTCCTGCCAGTCGAACCGGCGGTTCAGGGAGACGGCCGCCGCGACGGCCACCTTTCCGGGGCTACGGCAGGGCGACGATTGCCGCTCGACCGAACTTGACGGCCGCCCGGAGATGGTCTCTCGCGGACGCCAGCGCTGTCCGCGCGGATTTCAGAACCGCGGCGGCAGTCCCGGCGTTCCACGTGGCCGCTGTGAGGGACAGGAGCCTGCCGGGGAGCGGCGACGCCAGCGCCATGGCCGCCGAAATCTCGCTATTCATCGAGTCGAGGTCCGCCTGGGCGGTCGCCACGTCGGCGCCGTTGGCCTGAGCGGTCGCGATCCGCCCTGCCAGGGCCGTCGCCGTCTGCGTCAGGGACGGCCGCAGCGCCAGCACGCCATCGGCAGCGTCGACGAGGTGGACCTGCGGCGCGACGAGAAGGTAGATGCGATACGACGAGGCGATCTGGACGACCTCGAGCCTGAGCGCCGGAATTGAAGTCTGGCCGTCGATCTTCGCTCGCAGGCTTGCCAGCCCGGAGGACTCGGCTCCGAGTTCGGCCGCAAGCGCCGCCCGGTCGGACGCGGTCAGCGCCTTCGACCCATTCACGGCCGAGACCAGGCCGGCAAGCGTCTTCTGGCGCCGCCCGATCTCGCAGTCGGCAAAGGCCCGCAGCGCCGCGACCGAAACGCGCGGCCGTGTGGCCATGGCTTGAGTTGCGCACACGCCCTGGCCGGCGGGACCGCCGGAAACCGGGGCGGAAGTCAGTGCTCCGGTGCTCGAGGATGAGACGACCACTAGGGCGGCGGCACCGACGGCAGCGACAACGTTTCGAAGGCGGACGTTCATGAGGTTCCTTCGACCTGGCGGCCTACTCGCCGCCCTGAGAGGACGAGTCCGAGATTGAGTTGTTGATGTCGTTGATCAGCTGGTTGATCTGGTCGAGCTCGCTCGCGACCGGATCCGGCGTGGGCGGCCCGCCGGGGCCGCTCGAATCGGAGGCCGAGGCAGGGTCGGAACCGCTCGAATCGGGCGCCGGAGTGTCGAACTCGTCGAAGGAAGCGCCGGACGACTCCGCACTCGAGGTCGCCGGGGGCGAGTAGCTGGAACTGGGGCTGGGTGCCGGGTGCCTGCCGCACGAGATCACGGCCACGCAGACAAGCAGCGCGGCCGCCGCGAACCAGATGGCTCGGGCGCGATCCCGTCTCAGCACGCATCCTCCGTTACGCCACTCCGAGTGGTCTCGATCAATCATGGACGGCCGCGACTCTCTCGGGTACGCCAGCGATGTAAATGCGACGTAAGAAGGAGCGCGGACTACCCGATCGCGGCGAGCACTTCCGCAGTCGAACGTACCCGCCCGAGCCGCGGAAACAGCGTCTCCACAGTGTGGCGGTGCTCTTCCGGGTCGCGCGCCGCCATCGCGTCTTCCACGAATATCTGGTTGTAGCTCCGCTCGAAGGCGTCGCGGGCGGTGCTCTCGACGCCCATGCTCGTGGAGATGCCGCACAGGACGATGGTGTCCACGCCCCGGCGACGCAGCTGCAGATCCAGCTCCGTGCCGTAGAAAGCACCCCACTGGCGCTTGGTGATGACAATGTCGGACGGCGCAATGCCGAGTTCCGGGACGAACTCGGCCCAATCGGGCGGCATAGACCCACCGGCGGGCGGCGTCGCGTCCGTGATCGGCCGCAGGCCATCCTTGCCGTCGGGGGACGGCGTCACGTGCACGAAGACAACCGTGCCGCCCGCGGCGCGGAGTGCGGCGGCAAGCCGGGCCGCCCGCCCGATGACGTCCGCCGAAGGGTTTGGCGCGGTCGGCCTGGCCACTATGCCGCGCTGGAGGTCGATGACTACAAGGGCCGTCTTCGCCGACTCGATCTTCAAGTCCGCCATGTTCAGCCTCCGGTATTCCTGGTTTCCTGAGCTCGGGCTCGTCACCGAGTCCGCGTCATTTCGACTTGGCGGCGGTAGCGAGTGCCGCGTAGGCCGTGGTACGGGCGATCGCATCGGGCCTTCTTGCCTCGCGCCGATCAAAGATGACCTTCGCCACCTCGATGAGGCTCAAGTAGGCGACCACCAGCACCACCAGCAACGGCCAGAACTGCCACGGCAGCGCGCCGAATGAGAGCAGTGCAGACCCGAGCGGACTCAGTGCGATGATCACCGCCACTGCCAGCGCGGCCACGATCGCCGCCCCTAGCTGCTTGCTGGGCCGGCTCCTCCAGAACGGCGTCATGCGCGTGCGGATCACAAGGACGACCAGGATCTGGGTGAAGAGCGATTCGACGAACCAGCCCGCCTGGAATGCGCCCTGGTTCTTGACGCTGGTGCCGAGCATTAGAAGCAGCGCGCCGAAGGTGATGTAGTCGAAGACCGAAGAGATCGGTCCGAAGACGACCATGAACCGCTCGATTGCGTGCACGTCCCAGCGGGCCGGCTCGGCCTGGGCGTCGGCATCGACGTTGTCCGAAGGAAGTGCCGTCTGCGACGCGTCGTAGATAAGGTTGTTGAGCAGGATCTGGCTCGGCAGCATCGGCAGATAGGGCAGCACGAGCGCGGCCCCGGCCATGCTCAGCATGTTGCCGAAGTTGGAGCTCGTCCCCATCCGGATGTATTTGAGCGTGTTGGCGAACGTGCGGCGGCCCTCGGTCACGCCCTGGGAAATCGCCGCAAGGCTCGGCTCGAGCAGGATGATGTCGGCGGCCGATCGGGCCACGTCCGTGGCGTTGTCGACGCTGATGCCGACGTCGGCGACATGGAGTGCCGGGGCGTCGTTGATACCGTCGCCCATGTAGCCGACGACGCTGCCCGACTCGCGCAGGGCGCGGATCACCTGGAGCTTCTGGTCGGGATCGACACGGGCGAAGATCGTGGTCCGCTTTGCGCGGGCCACCAACGCCGGATGAGTCAGCCTGCGCATCTGGTCGCCGGTCAGAACGCCGTCGACCTTCAACCCGACGAGACCAGCCACGTGGCGAGCCACCAGGTCGTTGTCGCCGGTGATGATCTTGAGGGCAATCCCCTGGCTCGCCAGGGAGGCGATCGCCTTGCCGACATCCGGCTTGGGCGGGTCGCTAAACAGGATCACGCCCTCGAAAGTCAGGCCTCGCTCGAGTCTTGAGGCGGCCGACAGGTCGACAGGGGCCGGCTTTGCGGTCGAAGACGGCTTTGCCGTCGAAACCTCCTTGGCGGCCGAAGAAGGCTTGGCGGTCGAAGACGGCTTTGCGGTCGAGGCCTCCTTGGCGGCCGAAGGAGGCTTGGCGGCCGAAGCGGGCGAAGCCGGCATGCCCTTCAGTTCGTCCGGGTTCAGCACTCTAGAAGCGACGGCGACCAGACGGAAGCCGTCGGCAGACGAACCGTCAACGAGCTTCGCCAGACGCTCGTGTTCGGCCGGGTGGATCGCCCGCGCCGTGTGATCCGTCCGGACGCTGGCCGAGGCAGCCATGACCGCTTCGGGAGCGCCCTTCGTCACGAGTAGCGGCGGCTCGTCACCGCGCTGGACGACCACGCTCAGCATGCGGCGGTTGAAGTCGTAGGGCAGCTCGGCGAGCTTGCGATAAGAGGCCAGATCGGCGGGCTTGGGGGCGGCCGCCAGAACCGCGGTATCGAGCGGGTTCTGGAAGCTCGACTCGAAATGGCTGTTTAGGTAGGCGAGCTCGAGGGCGCGCGAGGCCTCACTTGCGTCGTCGTCGTCGATGCCCACCGCCTTGACCAATTCCAGCTTGCCCTGGGTGAGGGTGCCGGTCTTGTCTGTGCAGAGAACGGTCACGCTGCCGAGGTTCTGGATGGCAGGGAGGCGCTTGACCAGGACGCCGTGCGCGCTCAGCGCGCGCGCTCCGCGAGTCAGGTTGAGGGTCACGATCGCGGGCAGCAGCTCGGGCGTGAGGCCGACGGCAAGAGCGATGGAGAAGAGCAGGGCATCGAACAGCGGTCGCTGCAGCGCCACGTTGATGGCGAAGACGCCGACGACGAGGATCAGCGTCACTCGGCCGATCAGCAACCCGAAGGCCCGAACGCCGTGCTGGAAGTCGGTCTCCGGTGCACGCTCGGCGAGCCGGTGGGCGATCGCACCGTAGCTCGTCTTTGCGCCGGTGGCGGTGACCTCGGCCAGCCCCGTGCCGCTCACGACGCTGGTCCCGAAGAAGGCCAGCCCGGCCCGATCCGCGTCCTTGCCCGGAACCAGCTTGCCGGGCATGGGGTTCTTGAGCGAGGCGGCGGATTCTCCGGTGAGCGACGACTCGTCAACGAACAGGTGGTTCGCTTCGAGCAGTCGCGCGTCGGCGGGGACGATGTCACCGGCTCCGAGGACCACGACGTCGCCAACGACCACATCATGGATGAGGATCTCCTGGTTCTTGCCATCTCTGACAACCGTCGCGCGGAGTGCCAGGCGAGCCTGCAGAGCTGCAACTGCCGCCTCGGAGCGAGCCTCCTGAACGAATCCCAGGAGAGCGCTCATGGCCACGATCGCCAGGATGATGCCGGCTTCGACGCGATCGCCGACGGCCATGCTCACGACGCTGGCGATGACGAGGATCAGGACGAGTGGGCTGGCGAACTGGCTCACGAGCACGGCCAGCGGGCCGCGGCGCCCCTCGCCCCCCAAGGCGTTCGGACCGTTCTGGCGAAGTCGCTTGGCCGCTTCCGCCGAGGTCAAGCCGGCAGTCGAGCCGGGAAGCGAGTCGGAAGCCGCCGTCGGCGCGGCCGGTGATGCTGCAGGCGCCGGAGAACCGGTGGACGACGTCGGGGCCGAATCCGGGGGCGACTTCGGGGAGGTCGGGGGCGACGCGTCGTGCGCCGCCGAGGCTTTCCCGGTGGGAACCGGCTTCTTCGCCATATTCGCATGGTATCCGGTTCGCGCCGGACGTCTGTTTTGGCGAATCCTGCCTGGCGGTTTTCGCAACCTGACATGGGTTGTCGTGAAGCCGCGCTAGGGTCCTACCCGTTGGGGTAATCCCATGAGGAGACACCCGTGGCAATACATATCGCGTATTGCGGACTCAACTGCGGCGGCTGTCCCGCCTTCCACGCTGCTCTCCGGCTCACCGAGGCAGAGCGGCAGGTCGTCGCCGAGAAGTGGAATGTGGATTTCGGTGGGAGCCACACCGTCGCCGACATCGACTGCGTCGGGTGCACGCACGAAGGCCGTCACGCCCCTTACTGCGAGAGTGGCTGCGAGATCCGCAAGTGCGCCGTGGGCAGAGCCGTGACCACGTGCGCCGAATGCGCGGCCTACGGATGCGAGAGCCTGGCGGGCTTCCTCGCCGTCGTTCCCGACGCGAGAGCGAACCTCGAGGCCCGACGCCCAGCCTGACTCCGCGACTTACGCTCAAGGCCGCGAATTCATCCACAAGTTAGGAACACAAAGATGCGCAGCGGCCGTGCGGAGGGTTCCGGTTTTTGACACGCTTCTCCAACGTACGGGTGCCCTGGGGAGAAGGGGCCGTCACGCCCGGCGAGCCGATCAAAGGTTGGAGGAGGTCGCTCATGGCTGCCGCCATCGAATACGTCCGTGGCATGTTCCAGTGGACCGTCAAACGGGAAGGCATCATCGCCCCGGACGAGCGGCCGCCGGCCGTTCAATCGGTGGCTCTGGGCGTCCAGCACATCTTCGCCATGTTCGGGGCGACTGTGCTCGCGCCGATCCTTATGGGCTTCGATCCCAACACCGCGATCTTCTTCTCGGGCGTTGGCACGCTCATCTTCTTCGTCTGCGTTCGTGGTCGCGTACCGAGCTACCTCGGCTCGAGCTTCTCGTTCATTGCCGTGGTCATCTCCGCGGAGGCCATCGGCGCCGGACACAATATTCCCGCGGCGCTGGGCGGAATCATCGTTTGCGGCGCGGTCTACGCCCTGATCGGGCTCGTGGTCATGATCGTCGGATACAAGTGGGTCGAGTGGCTGATGCCGCCGGTCATCACCGGAGCCATCGTCATGGTCATCGGCCTGAACCTGGCACACGTTGCCGTGGCGGACCTCAACGGTGTCGCGAGCTGGTACGTAAATCCGAATATCGGGCAGACGAACGACATCTTCTTCATGACTATGGGTCTGCTCACGACTGCGGCAGTAGTGCTGGTGGCGGTCTACGCCCCCGGAATCCTTCGACGCCTGCCGATCCTGCTAGGCGGCATAGCCGGCTTCGTCATGTACTTCGTGGCAACAAACCTGCTGCACCTGGGCCCGAAGGGCGCTGAGATCAGCTTCGACAAGATCGGCTCCGCGGCCTGGATCGGCCTGCCAAACTTCACGACTCCTGTCTTCGACGGCCATGCGATCGTCCTGATCGCGCCGATCGCGCTTGTCCTCGTGGCCGAGAACCTGGGTCACGTCAAGGCCGTTTCGGCGATGACCGGCCGGAACCTCGATCCGTATATCGGCCGAGCCTTCCTCGGCGACGGCATCGCGACCATGGTCGCGGCATCCGGGGGCGGCACCGGCGTCACCACCTACGCCGAGAACATCGGCGTCATGGCCGTGACCAAGATCTACTCCAGCCTGGTCTTCATCATCGCCGCCTTCGTTGCCCTGGCGATGGGCATCTGCCCGAAGTTCGGCGCCCTTATCGGCACGATTCCGAGTCCAGTCCTCGGCGGCCTGGCGATCGTCCTGTTCGGCCTCATCGCGGCTACGGGAGCCCGTATCTGGGTCCAGAACAAGGTCGACTTCGGTGTGACCCGCAACCTCGTCACGGTCGCGGCTGCGCTCACGATCGGCGCCGGCGACTTGACCCTCACCTCGGGCGACTTTTCGCTCGGCGGCATCGCCATGGCGACTTTTGGGGCGATCATCGTCTACCAGGTCCTGGGCCTGGTGAAGGTGGCCCAGGAGCCGGGCTCGGAGGCCACCGCCTCCTGACCCCATCCCTCGCAGAAACGAAGCGGGCGGCCCCGGCTTTCGCAAGTGCGAATGCCGCAAGGCCGCCCGCTTTTCGCGATCACGGGGTCCGTCGTGGAACCGGAGCGACATCGCCGCCGTCGTTGGGGAAACGCTACCTCTGCAGGACCCAATCAGCCTGTCTGCGAGGGCCCGAAATGCGGTGGGAGATGGAGCTACCCGGAAAGACGCGGCCTGGAGCCGCGGCCGGCACGAGACACGCCCGATTTCCAGCGACGCTGCTCGCGATCTCCCTGCTTGTGGTCGCCTGTGTCGCCACGCCGACGCAGGCCAGCCCGCCAGGCACCGTCGTGGGTGCGCACGTATCCAGCGCCACTCCAACGTACTGCGTCGGGAGTCACACCTGGCCGCCGCACAGCTATCCACCACCGCCGGCAGGTCTGTCCGCCGAATCCATCAATATGCACGTCGTGCGACTGGTCAATTCGACGGGACGTGACTACTGGTATCGAATCTCGACGTGGGAGGGTCTGGACTGCGCCGGGAAGTTCGTCTATGACTTCGGGTTCCTCGAGTCTGAGATGGTCCGCGGGCCGCTTCCGAAGCACTCCCAGGTGGACGTGGACGCCGGATCCTCAGGCAGCGACGTCGAGCTGGTGCGAATGGGCGTCGGCTTCTGGGACCATCCCTGCGGCGAGCCGTGCTCGTCTCCGCCGATGGGGTTCTTGACGGTGCCCCAGTCGACGATTGACCCGGGTTCTACCTGAGATCGGCCCTCCACAGCTCGCCGAGCCCTTGGCCCGTTAGCCCGCGCGGCCCGTCCCGAACTGGCGATCGCCGGCGTCGCCGAGGCCCGGCATGATGTAGCCGTGCTCATTGAGCTGCCGATCGACCGCGGCGCAGTAGATCTCGACGTCGGGGTGGGCGCTGGTGACGGCGTCGACGCCTTCCGGCGCCACGATCAAGTTGACGAGCTTGATCCGGGTGGCGCCCCATCGCTTGAGTACCTCGATCGCGGCTGTGGCCGAGCCGCCCGTGGCGAGCATCGGATCGAGGATCAGGCACAGGTCGACCGTGGCGGAGTCCGGGAGCTTGTTGTAGTACTCGACCGGTCGGAGGGTGCGCTCGTCGCGGAAGAGACCCAGATGCCACACCTCGGCCGTCGGCATCAGCTCCAGCATGGCGTCCACCATGCCCAGCCCGGCCCGCAGGATCGGCACGAGCCCGATGCGGACGCCCAGTTCGTGGGCGTCCGTCGTCTCGATGGGAGTGTTGACGGTGCGGGGACGGACCTCGACGTCGGCCAGGGCCTCATAGCCGAGCAGCCATGAGAGCTCGCGGACGACTTCGCGGAACTTCTTGGGCTCGGTCTTCTCGTCGCGCAGGATCCGCAGCTTGTGAAGGATCGCGGGGTGCCGCGACACGTGAAGCGTCGGCCAGGCGGTGTCACGGATGGGCAAAGGAGACGAATCAGGCACTAGATGCCTCCTCCTGATACGAACCTGGACGATGTTGCGGCAATCGTACGAGGACGCCGGACGGAGCGTTGGGCGCGCAGGCGCGGGACTCCCCCGACCGACCCGAATGCGTGCCGGGCGTTCATTTCGCTTCCGCCGATCGCCGGCCGATCGACCGCCTGAGGCCGCCCGTCAGCTCTCTCCAACCGCCACTGAGCACCTCTCGTACGTCACTCCAGGTCCGCGCACCCAGCAGCGGAAGCGTGGCCAGCATGATGCTCAAGCCGCCGTACCAGAGCGCCGGCAGGGCGAGCATCGCCGATACGGGCACGGTCCAGCGGTGGTTGGTGCGGGCGCCCCAAACCACGAGCACGACGGCCACAGGGAAGCGGACTAAGAACGGGATCGGGACGGCGGCCCACGTCCCACCTTTGCCGGCATTGGCCACGAGGACGTCGCGCCACCGCCACCACGCATCCGGCTGGAGCGCCGCCGAGACCGCCACGACTGCGATCGTCGCCGCCAGAGCGATGGCCAGCGAGCGCCATTCGCGACGAACCGCGAACCAGAGCAGGCCGACACCCGGCGTGATCTTCGTCAGGAGCACGAACGCCCAGGTCGCCGGCCAGCGGAATCCGAGCACGATGGCCAGGGCGATCAGCATCTCGATGTTGCCGCCCCAGATCTCCATCAGCCCGAAGAAGGCGAGGCCGAGCAGGATCAGCCGTGGGCCGGTGATGTAGACCATCGCGGCCATCAGGATCGCAGCCCAGACGGCCATGAAGAGCTGCCAGGGAAGCAGTCGAATCGGTTGCAGGATCTGCAGGAATGCCGGGGAGTACGGGTAGGCGATCTGGTCGGTCCAGTTCGAATGGAGATACGGATCCGAAAGGATGGGGGCCCAGTAGCACCGGGCGTCCATTCCGGACGGCAGTGCGGACTGGCTCCAGGGTTCGGCGAAGTAGACGATGCCGAGCCAGGAGACTGCGAGGGCGATCAGGCCGGCAATGACGGCGACCGGCACGGGGCGACCGCCGAGCGCGACCGTGCGCTCGCTGGAAATGCTCAGTTCTATCTCCTCTGCGCTCGCTCCCGCCCCGCCGGCCATGCTAGCACCGGGTAGACCGCGCGAGCCGGTGCCTAAGTCAGGGCGCCGATGACCCGAGCGCCCGAACCGGGACCGGTGGCACGCTCGACCACCGCGCTGCCGCCGAATCGCTCGGCCTCGTCGCCGCGTCCGGCGGGCCCGAGCACGCTCCCCCACCCTTCGCCGGCGAAGCGCTCGAGCGCCGCGTTCGCGGCGGCCAGTGTCCGCATCGCCAACTCGGCCGCGTCTCCGTGAATCGCGCCGTCGCTCAGGGCTGCGCGGAGAGCCAGGGCTGCGCCGGCGGCAGCGTCGAGTTCCGCGGAGGATTCGGCGACATTCCCCTCGGCCGCATCCCGGACCACGAGCGACGCGGCGGCCCCCGACAGCGCCGTTACCAGCGCCGACGTGCGGCCGCGTGGCCGCCCCGAGGAAATCGGCTCGCTCACGATCAGGCTGTGGTTCGGAAAGACCAGGCGCCGCAACCAGGCCTGGACGAGGATCGCGCGCGCGTCCCCATCTTCGGCGACCCAGTCCGGCAGGGCGCCGAGCAGCAGCCGGTCCGCTGTGAGACCGTCGGCGAGGGCCAGCTCAACGCCCAGAGCCTGGAGCGCAAGAGCCCGACCGGCTCGTGTGGCGGCGTCGGACGGAATGCCGCTGGCCACGTCGGCGCCGAGAGCGAGAGGCCCGGGGCCCATCACCAGGCGGCAACCCGCGCGAACCTGGAGCCGATGCGCAAAAGCGTGGTCCGCGAGAGCGCGCTCAGGATCGACGTTGTCCTCGACGATCTCGCGGATCGGGTCGGCTTCGACGTAGTCGATGCGCTCGAACGCCGCCACGACAGCCTGTTCGGGTGCGGCAAACGCGGACGTCACCGTCATCAGGCCGGCGTAGCATCCCCGTTCCGCGGCCGCTTCGTCGGCCGCCTTCCGCAGCAATTCCAAGCCGCGCTGGCTGCCGGCGGGGACTAGATCGCCCTCGAACCGCTGCGGGATCGCGACAGGCCCTCCTGACTTGTGCCGCCGCCCTCGCACGTGCCCGCCCGGCCGGTGACCGCCGGACTCGCGGCCGACCTTGACCCGTGGCCCTTCCGACTCGAAGAGGCCGGGGGTCTCCAGACCGGCGTTCCGCCGGGCCTCTGCGAATTCCCAGCTTGCCGGAACTCGCACCTGGACGACGTCGGCGCCCTCCCCGATGAGCGCCTTCGTCTCCTCGGCGGCAGGCCCGACCTCGTCGGCGCGCAGGGCCACTCCCAGCCAGGGTTCGTCCGCCAGCCCCAGCACGTCGCGCATGTCTCGGGCGGCGGTCTTGTTGTCGTCGAATCTGGCGAGGGCCGCGGCGAGCAGTTTGGACGCGTGCGCCTCGGCTGCGGCCAGACGCTCGGGCCGCTCGAGCAATTCGGCCTCGAGCCCGAGGTCGATCGCACCCGACGCGACTTCGAGCCCGAGATCACGGGCGGGCAGGTCGTATTCGAGCAGGGCGACGGCGAATGGGAGGATGACGCCCCGCGCCAGACGCGACCGATCGGGGCTGCAGTACCGCTCCGCCATGGATGCGGCCAGCGGTCGACCGGCGCGATCGAGGCCGTCCACACCGAGCATGCGCAGGATCGCGCGCTCCTGGGCGATCGTGGCCGAGCGGCGCGCGGCCGGGGAGAGTCGCGCCGCGAGGTCGGCCGCGTGCCGGCGAACGGCTTCGACTTCGCTCGAAACGGAGCCACCGGCCACACGTCACCTCGACTTGGACCGCTCTCGCGCGGTTGAGTTCAGGTTACGCCTTTCGGCGGCGCCGGCCGCCCGGCGCGAGCCGATACCGGAACCGCGCCGAGAATGGGAAGAAATGCGTTGCGCGGCTCTTCCGCGCCCTAACTAAGGAATAGGATATCGCTCAGTTGGGTGCGGCATGTCTAACCGCATCAAGAAGGGCTAGGTCGGTCCTTGTCTGGGGCCGACGCGAGGGAGGTCTTCGACGGCCGCTGGTCTCATGGCCCTGGGTCCGACGATGACCCCGACCGGAGCGGTCACGACCATCAACTTCGCCAAAGGTGAAACGGAGCGCGGCCCTCTACTCCTCGGCGGCTCGGTGGTAGACGCCGGCCACCCTGACCATCACGGCTTCACGCAGCAGCGCCGCGAGCGCGGCGGCGCAGTCGGGCGAGTCGGGCTCCGAGTCCATGTCCGCCCAGAAGACGTACTCCCAGCGCACTCCCCGACTCGGCCTGGACTCCAGGCGCGAGAGGTTGATCTTGCGTTCGGCGAAGCAGCCGAGGCAGCGATACAAGCTGCCCGGGACGTTGCGGACGGCCCAGACCAGGGTCGTCTTCATCGGTCCGTTGACCATCGCCGACGTGAGCCACTCACACGGCAGCGGTTCGCGGGCGAGGACGACGAAGCGGGTCCGGTTGGCCGCACCGGTCTGGATATCCTGGGCCAGAACCTCCAGCCCATATATCGGCGCAACCCGCGCGGACGCGACGGCGGCCGCGCCCATCTCGGACTTGTCGGCGATCGCCTTGGCCGCGCCGGCGGTGTTGTAGCTGGTCATGACCTGCCAGGGCCGCGCACGCAAGAAGGCGTCCGCCTGATCGAGGGCCTGGGCAATGCTGTAGACGCGCTCGATCTGGTCGAGGGTCTGACCTGGCAGGGCCAGCAATGCCAGGTGGACCGGAACCGAGACTTCCGCCTCGATCTTGATCTCGTCGAATTCGAAGAGCAGGTCATAAATCTCGCGGACGCTGCCACCCTGGGAGCGCTCGATCGGAACGACGCCTGCGTCCACCGTCCCCGAATGGATGGCCTCGAAGACGGCCCGCCATGTCGGGAGCGCGACCGCCACAGGCGAGGCGAACGCGGATAGGACGCCTTCCTCGCTGAAGGCTCCGGGCTCGCCCTGGAACGCGACCCGCGGCCGCCCGGCGGCAGGGTCCGACTCGGATCGAGTTCCCGACGCTGGCGATGCCATCGAATCCTCCGTCGGCTATTCCGGGCGCCGGGCCCGGGTGGCATTCGCAGACCCGTTGGCCTGTGCGGTCGTCGTGAAATGGCGCTCATCGCGCCGCCGGACTTCCGCACCCGTCTTCCAGATCGCGAACTCGAGCGAGTCGCACAGCGCCTGGCACGAGGCCGCGATTATGTTCGTGCCGCTGCCCATCGTCGACCACTCCAGGACGCCGTTGGAGGAGTCGATGATGACGCGCGTCTGGGCACCGGTGGCCTCGAGGCTGTCGAGGATGCGGACCTTGTAGTCGACCAGATGGACGGCGTCGAGCTGCGGGTAGAAGGCGCCGAGCGCCTTGCGGAGGGCGGTGTCCAGCGCGTTCACGGGGCCGTTGCCGTCGGCGGCGGTGTGGAGCACCTCGCCCGCGACCTCGACCTTCACGGTCGCTTCGGCGAGCAGTTCGGCGCCGCCGCGCTGCTCCACCAGAACCGTGTAATCGCACAGCGTGAAGGGGCTCTCGTAGCCGGCCTTGTGGCGCTTCACCAGCAGTTCGAACGACGCCTCCGCGCCTTCGAAGGCGAGGCCCTCGGCCTCGAGCTGCTTGATCAGCTGGCTGAGCGCCTTGGGATCCACGCCGTCGAGTTGCTGGCCGAGCTGCTCGGCTCGAAGTTGGGTGTTGGCCTTGCCGCCCAGCTCGCTCACCACCAGGCGCGTGACGTTGCCGACGATGCCCGGATCCACGTGCTGGTAGGCGTTGGCGGAGCGGGCGGTCGCGGCGCCGTGGACGCCGCCCTTGTGGGCGAAGGCCGACCGGCCGACATACGGCTGGTGGTCGTCGGGGGCGATGTTGACGATCTCGGCGACGTAGCGGGCCATCTCGGTCAGCTCGCTCAATCGGCCCGACGGAACGGGCTCGTACTTGGTCTTGAGCTCGAGGTCGGCGAGGACGCTCACCAGGTTGGCGTTGCCGCAGCGCTCGCCGTAGCCGTTGATCGTGCCCTGAACGTGGCGGACGCCGTTGGCGACTGCGGCCAGGGAATTGGCCACGGCCAGCTCCGCGTCGTTGTGGCAATGGATTCCCCAGACCACTTCCGAGGCGCCGTCGGCCGACAGGGCTGCGATGCTGGCGCGGACAATGGCGACGAGTTCATCGCTCAACGTCCCGCCGTTGGTGTCGCACATGACGAGCGTGCTCGCACCCGAATCCCGCGCCGCCCGGAGGGTGGCCAGGGCGTAGGCGGAATCGTCCTTGTAGCCGTCGAAGTAATGCTCGGCGTCGTACACCATCTCGCGGCCGGCCGCGCGCGGGAAGGCGATCGAATCGGCGACCATCGCCAGGTTCTCCTCGGGCGTGGCGCCGAGAACGTCGCGGACGTGGAGGAGCCAGCTCTTGCCGAAGATCGTCACCACCGGCGTTTCGGCGGCCACGATGGCGACGAGGTTGGGGTCCGTCTCCGCACGGTTGGAGCGATGCCTGGTGGACCCGAAGGCCGCCAGTTTGGCGTTCTTCCACGTCATCGCCCGCGCCGCGGCGAAGAAGTCGACGTCCTTGGGGTTCGAGCCCGGCCAGCCGCCTTCGATGTAGGTCATCCCGAAATCGTCCAGACGGCGGGCGATCTTGATCTTGTCGGCCAGCGAGACGACGAGGCCCTCGCGCTGAGTGCCGTCGCGCAGCGTCGTGTCGTACAGGATCACGCGGTCGCTCATCGGGCGCCGGCCCTTTCTCCGGGGCCGCCGGCCCCGACTTTCTGCGAGGCTCCCGCCTCGAGAGCGGCCACCACCGCATCGGCCATGGCCTGCGTCCCCACCTTCTTCTGCCCGGGCTGTTCGCCGGTCGCGGCTACGAGATCCGGAGTCCGATAGCCGTCGGCCAGCGCCGCGCCGACCGCCGCTTCGATCGCCTCGGCCACCGCAGGCCGGCCGAGCGACCAGCGCAGCATCATCGCGCCGGACAGGATCGTTGCCAGCGGATTGGCGACGTCTTTGCCGGCAATGTCCGGAGCGGAGCCGTGGATCGGCTCATACAGGCCGTGAACCCCGAAGGGGGTCCGCTTCTCGCCGATCGACGCCGACGGCAGCATCCCGAGGGAACCCGCGAGCACGCTCGCCTCGTCCGAGAGTATGTCGCCGAAGAGGTTCTCGGTGACGATGACGTCGAACAGGGCGGGACGCTGGATCAGCGTCATCGCGCAGGCGTCGACCAGCCGGTGCTCGACCGTGACGTCGGGGTAGTCGGGCTTGACCTCCTCGACGATCGTCCGCCACAGCCGGCTCGAGGAGAGCACGTTGGCCTTGTCGACGCTGGTCAGCTTCTTGCGGCGGCCGCGGGCCAGCTCGAAGGCCAGCTTCACGACGCGGCGGATCTCGCCTTCGGTGTAGATCAGCGTATCTACGACTTCGCGGCCGGCCGGAGTGTCGCGCTGCTCGGACGGCTTGCCGAAGTAGAGCCCGCCGGTGAGCTCGCGCACGATCAGCATGTCGACGCCTTCGAGCAGCGACTCGCGGACCGGCGAACTGCCGCGCAGGACCGGCTGGACCGTGACCGGCCGAAGGTTCGCGTACAAGCCGAGGCCCTTGCGCATCGCCAGCAGCGCCTGCTCGGGCCGGACCTTGGCCTTTGGATCGTCGTACTTGGGGTCGCCGATCGCGCCGAAGTAGACGGCGTCCGCGGCGGCGCACGCGGCGAGGTCCTCGTCGCGCATCGGCACGCCGTATGCATCCATCGCCACGCCGCCGATCAGCACCTTGTGCCACTCGAAGCGGAAGCCGAAGAGACGACCAGCGGCCTCGAGCACGCGCCGGCCGCCCGCAATCACCTCAGGCCCGATCCCATCACCGGGAACGACGGCTAGGCGATACGTCGCCGCTGGTTCCGCAGCGGCGCCGGTGTCGAGCGGCTGGGCTGGCGTTGTCACGGGAGCCTCTCCACTTTCTCGGGGGTATGGCCGGAGGCGCGAGCCTCGTCCAGCATTGCCGCGCGCGCGATCGCTTCCTGCTGGAGCTTCTCGGCCCCGGACAGGTATGCGGCCACGGAGGCTTCGATGATGTCGGTGGATAGACCGTGGCCGGTGGCCACGAAGGCGTCGTGTCGTTCCTCGGTGGAGCGGTGGACGCGGACCACGACCTGGCCCTGGGCATCCTCGCCGGCCGATACTGCCTTGATCTCGTACTCGTCGAGGATGGGCCTCCAACCGAGCACCGACTCGAGCGCCCGGTCGGTCGCGCCGTACAGCGCGTCGACCGGACCGTTGCCCGATGCCTCGATCGAGCGCGTTTCGCCTGTCACCGAAAGAGTGATCGTCCCCGTCGCCCGGCCGCCGTGGGAGCTGGTGACACTCCAGCCCTGCAGGCGGATCGTGTTGGGCACGACCGTGGCACGCTGCTCGACGATCGCCAGGAGGTCGCCGTCGGTGACCTCCTTCTTGGCGTCGGCCAGAGCGATGACCTGGGCATACAGCGCGTCGAGCGCCTCGCCGTCGACCTCGTGGCCGAGCGAATGTAGTTTCTCGCGCAGGCCGCGCCGGCCCGACAGCTTGCCGATAGTCAGCTGGCTGCCGGAGAGCCCGACCGACTGCGGGGTCATGATCTCGTAGGTCAGCGGGTTCTTGATGACGCCGTCCTGGTGGATGCCGGACTCGTGGGCGAACGCGTTGCCGCCGACGATCGCCTTGTTCGGCTGGACGGCGAAGCCGGTCAGGTAGCTCACCAGCCGGCTCGCAGGGGTGATCTGCTCGCTGACGACGCGGGTTGCCAGGTTGGGGAATTGCGTGGGGCGGGTCTTGATGCCCATCACGACTTCTTCGAGCGAAGCGTTGCCGGCTCGCTCGCCGAGCCCGTTGACGCAGACTTCCAGCTGGCGGGCGCCGTTTTGCAGCGCCGCCAGCGTGTTGGACGTGGCCAGGCCGAGATCGTTGTGGCAGTGGACGGATATGGTGGCAACCGAGCCGAACCGCTCGACGACCTGCCCCACCAGCTGCCCGAACTCGGCCGGGATCGCGTATCCGACTGTGTCGGGGATATTGAGCGTGCTCGCACCCGCCTCGACCGCGGCCTCGTACAGCTTCATCAGGAAATCGATGTCTGTGCGCGTCGCATCCTCGGCGCTGAACTCGATCTCCGCATCGCGGCCCAGGGCCTTGCGGCCGTAGCCGACCCACTTCGCCGCCGCGAGAAGCGCCTCGTCACGGGAGATGCGCAGCTTGTGCTTGAGGTGGATGTCGCTGCTGGCGATGAAGACGTGGAGGTGCGGCCGTTCGGCCACCCGAAGGGCCTCGACGGCCCGCTGCGGATCGCCGTCCTTGCAGCGGGCCAGGCCGGCCACGGCCACGCCCCGGGTTTCCTTGGCGATCTGATGGACCGCCTCGAATTCGCCGGGGGAGCTGGCCGGGAAGCCCGCTTCGATCACGTCCACGTTCAGGCGGACGAGCTGGCGGGCTACCTCGATCTTTTCCGCCACCGTGAGCCCGGCCCCAGGGGCCTGCTCACCGTCGCGCAGAGTCGTGTCGAAGATCCGTACCGAGCCCGGGACTATGCCCGGGCCGGATACGTTGGCGGGTACGTTCTCGCTCATCGGTTTCCCCCAGGGGCGATCAGTCCTTGGACTTCGCGGCGGCCTGAGGCTGGCCGTCGACGACCTCGACCGGATTGAGGAAGGGCATGGCCTTGCGCAGTCGGGCTCCGACCTGCTCGACCTGGTGGTCGCGGCCGGCTTCGCGCATCTTCTTGAAGTTGGGCTGGCCGGCTTCGTTCTCCGCGATCCACGCGGCCGCGAAGCTGCCGTCCTGGATCTCGTGGAGGATCTTGCGCATTTCGTCGCGCACCCTGGCGTCGACGATCCGCGGGCCTGAGACGTAGTCGCCGTACTCGGCCGTGTCGCTGACCGAGAAGCGCATGAAGTTCATGCCGCCGCGGTACATCAGGTCGACGATCAGCTTGAGCTCGTGCATGACCTCGAAGTAGGCGAGCTCCGGCTGGTAGCCGGCCTCAACCAGGGTCTCGAAGCCGTTCTTGATCAGGCTGGTGACGCCGCCGCACAGGACGACCTGCTCGCCGAAGAGATCGGTCTCGGTCTCTTCCTTGAACGTGGTCTCGAGGACGCCGGCTCGGGTCGCGCCGATGCCACGGGCGTATGCGAGGGTGCGCGCGCGAGCGGTTCCGGTCGCGTCCTTCTCGACGGCGAAGAGGGCCGGCACGCCGCCGCCCTGCTCGAACACTGAACGGACGAGGTGGCCGGGTCCCTTGGGGGCGACCATGCCGACGTCGATGCCCGCGCCCGGCCGGATCCGGTCGAACCGGATGTTGAAGCCGTGGGCGAACATGAGCAGCTGGCCGGCGTGCATGTTCGGCTCGATCGACGTCTCGAACACCTTCTTCTGGATGGTGTCCGGGACCAGGATCATGATCACGTCCGCGGCCTTGACGGCATCGGCGATGTCGGCCGTCTTGATGCCGGCTTCGTCGGCCAGGGCGCGGGCCTTGGGATTGGCCTCGACGACGGTGACGTCGTAGCCCGAATCGTGCAGGTTCTGGGCGTGGGCGTGGCCCTGGCTGCCGTAGCCGACTATCACGATCTTCTGGCCGGCGAGGGCCTTGGGATCGGCGTCGTTGTCGTAGTACATGCGTGCGGTCATCGCTTGACTGCCTCCTCGATCGACCCGGTGCCCCGGGACATGACGACGGTTCCGGAGCGAACGAGCTCCTTGATGCCAAATCCTCGGAGGAGCGCGATCAGCGCATCCACCTCGGCCTCGCTGCCGGTCGCTTCCACGATCAGCGACTCGGCCGCCAGATCCACAACCTTGGCCTTGTACATGTCTGCGATGGTCAGCACCTCGCCGCGATTGCGTTCGTCGGCGCGGACCTTGATGAGCGCGATCTCGTGCTCGACCGTGGAGTCGCTGGTGACGTCCTGGACCTTGAGCACGTCGATGAGCCGGTAGAGCTGCTTGGCCGCCTGCTCGACCGCGACGTCGTCGCCGCGGAGGGTGAGCGTCATGCGGCTGACCTCCGGCTGGTCAGTGTGACTGACGGCGAGGGTCTCGATGTTGAAGTTGCGCGCCCGCATGAGGCTGGCGACGCGGTTGAGGACGCCGGGCTTGTTCAGGACGATGGCCACCAGAACGTGGCGGTGCGCCTCGCCGTGGCCCGGCAGAGCCCGGGCCGGCGGAGCGGTGTGGGCCGGCGCCGGGTGGGCCGGATCGGCGGGAGTGCCGGGATTCGAACCGGTCTGGCTCATTGCTTCGGCTCCTCGAACTGTTCCTCGAGCAGGTCCGACAGGCCCTTTCCGGCCGGCATCATCGGGAAGACGTTCTGCTCCTCGGCGATCATGAAGTGGACAAGGGCCGGGCCGTCGACGGCCCGGGCGGCAGCGATTGCGGCGTCGACTTCCTCGGGCTTGGTGGCCCGGAAGCCGGCCACGCCGTATGCGTCGGCAAGCTTGAGCCAGTCGGGGCCGAGGAGGTGCGACGAATGGTAGTTGCCGGCGTAGATGAGCTCCTGCCACTGCCTGATCATGCCCAGCTTGTGGTTGTCGAGCAGCGCGATCTTGACTGGGATGTGGTCCTGGACGAGGGTCATGAGCTCCTGGACGGTCATTTGCAGGCCGCCGTCGCCGACGATTGCCCAGGTTTCCTTGTCCGGCCGGCCCATCGCCGCGCCCATCGCCGCCGGCAATCCGAACCCCATCGTGCCCAGACCGCCCGAGCTGATGTGGCTGTTCGGCCGGCGGAACCCGGCGTAACGTGCAGCCCACATCTGGTTCTGGCCCACGTCGGCGACGATCGTGGCGTCGTGGTTGGTGGCCTCGCCGATCTTGCAGACCACGAAGTCGGCCGAGAGCTGGCCGTTGCGCCAGGCCCCGGACCCGTGCCAGGGCGTCTTTTCGGACTCGACCCGCCATTCCGCCAGCTCGGTGAGATAGGCCGCGCGGCTCTCCGGTTCCACCGCTGGGACGAGCGGCAGCAGGGCCGTCAGAACGCGCTTCACGTCGCCCACGATCGGGATCTCAACCGCGACGTTCTTGCCGATCTCGGCCGGGTCGATGTCCACGTGGATGATCCGCGCGTACGGCGCGAACGTCGGCACGTGGCCGGTAACGCGGTCGTCGAAGCGCATGCCCAGGGCGATCAGCAGGTCGGCCGACTGGATGGCGCGGTTGACGTGCTTCCAGCCGTGCATGCCGACCCAGCCGAGGCTGAGCGGGTGCGTCTCGTCCATGGCGCTCACGCCGAGGAGGGTGTGGGCGACGGGGATCTGCGTCTTCTCGGCAAACTCACGCAGTTCTTCGGTCGCGTCGGCTATCAGGACGCCGTGACCGGCCAGGATGACGGGCCGCTCGGCGCGGGCGATCTCCTGCGCGGCGAGCTTGACCTGGCGGTAGTTGCCCTCGAAGTTGGGCTTGAAACCGGGCAGATCGACGGTGGCCGGGTGTTCGGCCGTGCAGGCGCCCATCAGGGCGTCCTTCGTGATGTCGATGTGGACGGGACCGGGACGGCCGGTGGCGGCGATGTGGAAGGCCTCGGCGAAGACGCGCGGGATGTCGTTGGGGTTGTTGACCAGGTAGTTGTGCTTGGTGCACGGCAGAGTGATGCCGGTGATGTCGATCTCCTGGAACGCGTCCTTGCCCAGTAGCGAGGAGACGACGTTGCCGGTGATTGCGACCATCGCTACGGAATCCAGCATGGCGTTGCCGATGCCGGTGACGAGGTTCGTGGCGCCGGGGCCGGACGTCCCGAGGCACACCCCGACGCGGCCGGAGGCACGGGCATAGCCGTCGGCGGCGTGAGACGCGCCCTGCTCGTGGCGGACGAGGATGTGGCGGAGCTCAGGGTAGTCGCCCAGGACGTCGTACAGCGGCAGGAGAACGCCGCCCGGGAAACCGAAGAAGAGGTCAACGCCCTGGGCCAGCAGGGCTTCGCAGACGGCGTCGGCGCCGATGCGGGGCCGTTTCAGGCCACGTTCGGCGAGACTCTTGATCTGCTTGCGGAGCGTGTCGGTGAGCATTTCGTGACGGCCGGCCGAGATCGCGTCGGCGCGCGCAGTCCCGGCGCCCGGCATGTGGTTGATCCGAGTCGCCGTACGGTCCGGTCCGTCGTCTCTGGTCCCCATCGCTTCGCCCTTCCTTTCGCTGGCCTCGTCCGCTTCGGGTGCCCCGTTAGCTCATGAAAAAACCCTCACCTTCCGGCGAGGGTTCTGGTCGTTTCGGGTTTTGCGTCGTCAGCGCTTGTCCCTGCGTCCAGTCTCCCGCCGGGAGCCGGTAATGAGTACGAGTACGCGCTCAATACCGATCTCGATGAAGCGAAGGAGACCAAAGAAGGACAGGTCGATCAGGCCGAGGTCCTCAGCCGGAACCTGCACGCGACGACCATCCGCCCGAACGAGGACGACGAGGCGGCGGCGGTTCCGATTGTCGAACAGGCCCAACCTGATTCTCCGTAGCTAACGCACACCGGGCTTCACGGCCCGCAGTGTTCGGCGAGTGTAGCAGCAGCGGTCAACCCGTGTCCCAGAAGCCCGTCACATGGCCCTGGGACGATGGTACCGGAGGTATCGCCCGGCAAACGCACCACTGGAATCGGGCTCGCGGCCGCCTCGGCCGACCTATCCCGCCCGGTCGACCGGAGCCAACGCGTCGTCGAGTGCCGCACGAAGGTTCGCTGCGGCCTGGAGGTCCAGCTGCACGAATCGCAGGCCGGCCGTCGTTTCGACCCCGGCAATCTGGGCCAGCCGCTTCATCGTGTTTTCGAACGTGACGAGCGATACGTCTGCGCCCGAGAGCCGCTCGTAGTATCCGAAGGGATTATCGAGATCCCTGATCAACAGCAGAAGGAACACCAGCAGGTAAGCAATGACGCCGGTGAATGTCAGTGATTCGTGGAACGGATCCATCTGAGCCAGGACCAGCCCGGCGCAGAGAAGGCCCGTGATGATGTAGGCCAGCATGTATCCGGCCGCGACGAAGTCGGTTTCCCGGATCGTCTCGATGCGGATCAGGGTCCGCCGGAGGTTGCTCTGCTCCGCCTTGAGCCGCGCTACGAACGTCGATTGGGTCCACGGCTCGAGCATTCCGAAATCCGTCGTCAGAGCGTTGAGCTGCCCCAGCAGCATCTCCGTGTCGAGCTTCTTGTAGAACCAGGCGTGGATGTCGTTGCTCAACTGCGCCAGCGCGATCAGACACGGGCCGACAACGGCTTCGGGCTTGGAGACCCTCATGCCCACCACTTCTTGGACCATGTTCTCGAGACAGGCGCCCAACTCGCCGGGAAGACGCTCGCTCTCCTTGTAGTCCGATAGGACGCCGCTCAGGAGAAAGCCCATCAGGAACACGTTCGCGGCGATTATGCCGGTGAACAGTGGGTTGATGGTGATGATTTCCCAGCGCAGGTAGTGGATGAGGATCTTCGCGCCCATCAGTACGGCGACAACGGCCACGACACGGAGCAGAAGACGGTGGTGGCTCTTCATGGACGGGGTGACTCTCTCGTCTAGCTACGCCGGAAGCCCGGTTGGGCCGGCATCGGACGAAGAGTACGCGGCCCCAGGGCCCGCTGCCAGTGTGCTTGCGGGCTGTGGGACTGACCGAAGGCGCTACATGTTCTTGAAGCGCGGCCCCTCGCCACCCTCGGGCGGCACCCAGCGGATATTGGCGTACGGGCATTTCACCGTGCAGGTCATGCAGTGGAGGCAATTCGACGGGCTCAGCGCGATCTGATCGTCGTTCCACCGATAAACCTGCCCCGGGCAGAAGTGGGTGCACGAGTTCGCGAACCGCTCGGTGCACTCCAGACACTTGGACGGGTCCAGGATCGTGACGTGGGACGGCTCGTCCTCACGGTGGAGTGATCCGGTCAGGCTTACGAAGGTCGTCTGGTCCATCCGACCGAGGTCTTTCCTTCTTAGCCGCGCCCCCCGCTTCGTGCCCAGATAGTCGGGGTGGGTCTTGAGGCGCATCGGCAGGCGGCTCTGGATCAGTGAGAGCGGCGTCCCGACGTAGAGCCCCCAGCGGAAGCTCTGGCGGTAGTTCCGGGCATGCTCGAGTTCGGCCATGATCCCGCGCTTGACCAGTCGATCGCGATATGACGAGAGCGGCTGCACCCCGAAGTCACCGGTCGCGTACGCGTCGGCAATCGTTTCCGCAGCGCAGATCCCGCTTTGGACCGCGTAGTGGATCCCCTTGATCTTCTCCATGTTCACGAAACCGGCCCCGTCACCGACCACCAGAGCGCCCGGCGCGCTGAGCGGCCCGATCGATAGGTAGCCGCCCTCTGGGATCGTCTTCGCGCCGGTGGCGATGATCACGCCGCCATGCAGCTGCCGCTCGATGAACGGGTGGGCGCGGAACCGCTCGAACTCGAGCTGAGGGTTCAGGTCGCCGTACTTCCAGTCCAGGCCCAGGATCATACCGACCGCGACGGTCTTCTCGCCCATGCTGTACATGAACCCACCGCCGAACACGCTCGAAGGGGACGGGTAGCCCAACGTGTGCACGACCCGGTTGTGCCCAAAGGGGTTTTCGTCGGTGAACTGGACGAGCGCCTTGATCCCGAGCGAGTAGACCTGCGGGTTCCGTCCGGCCCCGAAGACCTCGCGGAACTGCGTCGATAGCGCGCCGTGAGTGCCGTCGGCCAGGATCGTGACCTTCGCTCGGATCTCCTCGCCGGGCATGTAGTTCGGCTTCTCCTCGCCGCTCTTGTCGAGGCCGACTTCGGCCAGCTTCACGCCCTTCACAACTCCCTGCTCGACCATCAGCGATCGAGCAGAGTAGCCGTGATAGATCTCCACTCCCCGCTTCTCGGCCTGCTGGGTTAGGAACTGGACCAGGTTCGAGAGCGAGATCGTGACGTCGCCCTTGTGGTGCATTCGCTTGGGCACAACGAACGGTGGGATGCGCACGGCGGCGCCGCGCAGCAGGAAGTACATCTCGTCGCGCTCGACCGGGGTCACGTGGTCGGTCAGGAGACTGCGCTCGGTCTGCCACCCGGGCAGGAGCTCTTCCAGGCATTTCGCCTCGAACGCGGCCCCCGAAAGGTTGTGATACCCGTTTCCAAACGCCTTGTCGATCACGACGACCGAGGCGTCACTCCCATCCCGGTCCAGGCGCTCGCGCAGGCGGATCGCAGCGGCGAGTCCGGCCGGGCCGGCGCCGACGATCAGGATGTCGATCGGCTTCATGCTGGGGCTCCGTCGAGCACGCGGGTGAGCCCCGGCAGGATGGTCTCGATGTCACCCACCATTCCGAAGTCCGCGTAGTTGAAGATTCGCGCCTTGGGATCCTTGTTGATGGCGACGATGATCTCCGAGCCTTGCATGCCCGAGATGTGCTGCACGGCGCCCGAGATCCCGATCGCCACATACAGCCTGGGCTGAACCGTTTGGCCGGTTTGCCCGACCTGGTGATCGTGCGTGGTGAAGCCGTCCTCCACCGCAATTCGCGAGGCGCCGACCTTGGCGTTGCCGCCGAGCAGCCTGCCAAGCCCTTCGGCGATCGGATGCAGGAGACGCTCGAAGTCCTTCTTTGAGCGGAGGCCGTGGCCCCCTGCGACGAGGATATCGGCGTCGCGGATCGAGACCTTGCCGGCAAGCGACTCCACGGCCACCGAGCGCAAGCGCAGCTGCTTCACGTCCAGGTCCGCCTTCACCCTGATGATCTCGCCAGTGCGAGCCGGGTCCGGCGGCGGGACCCGGAACACGCCTGGTCGCACGGTCGCCATCTGCGTGTCCGAGTCTTTGGTCAGGATCGTGGCCATGATGTTGCCGCCCAGCGCCGGTCGCGTCTGCTTGAGTATCCCAACAAGAGAGAGGCTTCCCTTGGTGTAATCGCCGATCTCGAGCTTTGTGCAGTCGGCGGTGAGTCCCGAGCTACAGGCGTAGGCCACCCGTGGCGCGAGTTCGCGGCCCATGGGTGTCGCCCCGAAGAGCATGACCTGAGGGCGGCGCTCGCAGACCAGTCGCGAGATCGCCGTCTTGTAGGGCATGGGCAGGTATTCACCCAGGAGTGGGTGCTCGATCGCGTACACCTTATCGGCGCCGCGCGCGATCAGCTCCTGGGGCAGATCCCCGGCGTCGTCGCATGGCAGAACCGCTCCAACCATCACCCCCAAACCGGCGGCAAGTTCCCGGGCCTTGCCCAGCAGCTCCAGGGAGACAGAGCGGATCCCATCCCCTTCGCGCTCCGCGAGGACCCAGAACTCGCCCGCGTACGTCGGCGTCTTGCCATCCAGGTTGTACGGCTCGCCCTCCACCGTCCGGGACCGACTGCCCGCAGCCTGGTAGCGAGTCTTGATGAGGTCGATCAGCTCCGCTGGATCGTGAACGAACTCGCAGGCCTTGGACCGCTCTTCGCTGGGCGAGAAGATGCGGTAGACCTGGGTCCGCGACCCCTGCAATCCGGTCCTGGCGGGATCGGCCCCCACCGACTCCGCGCTCCATTCCCGGACCTCGCCGGAGTTGGCCTCGCGAGCCAGATGGAACGCCCGATAGAGCGGATCCATGCAGGCGGTGACCGTGACCAGCACGGGATACTTCAGGGGACGGACGATCTCCGTGCCCTGCGGGCCGATCCGGGTAACCGCCAGATCGGGCTGTACCTCAACGCCCTTGGCGTAGGCGATGTGCTCGATCCCCAGCTCCTCGGCGATCTGGGGAGGTACCTGCGCGGTGTCGCCGTCGACGGATTGCATCCCCGTGACGATGACGTAGCGGCGGTCTCCGCCGAAGATCTCCCGCTCGATCCGCCGGATCGCGCACGCCAGTGAATAGGCCGTGGCCACCGTGTCTGCCCCGGCGAAAGCCCGGTCAGTGAGGAGGATCGCCTCGCCGGGAACGCGCGACAGGCAATCTATCAGCGTCTCTCTGGCCTGGGGCGGGCCCATGGAGAGATAGATCGTCCGGGAGTTCGCGTCGGTCTCCGTGATGCGCCGGGCGAACGTCAGGGCTTGGAGGTCCAGCGGGTTCAGGATGCTGTCGAGCATCGCCCGCTTCAGTGTCCCCTTCTCGCGATCCCACGCGTCCTCAGGGATGTTGGAGACGTCCGGCACCTGCTTGACCAGCACGATGCAATTGAGGGGCCGCCCGGCCGGCACAAGCGGCGGATCGACGGTCGGGTGCTCACCGCATGGCTCAGTGCTCATGAACGGTATCTGCAGAGTCGTCCACCAGACCCTGTTCTGCCGAACCCGGGCATGGTCAAACCTCCGTCAAACAGGGACCCGCTCCGGCGGATCAGAGCATTCGAGTCCACTCGCAAGCCATTGTAGGTTCCGGGGATGGCCATCGTTAGGGCTGGAGGAGCACATCCTCAGGCGTGCTTTCGGCCCCTTCCGTGGAGCGCCGATGGAACGGCCACCAGGCCCACTCCCCGATGAAGGCCGTGATGGCCGGGACCAGCAGGCTTCGGACGATGAACGTGTCGATCAGGACTCCGAGCCCGACGGTCACGCCGACCTGGAAGAGCAGCTGCAAAGGCGAGGTGATCAGCGCCCCAAACGTCCCCGCCAGGATCAAACCGGCCGAAGTGATGACCGTTCCTGTTCGAGCGGAGGCGGCGCGGATGCCTTCTCGCAGCGGCCGGGTCGCGCTCTCCTCTCGCACCCGAGACATCAGGAAGATGTTGTAGTCCGAGCCGAGCGCCACCAGAAGGACGAAGACCATGAGAGGGATGAAGTAGTTGAGCCCGGCCTGGCCGAAGACTGTCTGCAGGAGGAACGCCGAGAGGCTCAAGCTGGCGCCATACGACAGCAGCACCGTCAGGACCAGGTAGGCCGGCGCCGTCAGCGCCCGCAGGAGCAGGATCAGGACGAGCAGAATTCCGACGATCGTGATCACGGCCACCCGCAGGAAGTCGGTCGAGATCGTCGACTGAACGTCGGTGTACTCGGCGGTGGAGCCCCCGACGTATGTCGTCGCGCCCGGCCCGAAGCTCGCCGCCTGGCCGGCCATCAGCGTTCGCAGCGATCGAACCGTGTCGAAGGCCTTGGTGTCGTAAGGGTTGGCGACGGTGGTCACGTATAGCCGCGCGACGTCACCGGCGCCGGACTCGTACGCGGCCAGCAGGTCCGGCGGGGCGTACAGGTCGTCCGCGCCGAACGCGGCGGCAACCTCACGCAGCTCCCCGGGGAGGCGGGCACGGGCAGCCGCCGAAGCTTGCGCAGCGGCCAGCTGCGCGGCGGTCGGCGACTCGCTCGCCGGCACGAAGTAGAAAGCGGCCGGCTGGGCCTCGAACCAGGCTTGCATCTGGCGGACCGCCCCAACCAGGGTGACGAATGCGGCAGCATCGCCCGTAGCGGCGACCTTCGAGATGGAAGCCTGGGCCGCCTTGTACGAATCGGTCGCAGCGAGCGCCGGGACTGCCCCACCGAGCTCGTCCAGATAGGCCTTGACCTGGGCAAGCTGGGCTGCCGCCGGGCTGCTCGGAGCGGACCCTGGCGGCCCGGCGACAGCCTGCAGCCGATCGGCGATGGCGCCCACCTGATTCGCGGCCAGAGCCTGGGTTCGGCCGGCGACGACGCTCTTCTGAAGAATGGCAACATCAGCCTTCGCGCCGCTGAACGCCGCGCCGGCAAGGCTGGGATGGCCGGGCTGAGCGCCGTCCAGACCTCCCAGGTACGAGACGCCGGAGTTGATGGCCGCCAGAGAAGCGTCGCCGAGCTGGACGTTGATGTCCGTGCTCGGCGGTTTTGCGAACCCGTCGGCCATGGCGGCGAGTTGTGTCGCGGGCTTCAGAACGTCCGAGACCTTGCCCTCGCTCTTCGGGTCGACGACGCTGTTGACCGACTGCACGTCCGGCAGCGCGGCGATACGTTGCTCCAGCTGACCGATTCGCGCGAGCGCGTCCGAGCCGGCCAGATTCCCGTCCGGGACCTTGATCAGAACGTTGAGCGGCATGAGCTGGCCTTCGGCCAGGTGTTGGCTCAGGGTCTGGAACCCGACCCGCGATTCGGCCCCGCCCGGCAGCTCCTCGAGAACGTTGAAGTTCTCCTTGAGCTGCGGCAGCGCCAGCAGCGGCGCAGCCAGAAGGACGAGTACCAGACCCGCCAGCAGCCCGGGACGGTCCGTGATCCGCCGGGCCAGCGCGGCCCAGAACCCCTTCTCCTCCGAATCGACGGTTCGAGTCTGCTCGTGGCGCGGCCAGAAGAGCCGCCGCCCGAAGATCGCCAGCAGCGAGGGCGTCAGGGTCAGCCCGGCCAGCAGCGTGACGAAGATCGTGATTGCCAGAGCCGGGCCGGTCGTCTGGATCATGCCGAAGCTGGCGACGATCATCGAGCTCAGGCCTACGATCACGGTCGCCGCCGAGGCTGCGATGACCGCGCCCATCCGGCTCACGGTCACGCGAACCGCGTCGGCATAGCTATTCCTCCCCAACTCCTCGCGGAATCGGGAGACGAGGAAGATCGTGTAGTCGGTGCCGACGCCGAAGACGAGAACGACGATGAACGAATCGAGGACGGACGACAGCTTCCAGCCGCCCTGGGCCATGAAGCCCAGCACGCCGCGCGAGACCATGAACGCGCAGCCGATCGTGACCAGCGGAACCAGGGCCGCCAGCGGGGCGCGGTAGATGATGAGCAGGACCACGACGACGAGCAGGATCGTGACCAGGGTCGTACTGTCCGTGCCCTGCTTGATGGCGGCGAGATAGTCGCGCCCGATCCCGGCCTGGCCGCTTACCTGGGCCACGAGCCCGGCCGGAAGCGCGCCCGCGGAAACCAGATGAGCACGTAGGGCATCGATCGCGTCGTTGGTCCGCGGCAGGAATGAAGGCGAGTCGAGGTCCACACGCGCGAGTTCAACCACCCCGTCGGAGCTACGGAACATCGAGGCCAAGGAAGGCGACTTCTCGGCGGTGACGTATCGCTCGATCGCGTCGGGATGCCCGGTCCCTTCGAACCAGGCCCGCAGGCTCTCGATGGCGGTCCGGTCCGCGTCGGTCAGGCCGCTCGATCGGGAGAAGACGATGAGAGCCACCGACGGCGCCGAGTCGTTCGGGAAGGCGTCCTTGATGACGTTTCGAGCGGCCAGTGACTCCGCGTTCGCGGGCAGGAAGCTGGTTTCGTCTGCGGAGCCGACCTCAGAGAGGGAGGGCCCCAGCGCTCCGAACAGGACCGCTCCGACAACCCAGCCGGCGAGCAGGAGGAAGCGGAGCTTGAGCACCAGCCGGCCGAGACGATCGAACATCGGGCTCCCCTGTTGCCGAATCCTGCATCGGCCCGGCACGCGGCCGGGCGTCAATTGGCAGGGACGGCGTTTCCGATTGTAGAACTGCTACGCCGCACTCGCCGATAAGGGTTCGCCCTCAGCCGTCGCGTCGCCGCGTGGCCGGCGCAGCATCGGAATCGCCGCCAGCACCGCCGGCGAGGTGATCCACAGAACGGGCATGGCGATCACCGTGGCGACGGGCACGACCCAGCGTCGATCGGTCCGGGCTCCCCAGACGATCAAAGCCGCCGCGGCCGCCAGGCGCAGGACGAGCGGCGGAATCAGCCACTGGTACGAAGAATTCTCGACCGGCCCGGTGGCGCTGGAGCTCGTCAGGAACTTGGCCCAGTCGAACCACGCGCCGGGAACGATGACGAACGACACGAGGCTGATCGCGGCGGTGGCGCCGAGCGCGATTGCCAGCGACCGCCACTCCCTCCGAACCAGGAACCACAGCAGCGAGATGCCGGGCGTGACCTTGGTGAGGATGCCGATCGACCACAGGGCGGGGTAGCGGAAACCGAGCACGCAGACGGTCGCGAGCAGCAGGTGGACGTTGCCTTCGTAGAGCTCCAGCGAAACCGGGATGAAGGCCAGCCACAGGAACGTATAGCGTCGTGTCAGCCACACGAGATTCGCGGCCAGAAACCCGGCCCACAACAAGTAGAACGCACCGAAGACAAGGTTGTGGACCGGCGCAAAGAACAGCGCCACAGCCGGGCTATACGTGAACGAGCCGACATCACCGAGCGGCGTAGCGTATGGGTGCTGAGGAGAGACGGCCCAGTAGGCGTATGCGTCAAAGCCGATGGTTCCCCTGGCCGGACCGATCACCAGCAGCAGCCAGCCCAGGAACAGGATGCCGAAACCCGACAGGCCGAGGATCGTCGGCGCGCGGTAGATGCGGAGCCGCTCGGCCAGCCGATCCATCGGCCGCCGTGGAACGGCCGCCTGTGCGGCCGGGCGTTCGCCGGTCGGAAGTTCGCCGGTCGGAAGTTCGGCCGCCGCGGTGTCGGGAGAACTCATGCGCGACGGCGCCGACGTCGACCGCGCAAGATCCACAGCAACCCGATTGCGGAAAGCCCGATCGGAACGGCCCAGGACCATCCGCCCGGATCGTCCGGTCCGGCCGCTATTCCGGTGGCCTGGATCCGCACCAGCGGCAAGCCTTCGCACCTGGCGGATGCTTCTTCCGGCGACATCTTCCAGACGTTGCCCATGCCCGTGGCTCCGACGATCACGCCCATGCTCCGCAGCAGCGGAGGCAGCGCGCGCAGGCGTTCGGCTTCGTCTGTGACCTCTTGCGCGATCCCGGAGAAGGCCCGGCTCGGCAGGATGACCTCGACTTTGGGATCGGCCAGGACGTTCTGGAACCAGTGGGTCTTGCGGCCGAAGCCGGCCATGCAATACACGTGGTCGCCTATGACCGTGTACCCGAGCGGGGCGTCGCGCATCTCCCCGCTCTTGCGGCCGCGGGTCCGCAGGATCATCAGGTACCCGGTGAGCGGGTTGGACAGGTACTTGCCCAGCCCGGCCTTGAGGGCCGGCACGCTCACGTACTTGTTCGCGGCGTTGAAGCCGTCGTGGACCGCTGGCAGGTAGCGCTGCGCCCATGCGGGGTATGCAGAAAGGCCCTGACCCCATGCTCCAGACGCGACGTCGGTCGCAGAGCCGGGTTCCGGCGCGGCGGCTCGGCCGTTGCCCGGCACCTTGATGGTGGTCTCCATGGCCTCCCCTTTCCTGCTCCCGCGGACGCCTCACAAGGGTAGGCCACCACTGCGGCGCCGACCACCCCCGACTCGACTACGATTTGCCGACGTGTCAGAGCCCCAGAAGGACGAGATATGCAGGTCGACCCCCCAGCTCCAGAGAGCCCCATCAGCGCCGAACGCCTCGACGAGCTCGTTCGAGGGCTCAGCATCGAGGAGAAGGCCGGGCTGACGTCCGGGATCGACGCCTGGCACGCCTCCGGAGCGCCCTCGATCGGGCTCGGGCCGATGGTGACCCTGGACGGGCCGAACGGCGTCCGCGGCATGACTTTCCCGGTCGGTTCGACCGCAACTTGCACGCCCTGTGGCACGGGCCTCGGGGCCACCTGGGACGTGAACCTCGTTCGAGAGATCGCCGCCAGGATCGGCTCGGAGGCGAAGCGATCCGGCGTCCACTACATGCTCGGCCCCGTGCTCAACCTGGTCCGATCACCCTTGGGCGGACGCGATTTCGAGGCCTACTCCGAGGACCCGATATTGACCGCCCTGCTCGGCGTCGCCTATGTCGAGGGGATGCAGTCGGCGGGAGTGGCCGCCACGCCGAAGCACTTCGTCGCGAACGAGTCCGAGACGCAGAGAACCAGCGTCGACTGTCGGGTCGACGAGCGGACGTTGCGGGAGGTCTACCTGGTCCCGTTCGAGGCCGTCGTCCGGGCCGGGGCATGGTCGATCATGGCCGCGTACAACCGCGTCAACGGCATCTATTGCTCGGACCACGACCACCTCGTCGGCGAGATTCTGAAGCGCGAGTGGGCGTGGGACGGCGTCCTGATGTCCGACTGGGAGGCGATGCACGACACGGTCGCCGGGGCCGTGGCAGGGCTTGACCTCGAGATGCCCGGACCTCCCCGTTGGTTCGGCCCGGCCCTGGCCGAGGCGGTTCGACGGGGCGAGGTCAGCGAAGCGGTCCTGGACGACAAGGCGCGCCGGATGCTGCTTCTCGCGGCGCGGGTCGGGGCGCTGACTACGGACGGCGTCGGCGTCGCCGGCCCGGGCGTCGCACCCGAGCTCGATCCATCGAAGCCCTGGCATCTCTCCGACGACGAAGCCGCCGCGCTGGTCCGCCGCGCCGCGTCCGAGTCGTTCGTCATGCTCACCAACGACGGGATCCTGCCGCTGGCTCCGGCCGGCATCCGAAAGCTTGCGGTCATCGGGCCCAACGCGGCCAAGCCCTGTGCGCAGGGCGGCGGAGCCGCCCACATTCCGGCGCCGCCCACCGTGACCCCGCTCGACGGGCTTCGGGCCGCACTCCCGGACGTCGAGATCGTCCACGAGCCGGGCTGCCGGATCGACCTCTTCCTGCCCCCGCTCACCGCCATGGACGTGCGCGACCTCGACGGCAAACCCGGCCTCACGATCCAGTTCTGGCGCGGCCAGGAGCCGGCGGGTCCGCCCGCCGCGAGCTGGCATGTCGATTCGAGCGAGGTACATCTGTTCGGAGACCTTCCGGCCGGCCTGGTTCAGGAGGACTTCTCGGTTCGCCTGTCCGGCCGGCTTGTCCCCGCCCAGAGCGGCGCCCACGAGATATCGCTCCGCGGCTTCGGCGGCCGGCGCCTCAAGGTGGACGGCGTGGTGGCCACCGACCTTTGGGACGCCACTCCGGGCAAGAGCGTTCCGACTGCGTTGTTCGAGGGCCGGCAGGACCGATCAACGTTCGAGCTCCAGGCCGGCAAGGCGATCCTGGTCGAGGCCGAGCTGCATTCGGCGCTTCCCGCTCCGTGCCTGCTCGCCATCGGCTGCCATTCGCCGCAGGAACTCGATGGGCTCGAGCGGGCCGTCGCAGCGGCTAAGGCCGCCGACGTTGCGATCGTCGTCGTCGGCAACGACGAGGCCTGGGAATCCGAGGGCCGCGACCGCAAGACCGTCAAACTGCCCGGTCGCCAGGATGAGCTCGTGGAGGTGGTGGCGGCGGTCAACTCCAAGACCATCGTCGTCGTCAACGCCGGTTGTCCGATGGATCTGCCCTGGGCGGATCGCGTGGCCGCCGTCGTGTACGCGTGGCTGCCGGGCCAGGAGTTCGGCAACGCCCTCGCCGACGTGATCCTCGGCAAGTCCGAGCCGGGCGGCCGTCTGCCGGTCACGATCGCGGCCCGCGAGTCGGACTACCCGTCACTGAGCACGACACCGGACGAGAAGGGGCGACTGGTCTACGCCGAGGGCATCAACGTCGGCTACCGCCACTTCGACGCCGCGGACATCGAGCCGCGGTTCTGTTTCGGACACGGGCTGAGCTACACGCAGATCGAGTTCGAATCGCTCGAGGTGGGCTCCAACTGCCTGCCCGACGGCGACGCGGCCGAGCTGCGAGTTCGAATGCGCAACGTCGGTACTCGGGCCGGCAAGGAAGTCATCCAGGTCTACGTCGCCGATCTGAAGTCGTCGCTCCCGCGCCCCGCGCGCGAGCTGAAAGGCTTCGCCGCCGTCCACCTGGAGCCGGGAGAGAGCATCGACGTATTCCTCGTCCTGGAAGATCGCGACATGGCCTACTGGGACGGAGCCTCCGGCGGCTGGCGCATTGAGCCCGGCCGATTCGAGATCCAGGTCGGCGCTTCTTCCCGGGACATCAGGTTGCGGGCTTCGCTCGAGCTGGACTGAGCCTGGCAGCGTGGCACGCGGCTGTTAACCCGTTAGCGCCGAGCCGCAATGAGCGGCGAGCGACCGGGATTCGCTATTACTCACGGGGAGAGTGCTACGTACAGCCGGCGAGTCCTGCGCGGCGACCACCGCGGTTCGACGGAGGATTCGGTTCGCAAATGACGCTTTGTTAGCCGCTGAGGGCTAATCGCCACGGCCGATGACACCCGACCGGCGCGGCAGGGCTGCCCGGGGCTACATACCACTCCCCCGGTGCGTATTGAGGAATCGCGCCGAGCCGAAACCCAGGGGCGCCCTCATGGCCCCGGTTTGACCTCATCTGGTAACCTCGGAGACCCCCGTCCGCTGTGAGGCGGGGCAATCGAATCGCGAGTGGAACCATGCCCGAGAAACCGCGCACCCTTGTCGAGAAGATCTGGGACAGCCACTTCGTGGCGTCCGACCCCGGCGCGCCGGTAATTCTCGCGATCGACCTTCACCTCGTCCATGAAGTCACCAGCCCGCAGGCGTTCACCGGCCTGCGCGCGCGCGGCCTGAAGGTTCGGAAGCCGGGCCAGACCGTCGCGACGGCCGACCATTCGATCCCGACTCTGGATCCCTCGATCCCGATCGCCGACGAGCTCGCCCGCAAGCAGCTCGCGCAGATCGAGGAGAACTGCCGCGAGTTCGGCATCCCGTTCCACGGCAAGGGCTCGCCGACGCGGGGCATCGTCCACGTGATCGGGCCGGAGCTCGGGCTGACGCAGCCGGGCATGACCATCGTCTGCGGCGACTCCCACACCGCCACGCACGGCGCCTTCGGGGCGCTAGCGTTCGGCATCGGGACGAGCGAGATCGAGATGGTCCTTGCCACTCAGACGCTGCTGCAGCGCAAGCCCAAGACGTTCCAAGTCCGCATCGACGGCCGCCTTCAGCCGGGCGTCGGAGCCAAGGACATCATCCTCGCCCTGATCGCCCAGATCGGGATCGGCGGCGGCACCGGCCACGTCATCGAATACACCGGCGATGCCATCCGCGCCCTCTCGATGGAAGAGCGGATGACGGTCTGCAACATGTCGATCGAGGGCGGCGCGCGGGCCGGGCTCATCGCCCCCGACGAGACCACATTCGCGTATCTCAAAGGCCGCCGGTTCGCACCGCAGGGCGCCGAGTGGGACGAAGCCGTCGCGCGCTGGCGCAAGCTGCCGAGCGACGAAGGCGCGACCTACGACCGGACGATCGTGCTCGACGGCGACAAGCTCGAACCCATGGTCACGTACGGCACGAACCCCGGAATGGGCGTGTCGGTGACCGGCCGAATTCCGGTTCTGGCGGACGTCGAGCCGGGCGCCCGAGACGACCTCGAGCGCGCGCTCGCCTACATGGGTCTTGCGCCGGGCAGCCCGATTGCCGGCCAGAAGCTCGACGTCGTCTTCATCGGGTCGTGCACCAACGGCCGGATCGAGGACATGCGCGCGGCGGCTTCGGTACTGCGCGGCCGCCACGTTGCTTCCGGGCTCCGCGTCCTGGTCGTCCCTGGAAGCCAGCAGGTCAAGAAGCAGGCCGAGAGCGAGGGCCTCCACGAGGTCTTCAAGGCGGCCGGCGCCGAGTGGCGCGAGTCGGGCTGCTCGATGTGCATCGCCATGAACGGCGATCAACTCGAACCCGGGGAGTACGGCATCAGCACCTCGAACCGCAACTTCCAGGGGCGCCAGGGCAAGGGCGGGCGGACGTTCCTCGCCTCGCCGCTCACCGCCGCCGCAAGCGCCGTCACCGGCGTAGTCACCGATCCGCGAACCCTCGCCGCCGCTCAGCCGTCGGCCGTGGAGGTCCACTGACATGCCCGAACCGTTCGTGAAGACTACCAGCCGCGTCATCTCAATCCCGCGTGCCAATATCGACACGGATCAGATTTGCCCGGCCCGCTTCCTCAAGATCACCGACAAGGAGAACCTGGCCGACGCGCTCTTCTTCGACTGGCGCTTCACGCCGGATGGGAAGCGCCGCGAGCCGGTCTCCTTCATCGATGAGCCGCACAATGCCGGCCGCCAGATCCTCCTCGTCGGCGACAATTTCGGCGCTGGTTCCTCGCGCGAGCACGCGCCCTGGGCGCTGCGGGCGTGGGGCATCCGGGCCATCGTCTCGACCGGCTTCGCCGACATCTTCAAGGGCAACGCGCTCAAGAACGCGCTCCTGCCGATCGTCGTTTCGGCCGAGCGATACGCCGCGCTTCTTGTGGTCGTCGCCGCGAACCCAGACGGCGAGTGGAGCGTAGATCTCGACGCGCAGAAAGTGACGCTCCCGGGCGGCGACTCGTTCGCCTTCGAGATCGACCCGTTCTCCCGAACCATGATCCTCGCCGGCACGGACGAGATCGGGTATGTCCTCTCGAGGCTTCCGGCAATCGAGGCCTGGGAGGCGGCACACCCGGCCCGCATCGACACCCGCCAGGGCGCCGCGCGCTAGCAGGCTTCGACCCACACGCGCCTCGCCGGGCTACACTCTCGACGCGGCCGAATCACTGCTTCCGAGCCGCATCTGGACGGTGGTAGTCGATGCAAGAGGCGGGCCCGGACGGCCCCATGGTCGCCGACGACAGGGTCGATCGCGTAATCGTCGGCGCGCTTCGCGGCCAGGACCTCTCAGCGTTCGAGATCTGGCGTCGGCTCGGGTCGGAAGAAGGCGTTCTCGGCCGGCTGACCGAAGCCCACTTGTTTCCCACCCTCTACCGCCTCGAAGCGGAGGGTCTGCTCCAGAGCGAGTGGCAGGAGGGCGAGCGAACCAGGCGCAAGTACCGCCTGACCTCGCGAGCGCTCGAGCGAGCCGACGATCGCAACTGGCCTCCGATCGCCTTCCACGGCGAAAGAGGCGCGCCCGTTCCGGCCGATCGGGCGGGTCGCCGGCCCGCCAGCCCCGACCCCGAAGCCGGCTCCTGGTACTTGCCGCCCAGGCGAGTCGAGCCGGCCGCGCCACCGCCAACCGCGGAGGCAACCGGCCGCGTTCGGACCCCCGCCGAGGCCGCCGCCCTTGCCGCCTCGGCGGACCGCGCACCCGCCCACAGCGACACCGATCGGCCCGGGAGAACCGCTCTGACTGGATACGCGGACGACCTCGGCGCTCGCCTCGACCTGCCGCAGACCGAAGTCGATCGGGTCCGCCAGGAGCTCGCCGACTACCTGCTCGATTCCTCTCGCTCGCTCGAGCACGACGGCTACGTGGCAGAGGCGGCCGACGCGGAGGCACTGGCCAGGCTTCGGTCGCCTCGCGACCAGGCCTTGCTCATTGAGCGAGCGGAGCAAACGCAGGGCCGGATGAACCGTGGGATCCGCCGGGGCTTGTTCGATTTCGTGTCCGAGATGGTGCTCTGGCTCGTCCTTTCGGTCGTGGTGTTTGCCCTCGCGTCGGGAGTGGCCGAGATGGTTGTCAGGGTCGCGCGTCTCGGGGGCCTCCACCTCACGGTGCTCACGTCGGCCGAATGGACCACCAACCAGATGGCCGTGATGCTGTGCGTCGGGGCGTTTGCCGCCGGACGCATAAGCCTCGGCAGCCTGGCCCGGATCAGCCGCCACGGCGACGCCACGCTCCGGCGGAGGTGGGCGATCGGCGGTGCCGCAGCGTTGCTCGCCGTCGTGCTGGTGCTGCCCGGCTTCGAAGACACGCTCACGGTCGTGACCCTGCTCGTCGTCCCCATTGCGTTCGTTGCCGGCACGCTTCGGCCACAGCACAAGAACGAGAGGGCATACAGCCTGCGAGGCGTCCTCGCGGTTGTTGCACTCGTGGCGATCGCCAGTCTGCTGCCGGGCGTCCGGATGTTCGCCTACGACCCGAACGGGACGCCGGGCGCGCCACTCGCCCACGGCCGAGACTCGATCGAGCTGTCGGTGACTCAGCCGACCGAGGGTAGCTACAGCTACGAGGTGCCCGCCCCGGCAGCGGCCGGCATCGTCAGCGTCGAGCTTTGGCCGGCCACGACGAGCGGTCCATTCATCGTCGTCGATCCGTCCGCGACCGGCCCCACCCTCAAGAACGCACAGGGCGTCAACTTTGCAAACCTGCCGCAGGTCAAGCAGTGGTGGGTGGTTGCCGTGGCAACGGCACCAAACGGCGAGCGGACTGTGCTGGCCATGGCCATCCAGACCGGCGCCACTCCCCGTCCGAGCAGCGCCCTGGGTTGGTTGCTCTCGCACCTCTGAGCCCCGCCGGTCGGGCCGAAGGGCCTAAACTTGGCTCCGACCGAAACTGCCCGCATCCAGCCCCCGCGGAGAGAACTCACGATGCCGAACGACGCGCCTCGCCCCCTGCCGTACTACCTGCCCAGCAATCCCGACAAGCGCCACAGCGCCGCCTTGACCGACGGCCCCGACCGGGCCGCAGCGCGCGGCATGCTCAAGGCCATCGGCTTCGACGACAAGGACCTGGCGCGGCCGCTCATCGGCGTGGCCACGACCTGGATCGAGACGATGCCGTGCAACTACAACCAGCGCCGGCTGGCGGAGCACGTCAAGGCAGGCATTCGCGCGGCGGGCGGCACGCCCATGGAGTTCAGCACGATCGCCGTCTCGGACGGGACCTCCATGGGCACCGAGGGCATGAAGGCCTCGCTCATCAGCCGTGAAGTCATCGCCGACTCGATCGAGTTGTGCGTGCGCGGCCACATGCTAGACGGCGTCGTCTGCCTGGTGGGCTGCGACAAGACGATCCCGGGTGCGGCGATCGCCCTCGGCCGCCTCGACCGGCCCGGACTGATCCTCTACAACGGCACGATCTATCCGGGCATGTACAAGGGCAAGCGCGACGCCACGATCGTCACGATCTTCGAGGCGATCGGGTCCTACCGCGCCGGCAAGATGTCGGCCGAGGAGCTGTACGAGATCGAGTCCGTGAGCTGTCCGGGCGCAGGGGCGTGCGGCGGGCAGTACACGGCCAACACGATGTCGATGGTGATGGAGATCCTTGGCCTCTCGCCGGCGGGCCTGAACGGCATTCCGGCCGAACATCCGGACAAGAACGCGGCGGCGCATCGCTGCGGCGAGATCGTCATGGATCTGATCCGGCGCGACGTCCGGCCCAAGGAGTTCGTCACCCGCAAGTCGATCGAGAACGCGATCGCCTGCGTTGCGGCGACCGGCGGCTCGACAAACGCCGTCCTGCATCTGCTCGCTATCGCGCACGAATACGACCTGAGACTCGACATCGACGAGTTCGGAGAGATCGCCGACCGGACGCCGATCGTGGGCGACATGATCCCCGGCGGACGCTTTGCCGCGGCGGACCTGTTCGAGGCCGGCGGGCTCTCCCTCGTCACCCGCGAGCTACTCAAGAAGGGCCTGATCGACGGGAGCACACCGAACGTCGACGGGGGCACGATCGCGTCGGCGGCGGCGGCAGTGGTCGAGACGGAAGGCCAGAAGGTCGTCGTGCCGATCGTGACTCCGCTCAAAGAGACCGGCGGGCTGACGATCCTCCACGGCTCGCTCGCCCCGGATGGCTGCGTCATCAAGCTGGCCGGCCACGAGCGCCGCTCTCACAGGGGCCCGGCTCGCGTCTTCGATAACGAGAACGCCTGCTACGCGGCCGTCCGAGACCAGAAGATCAACAAGGGCGACGTGATCGTGATCCGGTACGAGGGTCCGGTCGGCGGCCCGGGCATGCAGGAGATGTTGTCGGTAACCGCGGCTCTCTCCGGGGAGGGGATGGGTGAGCACGTCGCCCTGCTCACCGACGGTCGCTTCTCCGGCGGCACCCACGGGTTGATGATCGGCCACGTCGCGCCGGAAGCTGCGCTCGGCGGCCCGATCGCGCTTGTCGAGGAAGGCGACGAGATCGTGATCGACGTCGACCGCCACGCCCTGGACCTCAACGTTCCGGCAGACGTGCTGGCGGCCCGGCGCGCTCGTTGGACTCGGCCGGCCCCACGCTACAAGACCGGTGTCATGGCCAAGTACGCCGCCATGGTCTCGTCCGCCTCACTCGGCGCGGTCACGACCGGCGAGCGCATGACCGACCGCCTGGAGCGATAGACCGGGATCCCGATGGGCCGGGCGCGCGACGATTGCGGCCGGCATCACCTCGTCTCGGTCAGCGTGGACCTCGTGGTGCCGTACCGTGGCTCCATCCTCGGCTGGATTGCCGGTCAGCCGGGCGGCTGACCAAGGCCGCGGCGTGCCGTAGAGCTCGCCAGCGCGATCGGGGCGCCCGGACGACAATCATCTCGTTGGTTCGGTGGGGGCGGAGGATCTCTTGGCTGACGAAGTCGAAACGGGCGAGTCGACGCTTTCCGAACTCGAACTCTCGGAATTGGTCGAGCTGCTGCGATCGCTAATTCGGATCAAGACCGTCAACCCGCCCGGCGACGAGATCCTTGCCGCTCGATACCTGGAGCAGGTCCTCGCCGATGAGGGGCTCCGGCCCACGGTCGTGGAACCGTTCCCGGGCCGGGGTTCGATACTCGCTCGCGTTCACGGCGACGGGACCGGCGGCGACCCGCTGCTGCTTCTCTCGCACCTCGACGTCGTGCCCGCGGAGCCGGCCGGTTGGACTCACGACCCGTTCGCCGGCGATCTGGCCGACGGCTACGTCTGGGGCCGCGGCGCCATCGACATGAAGTCGATGGTGGCGATGGAAGTCCAGGTTATGCGCCGCCTCGCCCGCGCGACGCGTGCGGCCGGCCGTGATCCGGCCTCGGACCCGATCCCCGGCCTGCGCCGCGACGTCATCTTCTGCTCCTCGGCGGATGAGGAGGCCGGCGGCTGGCACGGCGCCGACTGGCTGGTCAACGAGCATCCCGACTGGCTGAAGGCCGCGGGCGCACTGAATGAGGCCGGCGGAATCGCCATGAGCTATGGGGGCGTCCGCTTCTACCCGATCCAGGTCGCGGAAAAGGGATTCGTCGTCTACAAGCTCCACGTCAAGGGCCGCTGGGGACACGGCTCCGTTCCGACTCCCGACAACGCTGCGGTCCTGGCCGCCCAGATCGTGGCTCGGCTTGCGAAGCCGGGACAGGCCCGTCTGACCGAAGCGATGAGCGTTTCGCTCGCCCGCGCGGTCCCGCACCTTGTCGCCCACGGCTCCGGCGCGACCTCGGCGCTCCTGCGGCTGGCGGCCCGGTTCCGACCCGGTGCCATCGACGCCGGAGTGCGCCGCCTCCACGACCCGGTCATGGCCCGCACCATCTCGGCAGTCATCCACGACACCGTCTCCGTCGGGATCATCCGGGCCGGGGTCAAGTACAACGTCATCCCGGGCACGGCCTACATCGAGATCGACTGCCGGACGCTGCCTGGGACCGACGAGCCGGCGATGCGCGCCGAACTGCGGCGTCGAATCGGCGAAGAGCTCTGGGCTCGCCTCGAGATCGAATGCGAGCAAGTCGGGCCGTCCGTTTCGGCGCCTCTGGACGGGCCGCTCTACCCGCTCCTCGAGCAGGTCCTGCGTGACCACGACGCCGCGGCCGTGCCGTTGCCGTTCCTCGCTCCGTTCGCGACCGACGCCAAACATCTGGCCCGCATCGGCGTCCCGACGTATGGCTTCTCGCCACTCAAGACCGGCCGGGACGACGGCCTGCTGGCGCTGATGCATGGGGACGACGAACGGGTCGGCGTCGAGGCTCTCCGCTTCGGCCTGCCGGTGCTGTGGGACGCGGTCCGGCGCTTCTGCGCCTGAGATCGGGACGTAGAAGTGGCCGGTCACTCGGCGGACGCCGGTCGCGGCGCGTCGCCGGCGAGTCCGGCGCCTAAGATAGCCGGGCGTCTCGGGCCTGCTGAGCGGCGAGCGCGGCGCCCCAATGAGGAGATCTAGATGACCGTCGCGCCCTCGGACCGAAACCAGGCCATCGGCGCCGTGATGACCGTCGTCGGTGGCTTGCTCGCCATCGCCGGGACGCTGCTCCCCTGGGAGCAGATCAATGCCGGTGTCGTGGATTCCAACCGAGCCGGCGCGGCGATGGGCATCGAGTGGGACGACGGCAAGATCTTCGTCTTCGTGGCCATCCTCACGATCGTCGCATCCGGGTTCTGGCTTGCATCCGGCCGGCTGCCCGAAGGCCTCGTCGCGCCGGTCGGGCGATTGCTAGGCAACGGCGCGTCCCTCTCGGCGCTCACCGGCGGGTACATCGTGTTCTTCGGCTTCCTGAACCTGCGGGATATCGCGGCCCAGGTCGATCGACTCAACGCGGGCGGCGGCGGCATCGCGTCGGTGGGGGCCGGCATTTACGTCGACCTCGTGGCCGGGGGAATCATCCTCGCCGGCGCCGCGGTCGGGCTCCTGGCCGCTCGCTCCGGTCTCCGCGCCGGCGACCCGAACGCATAGGCCACCTCGTCGACGGAGGCCCGCCAGAAACTGACAAACGGCACGCCGGAGAGAGCGTTGCGATCGGATAAGGTGAGCCCAACCGGGCGCGCCGGCGCCCTCGATCGTCGATCGGGCAGGAACTGCGGGTCCCACCCGCAGGCGCTCCAGTCCCATCTTCTGACTCCCTGGAGGGAGACATGGGCCAGCAATTCGTCGTTCAACTCCCCAATAGGCCGGGCGAGCTAGCTCATCTCGCAAAGGCTCTGTGCGCTCGAGGCGTCAACATCGTCCAGGTCCATCAGACCACCGTCGGCGATCTCACGACCGCAGAGATCCACACCAACTGCTGCGACGACGACACGACGGACGTCCTCCGCAGCATGGGTCTCCCGTTCGTGGTCGGAACAAGCCTGGTAGTCGAGATCGAGGACACGCCCTGTGCCTTCGCCGCGGTGAGCGACAGGCTGACCCACGCCGGGGTCGATCTCGAGGGCTACTGCATCATCGCTCGAGCCAACGGTATGGCTACCTGGGCAATCTCCGTGGACCGGCTCGATCTCGCACGTCAGGTCCTCGGTATGCCGGCCGCGGGCGTCAGCGCCTAGAGCCACAACCCCGAAGACGCCTTCCAGCGCTCACTCTCGGCCGGTCTATTGGTCGTTCAGCGACCCGCGCGAAGGGTCACCGCGACGGTGGCGCCGGGCGACTCCGGCAGGGTTAGGGCACCCTCGGCCGTGGTCTCGCCGGATCGGGTGAGGGACCGGTGCTGCCGCGAATTACGAGACGGCACGGCAGCAGCCGCTGTACCAGTTCGGAGGTTTCTTCCTCAAGCTGTCCGATGAGCGTTTCGACGCCCAGGTGGCCGAGTTCTGAGCTGGGCGGCGTCAGGGACGTCAGGGGCGGCAGCGTCATCTCGGCGACCCGGGCCGACGACGCGACCGAGATGACCGAGAGGTCGTCGGGGATCCGCCAGCCGTGCATGGCGGCGCCTTGCATCACCCCGACCGTCGCACGCTCGTTGATGGTCACCATGGCCGTCAATTCGGGATGCGCCGTAACAAGCTCCTCGAAGACCTCTTGCCCGGCCAGCGCGGTGTCGCCGCAGAAGCGGCTGATCGGCATCAGGCCGGCCTCGCGAGCAACCTGATCGAACGTGGCGGCCGCTCGAACAGCCGGCCCATAGCCGGCGTTGAATGCATCTTCGGTGTGGTTGAGAAAGACAACGTGGCGGTGGCCGAGCCCGACCAGATAGGTCACGGCATCGTGGGTCGTCTGCTCCCAATCGATGTCGGCAAAGCTGAGGTCGGAGGCGTCGGTCGGTCGCCCGATCATGCTGAATGGGACACTGATATGCCGCAGCAAATCGATTCGCTCGTCGCGCAGTCGAACCTCCATTACCAGGACACCATCGACGAGGTTCTGGCGGATGAGCTGCTGGAGCTCACCGACGGCGTGGATCTCCATCGGCCACAGAACCAGGTGGTAGGCGTGTTCCTGGGCGGCCTCTGCAGCGCCGGTGACGAACTCGAGTTCCGTCGCACCGAAGCCGCGGGGCAGCGCCGGGAACAGCAGGGCGATGATGCGGCTTCTCTTGCTCGCGAGCCCCCTCGCCAGCGCGTTCGGCTGGTAGCCCAAATCGGCCATCGCCTGCCGGATTCGGAGGCGTGTTTCCTCGGAAACCGGGCGCGTACCGTTGAGGGCATAGGAGACGGTGCTCAAGGCGACATTGGCCCGCCGGGCCACCTGTTGCATCGTCGGGGCGGACATCGGAACTCCGGTCTGGCTGGCCTCCCGCCGAGGG
>JADGQJ010000024.1 GCA_017881885.1 Chloroflexota bacterium
GAGACCCGCACAGTGCGACGGGCTCGCTCCATTGCGCCCAACGCCCGGCCGTTTGCCCCGCGCTCCCAGCGCAGAGCGTCCCAGCCCAATCCGGCGCTGACGCCGAGATACGCGGTGACGAGCGTCACCAGCGACCGCTTGCGACCCGTGACCACAGCCGAGGCGGCAGCACCGACCGCAATTGCCGGAACGGCAAGCTGACCGACGTACGCGACGAAGTCCAGTCTGGAGCCGACCGAAAGCCGCGTGCTCGACATCACCGCAGGCCCATGCTCGAAAGCGCGCCGCAGTCCTCCCTCGGCCCAGCGCAGCCGCTGCCGCCAAAGCCCGGGGAGATCTCGGACAGGTTCCTCCCATACCTCGGCATCGATTGCCCACGCGACTCGCTCGCCCGTCAGCGCGGCGATGCGGCTGGACAGATCGAGGTCCTCTGTCAGCGCCGACGCCCGCCAGCCGCCCGCCGCGGCAAGCAGTTCCCGCCTGACCATGATCCCGTTACCGCGGAACTCCGAACAGCCGCCCAGCGCCCACCGGCCGCGATTCAGTTCTCCATCCATCGTTTGCTCGTCCGCCTGGGCTCCTGCGAGCCAGCCAATGCCGGCGTCGAGAATTCGTCGCCTGGCCGTCACCGCGCTCGCGCCGGCCGCGAAGTAGCCCGCCGCGCGGCGCAGGAAGCGAGGCTCAATTCGTGCGTCGGCGTCGAGGACGACGATCACGTCCCCGGCGCAAATGTCTGGCTGGGCGGCGCTGAGAGCCGCGCCCTTACCGTCCGGCAGACCGATGCCCTCACGTCGAATGACGCGCGTGACGCCATCTATCCCGAACTCGCGAGCTGCCGCTCTCACCGCCTCGCCAGTGCCGTCGACAGAGCGATCGTCGACGACGATGAGCTCGAACAGCGGCGCACCCTCTGAGGAGCGGTAATCCTGTCGGGCCAGGTCGCGGACGAGCTGCGGCAGGACTTCGGCCTCATCGCGAGCGCCCACGAGGACCGTGAACGTCGGGAGCACGGCCGCATTCTCCAGAGCCTGGGTCGCCGCCTCTGGTGAGATAGGCGGCTTGCGCGAAGCCAGCGCTACGGGCACCGCGCCGCCGATCGCGACGGCGGCCGTCACGAGCGGGACGATCCGCCCCAGGCCCCGCCTACCGGAGAGGCACCCCACCGCGGCTCCGCCCGCGAGAAGACCCACGGCCGCGATCCGCCATCGGGTCGGCGTAATTCCCGCGTCGGTCGGCCCCGGCTCTATTCGCACGAAGCCGTCCTCGGCCCGACGCGGCCGCTCATCGACGGGCTTTGGTTCCGTCGCGACCGGGCTCGGGGGCTATCAGATTGATGCCGCCGGCCATCTCCGTGGGCGCGATCGCAACGGTCATCGGATCGACCGGTGCGCCGGTTGGTGGAGTGCTCACTCTCGCCACCACCTCTTCCGGCAGCATCGACCCTCGGCTGACAACGCTGGCGACGCCCCACAGGCCGACGAAGATGCCCACCACGAGGATGACACCCTCGCGCCCGACAAGGTCCGCAACGGGTCCGACCACGATGATCGGCGCCAGGCTGGCGATCGACACCAGCATGTTCAGAACCCCGAAAACCCGGCCGCGAACGTCTTCAGGCAACTCTTCTTGCAGCTGTGTCTGAGAAGAGATCGAGACGATCGAGTACGAGAAGCCGATAAGGAAGGCGATGACTGTGACCAGCGAGAGCACCGAGACGACACGACTGGCCTCGGCGATCTGAGCCGCCACATTGTTCTCGAGGAAATGCGAAATGGCGCCGGCGAGGGAGAGGATCACCAGCAGAATGCCCAGGGCGATCATCCCGCCTTCGATCGTTCGCCGCCGCGGCAGCCGGTGGCCGTAGGCGTTGAGAGCCACGATCCCGATCACGACGCCGAGCCCAAGCGGCAACACGACGACGACGAATTCCTCCGGCCGAAGACCGAGCGTGGTCTGCGCGAAACCAGACCCGAGGACCGCCAGGATGCCGATGAGCGCGCCGGTGATCCCGAGGTAGGAGAGCGACCATCCGACCGGGCGATGGTCCCGGATGTAGGCCAGGCCTTCGGTCAGCTGGCTGAACATCGTCTCCACAGCACGTTCGGCATCGGCCACCGCGGTGCCGGGCGTGGCTGTGTCGCCGTTGACCGGGGGCGACGACGGCAGGGTCCAACAGAACACGGCCGCCACGAAGTAGAGGATGGCCACGATCACGATCAGTGCCTGCGGGCTCGCCAGCAACACCAGGGCCGGCCCCACGAGGGCGAAACCGAGCGCGAAGGCCGCGTTCATGGTCAGGGTGAAGAGGCCGTTCGCAGCAAGCAGCTGGCGGCGCGGCACCAGGAACGGAATCATGGAGGCTTCGGCCGGGCCGAAGAAGGTCGTCACAGTCGCCACGAAGATCATGAGCAGGTAAAGCAGCGCGAGGTTGTTGCCGACGAAGAAGATCGCGAGAAACGCCAGACCGCGGAGCACGTTTGTCACGAGCAGGATGTGGCGCTTGTCGACGCGATCGACAAAGACTCCGGCGATGGCCGAGAAGACGATCGCCGGGATCAGGAAGCTCAGCAAAAGAGCGCTGACGGCCGTGGCCGAATGGGTCTGGTTCGTGATCAGGATCGTCAGGCCGTAGATGACCATGTTTCCGCCGACCTGAGTCGACAGCTGGGCCAGCCACAGCAGCAGGAATGGACGATTGCTGAGGACGGCACGTGCGCCTGACTCCTGTGCCGGCTCAACTGCGACGGCGGGCGCGACGCCAGAATCGACATCCGCAGGCGCGAGTTCTGGTCGCGTGGCGCGTCCGGGGATGTTCATCGGACGTCGCCTCCCGGCGCCGCCGATCCATCTCCGTCCCGAGGAAGCGGAGCCACCGCCCGGCTCAACGCCAGATCGCCGCGGGCAAGGAATCCGGTAGACCGCCGCTCGAGCGCCCGGCGATCGAGAAGCACGTGCCGACCGCACGATTGGCAGCGCAGCCCGATGTCGGCGCCGAGCCGGTCCACGAGCCAGTCGTGGCCGCCGCAGGGGTGCGCCCGACGCAATCGAACGACGTCGCCGAGCCGGAACTCGACGACTCCTCCGTCAGCGGCGGTCACTGTTCGTATCGCTTCTTGAACGCAAGGACGCGGGCTGCATATTGGCCGCAGAGCCTATCAGAGCGGAGGCCCGTCGTTGCGGTCCCTCGACCCGCGCTCGGGCGGGGCGAGCGCCGCCGGGTCCGGAAATCCGCAAGACCTCGCACGTCAAGACGCCCCTCGCGACCGAGCCCTTCGGAACATGAGGACGACCACCAAGAGAAGGCCCACCAGTACCGCGGCCGCCGCCAGGAGCGGGACGACCGGAAGGCCGTTCGAAGACCCCCCGGAGCTTCCCGATGTGGAGTTCGCCGTCGCCCGGCCGGTTGGGGCGGGTTGGGGGCCGAACGAGCGCAACGCCGTGACCCCATTGGCCTTCATCCACGCTGCGTCGAACCCGTCGACGCCCAGCCCGATCGCGGCGGTGAACGCCTCGTCGTCGGAAGCGCCGGTCCCGAATGCCTTGACCAGCTTGACGAGATCCTCGCGGCCGTATGTCCGCACGAAGTAGTCGACGGCCGAAACGGATTCGGCGTAGGCCAGGAAGAACCGGTCCTGCGTCGTCGGGAACATGCCTCGGATCGCCGATAGGGGCATGAGGCTCCCATCCGCAGCCGCCTGCTCGACCAGCTGCTTGTCCGAGCTGTCGAAGCCCTGGGACACGTAGACCGCGATCCCCTCGTTCAGCCAGTTGACCGGCTGGTGGTACGGGTTCCTCGTGATGTCGCCGAACACTACGTGAGTCAGCTCGTGGGGCACGACGGTCGAGGCGTAGGAAATGTCACCGGGAGCGATCAAGGCGAAGAGCGTCCGCGTCTCCGGGATGGCCCGCCCTCCGACGTTGTCGCGGGCGTCCGGGCCGAGCGCGTCGTAGAAGGAGCTCTGGTCCGAGTACACGTAGAAGTCGACAGGCGCGGTCTCCTTGAAGCCCAGGAAGGTTGCCGCATTGGAGATGCCCTTCTCGCCCATCAGCAGCGCCTGTTGGGCAAACGCTTCATCGCCGTCATACCAGTGCAGGCGGACGATCGTCCCGACCTTCGTCCGCCACTTGAACCTATCGTCCTGGTAGGTGACGCGTATGTCGGGCCCGATCTCGACGGTCCCGTCGGCGAGGGTCACCTCGAAGCGCGCGACGAGCTGAGTATTGGGCCGCAAGTTGGCGCTCAGGGCATCCAGCACGTATGTGAAGCTCGATACTCCGGGCGCATCAATCCGGACAACGGCCGGACCGAACGAGCGCGCGTCGGTGATGGCGATGTCGACCTCGCGGAAGGTGGCGCCACTGCTGAACGGCTGGCGGAAGGTGACGCCCTTGCCGAAGCTCGAGCTGGCGGTCGGCGTCCCGAACGTGATCGAGGCGGCGGCAACCGACCCGGCGCCCGATCCGATCGCCATCGCGACCGCGATGGCGACGGCGACTCCGACCCGGGCGAACTTGTTTCCGCTGGGCGTGTTCATGCGCCGCTCGCCCACGACAGCCCGGCAAATCGCACCAAGCCCTGACCGTTCGGCACGGCGCCGAGCAGCTTCGGCGACGCCAGCGAGAAGCCGCCGCCGTAGTCGACCGGAATCACCGGAGCCTGGTCCTGCACCACCGCCTGGGCTCGATCGAAGCCCTTCTGGACGGAGGTTTGATCGCCCGCAGAAAGTGCCTGTCCCGTCGCGGCATCGAACTCGATGGAGCTCCAGCGGCCGAAGTTGTTCGTCTTGCCGGTGCCGAGGAGCAGCCCCAGGAAGTCGTTCGCGCCCGGATAATCGGCCACCCAGTCCATTTCCCAGAATGCGGGCGGATCGCTCAGGAGCCGCTCGTTGTATGACGCTCCGTCGAGCGCCTCATATCCGATATCGATGCCCAGATTGTCATGGAGCTGACGCACGATGCCCTCGTCCGCCCAAGCACCGCCTGTGATCAAGGTGATCTTCGGAAATCCCACTCCATTCTCATACCCGGCCGCGGTGAGCTCGGCCTTTGCCTTCGCCAGATCGAACACCGGACCGAAGTCGGTGGCGCTGTGACCTGGCACGCCGAGCGGCACCATCCCCGTCGCTGGCACGATGAGCGGATCGGAGAGCAAGTCGACCATCCGGTGCCAGTCGATGCCCATCTGGAAGGCGCGCCGTACGTGCACGTCGGAGAACGGCGGCCTCGAGGAATCGAAGCCGTAGAACTCGACGGAAGGCGACCGCTCTACACGCAGGGACGGACCGAGGGTCTTGTCGTAGGCAATCCACGAAGCGTCGATGAGACTGATCGGCGTGTAGTCCAGGTTGCCGCTCTGGAACTCCGAGACCGGGCTCTTGCCGCCGATATCGTTCAGCAAGTGAATGGTCTTGATCGCGGGCGAACCATCCCAGTAATGGGCGTTTGCGGTCATCGTGGTTTCCGTGTCGCTCAGGCCGGAAAGCGTGTATGCGCCGCTACCGACAAAGCCGCGAGGCGTGAGCAGAGCGGCGTCGGTGTCGATCGACGTCGGGACCACGGCCAAAGTGGAACTGGAGACGATCGCCGCGAAGTCCGAGGCCGGCGTCGCAAGGTCCACGACGACCTGATCCACTCCGACCGAAGACAGCCCGACCGCCGACTTCTGCCCGGTGCCTTCGCGATATGCGCGCGCCCCGACGACGTCGTCGAGAAGCGATGCCAGCTGGCTCGGCTTGGTAGGGTTCAGGACTCGCAGCCAGCTCGAAACCACATCGGATGCGACCAATTTCGTGCCGTTCGAGAAGACCAGGCCCGGTCGCAGATGGAACTCGATTCGCGTGCCGCTGTTGGTCGTCTGCCATCGATCTGCTAATGCCGGCCGCACGCTTCCGGCCGCATCTATGGCCGTCAGGGACTCGAAGAGCTGAGAAACGACCTGGGCGCTGCCTGCGTCGGACTGAATCGCCGGGTCGAGGGAGGCGGCTTTCGGCCCGTAGATCGTGACCGAGCCCGAACCCGAAGTCGGCGGAACCTGCCCAGAGCCGGTCATATACGTGCCCGCGGCGATTGCCAGCACGAGAGCCAGGGCAGCGCCGACCACCACTGTCGCCGGCCGACGGCGGCGCGAACGGGACTCGGGGGCCGGCCAGGCATACATCATCGAGCCAGCCACCATGCCGGGAAGACGCCGCTGCGCGGATCCACCTGGAACGATCTTTCGATCGGCACAGGGCGCGGCGGCGGGGCCACCCGCCAGACATATCCCTGCCCGGAGAACCGGCCGACCAGAGCCGCAATGCAGATTAGGCGTCGCACCCGGGGAGTATAGGCGGCAAAGGCCTTGTTGCCTGCCGGCTCCAAACCCCCACGGCCGAGCGTGCAACCGTTCCCAGGGCCCGGCCCGTCTAGCTGCGCTCGACCCCGTCCGACCCGTGGTAGTGGCCCTCGTCGGCGGTGTCGTGCCGATGCGAGTGGCTGATCGGACCATGCCGATGGAGATGCTCGTGGATCAAGTTTGCGCTCACCAGCAGGTCCGTGTTGGCAAGTATCGTGGCCGGGTCGCCGTCCGCCACTATCCCGCCCTGCTCGCTCAGCACCACGGCCCGATCCGCGATCAATGGCACGATGTCCAGCTCATGGGTAGCGATGATCAGCGTCCGGCCGGCCGCGGCGAGCTTCTGGATCAAATCCACCAGGACCCACTTCGTCCGCGGGTCCAGCGACGCAGTGGGCTCGTCGAGGAGGACGACATCCGGCCGAAGCGACAGAACCGAGGCAATCGCGGCACGCTTCTTCTCCCCGCCCGACAGTTCAAAGGGAGCTCTGTCGGCCAGATGGGCGATATCCATCGCCGCCAGGGCCTCGTCGCACCGCTCGCGCACCTCGTCCGCGGGGAGGCCCAGCTGGAGCGGTCCAAACGCAACGTCGTCGAGGACCGTGGCGCTGAACAGCTGGATGTCGGGGTCCTGGAAGACCAGCCCGACCTGGCGGTGGAAAGTGAACGAATCCTGACCGGCCGCGACCGCGGTGACGTCGTGACCGAGGGCTCGCATCGTGCCTCGCGACGGACCGACTATGCCGTCCAGCAGCTTCAGCAGGGTCGACTTGCCGCTGCCGTTGGCACCCAGCAGGACGACCCGCTCGCCCGGCCAGATGTCCAGGTTGACGCCGTCGAGAGCCGTCTGCCGGCCCGAGTAGTCATAGCCGACGTCTCGCAGGCGAAACAAGGGCTCGCGGGGATCGAACTCGGGTGGGTTTGTCTCGACGATCGTTCGATCGAGGGCGCCGCCGTTCACGTGACGATCCGCGACGCCAGGATAGCCACGCCACAGAAGGCGCTCGTGACGCCTAGGGCCGTCCAGTCGGCGACGCGCATGCGGTAGGTGCTGTAGACGCGGACCTCGCCCGTGAAGCCGCGAGCCAGCATCGCGGCATAGACGTCGTTGCTCATCTTGAAGGCGCGACTCATCAGGTTGCCCATGGTGCCGGTGATCCAGCGACGCTGCTCCCGGCCGCTCGTCCGGCCCACCATCCGGCTCTTTCGGGCCAGCAGGATCCCGTTGGCCGTGTGCAGGAACAGGAAGATGTAGCGGTAGGTCATCGACAGGACGAGCACGAACACCTGGGGCGTCCGAAGGGCTCGCAGACTCTTGAGAACGTCCGCCCACGGCGTCGTGACCACCATCAGCACTGCCAGCGAGACCGAGACACCAACTCGGCCGACGAAGATGGCCGCGCCGGCCAGACCGTTCCACGAGGGCGCCAGATGCGCCGGCCCCAACGCCAGATCGAAGACCCGCTCGCCGGGCACGAAGAAGATCGCCGGCACGACCACGATTCCGGCGAAGAACGGGATGCCGAGCCAGACTCGCTTCACGAAGAAACCGAACGGGACGCGGCTGGCCCGGGCCGCCGCGAGCGTCGCGCCGTAGAGCAGGGCGAGTCCCACGACCGAGCTCACCAGACTGGCCGCGACGATCGCAATGAGAAAGCCCACGAGCTTGGCCCGGGGATCGCGCCGCTGCAGCCACCCATCAGAACGGGCGTGGCGCTCGGTGAAGATGGCGTGCTCGATGTTGCCGGTGATACCGCCGACGGTCTGTTCCAGCCAACCGATGCGGCCATCCGCCGTGGCGCGGCCGGCAGGAATTGCGGTCATGTGCCCGACTCCGCCGAAATCGGCGGCTTCGCTCCGTCCGCTCCGCGGAGCAAGCGCGCCACTAGATAGGCCACGCTGCCGACGGCCAGTATTCCGAGAATCCCGGCCACCTCATACCCGATGCCCGCGTGCCACAGCGGGGCATTCGCCTCGGAGAAGAACGGCAGCGGCAGGTTGTAGCCCGACATCGGCGCGGCGAAGATGCCCGAGAGGTCCTGCAACCCGGTCGGGACATAGCCGAAGGCGAGCTTGACGTCCTGAGCATGGCCCTCGCCGTAGGCGAATCCGGGGGCGATCAGACCGATCGGAGCGACGACCGCGAGGGCTACGAAGCCCGCCCCGACTCGCTTCACCGCGCGCGGCAGTATCAGATAGGCCGTCGGAACCAGGACGAGCCCGGCGAGTCCAGCGACCAGCAACATGCTCGCAACTGAAGGCCAATCGACCTTCGACCAGTCGGCGTTGAACATGCGACCAGGGTTGCCGCCCCCCTCGATCAAGCCGATCGCGCCCATCACAGCGACCCCGGCGGCAGCGGTCGCCAGGCCGAACTGCCAGAGCGGGCGCTGCGAGGGTCGGCCTTCCGCCTCGACATCCGGCGCGAAGATGCCGCGCAGGCTCGTCAGATACTCCGGATGGCGGCGCTGCAGGTATGCGACTCCCAGGCCGGTGATCAGCCCCTCCACGATCGAGGCTCCAAAGGCGTGTGCCGCCAGCATTGCCGGCACGGCCTCGCTCAGGCCGTATGGGCTGTAAAGGGCATGCCCGTTGCTCGAGAACAGCACCGGCTCGATGCCCAACTCGATGCCGACGGCCAGGGCCGCCACCGTGATTCCTATGTACGCCCCGATTCCGGCCGCAACCGCCCGCCGTGTGGACAGCGTGGGCGCTCCTGCCGCGAGGATTCGGTAGGTGCCGTAGCCGACGAACGGCAGGATGATGCCCATGTTCAGGCAGTTGGCGAAGATCGCGAGGATCCCGCCGTCACCGAAGAAGAGCGCCTGGAGTATCAGCGCGGTGCTCACGGCTATCACCGCCGCCCACGGCCCCAGCACGACCGCGATAAGCGTGCCCCCAACCCCGTGTGCCGTCGTTCCGCCCGGCACCGGGACGTTGAACATCATGATCGTGAAGCTGAGCGCCGAGAAGATCGCAAGGAGCGGCACGGTCCGGTTATTCAGGACCTTCTTGACCCGCTGAGCCGCCAGACCCCAGACCGGCAGCGTCGGCGCCGCGAGGGCAAGCGACACCGCCGGCGCGAGGTAGCCGTCGGGGATGTGCAAGCTTGCTCTCCAGTCGTTCCGCCTGCCGCTACATTTTGCTATTGCAACATGTTGCGGGCTCTGCAAGTCTACGGCCTCGGGTCTTTGCGCGACAATCGACGGCGTAGAGAGGACCACAGCGTGCTACCAAACCCAACCGCATCCGCTGAAGTCGCATCGGGAGCCAGCCCCTGGGATCAGGTCGCTGATCGCCTGCGCGCGGGCGGCCTGCGCTGGACACCCCAGCGCCGCACCCTGATCGAAGTCCTCCGGGAGCACGAAGGGCACGTAACGGCCTCGGCGTTGATCGCCCGCTGCAAGGAGCGGGACCGGACCACGACTCCCTCAACCGTATACCGCACACTCGATTTGCTGGAAGAGCTTGGGCTCGTCAGGCACGGCCACGGGCACGATGGCCGCGAGGAGTACCACATCCTGCCCGATCAAGTCCACGGCCATCTCTACTGCGGCGGCTGCGGTAAGACCTGGGAGATCCGCCCCGAAACAGGCGCCGTCATCGTCGAGGCGCTGGCGTCACAGCTCGGATTTGCGGTAGACCTCTCGCACGTGACGATCTCGGGACGCTGCGCCGGCTGTCACGACTGACACCCGGCGGGGCCGAGTTCTAGTAAGGGACTACCAGCAGCCACTTGCCGTCGCGGCCGGGGTATCTGCCCTCCGGCCGCTTCCAGCCGATGTAGTTGTGTGCCATGGCCGCCATGTCCCGGAACGTGTCCGGCCCGAGCGTCTGGCCCCAGATCGAGCTGTGCCGTGGGTAATACGGGTCCACGATGAACGCGCCCGTGATGGTGAAGTTGGCAGCGTAGTAGCGCGGATCATGGTCGGACTTGAAACCGGTCATCACCCACGAATGGGCGCCCCACCACGACAGCAGGCCAACCGGCCGCCCGGTCTTGCGCAACGCCGTGGCGGCGTCGTTCATCGCCTGGATCAGCGAGTCGTCCACCAGCAGCTTGTAGTGGCCGCCGCTCAGCTGGGTCATCGTTATGGCCCAACCCGCCGGCCCGTAGCCGCCGTTGTGGCTATCGGTCTTTGTGGTGTTGGCGATGATGGTGTGGCTGATCTCGACCTGGCGCGTCGGCGTCACATCTATCTTCGGTCCGATGATGTTGAGCATGTTCTGTGTCGCGCCGGCCATGCAGGCGTACTTGCTCACCTGCGAGATGAAGGTGCCCTTCCTGTAGAGGTCGATGGTGAATGGGCCCGGGGATGGAGTGGGGGTCGGAAAGTCGGGGAAGGACGGCATCGGGAAGGGTGTGCTCGTCGGATCCGGCGTCGGCGATGCGGTCGGGTCTGCGACATCCAGTGTCGGCGCGGCAGCTATATTCGCCGGCGTCCCAGCCGGACCGCGGGCCGCTGCGGTCCCGACGGTGACCCATGCCGCCGAAGCGAGAATCACGCACACCGCCAGGTAGCCGCCGACCCCAATCAGAGGCCGCAACCGTTCCCTCGACCGCCGAACCATCAACCGCATTTCCTCCGCGTCGTCCAGTTGGCCGCGTCCGCGGCACTGCCGAATGACGCGGCGGCCCTGGGCAGCGTGACGGACGGCCCAACTCTTGACCGCCGTTCCTAGGATACGACGACCCGGCCGCGACCTCTCGACCAAGCGTTTCCCACAGCCTGCGCTCCGCCAGGAGCGTGGGCTTCAGCAACTCGTTGAAGTCCGTCCGTATGCCCGGTTCCATCGTCGCGCCTCCGCCTGGGTCCGAGCTATCGGTGGGCTATCGGTCGGCCGGCTCGACTGCTCCCGAGGGCGGAATCGGCAGAAGCGCGCCGCCCTCAAGTCGGTGTCGTCTCCCGCGCTCCGTGGTGCAAGACCGAGGTGGCTCCGTACGCGGCCGAGACCATGCCCGCGGCGAAGAGCGGCCAGGGGAACCAGCCCGGCAGACCGCCGGCCATGAGGCGAGGTGCATCGATGGTGAAGCTCAGGACCACCAGCAGCCCGCCGATCAGCCCCAGCCCGACTTCGCGCGCCCCCGCGCGAAGCGCGACTCCCGTCCGCAATCGATGCGCGGCCGCAAACCCAAATCCGATAAGCGCGACGCTCACGACCATCGGCGCCCAAACCGGGCCGGCCCACGGCACCGGGATCAGGAATAGGACGTCCCACGTGCCCGGTGAGTTGGGCCAACCGATGAAGAGCGCCAGCCAGAGGTAGTAGAAGACGTCCCAGATGCCGAAGGCGACGGCCGTCCACGCCAGACGCTCCAGCCAGCTCCGTCCGGCCAGCCAACCGATGCCCGCCAGCATGACAAGCGTCGCGAACTCGCGGCCCACCTCGATTGCGACGAGATCGCCGACCGTATCTGGTCCGCGAAGGGGGAAGAGCCGGTCCGGCGTGACATCGAGGGCACGCTGGAGATACACAACGACGGCCGATTCCAGGTACGCCATGGCGACCGCGAAGACGATGACTGTGAGAGCAGCGGCTCGAAAACGCATGGGCAACCTCGCTACCCGGCCCGTTGGACGGACAGCCTACGCCCGTTTCCGGTCCATCGCCTCAAGCCCGGTCGCCGCTGTCACCTGATGGATTGCTCGGCGAGCGTCCTGCGAGCGACCGTCGCGCGGCGGCGACTACTGGCCCACGGCCACCCGCCGCGCGATCGTGTCGCGGACGTAAGTCGCGGTCTGCGCGCAGTGAGTTCGGTACTTCGTCTCCATGCCGAGCATGATCCCGAAGCCGAGCTTCTCGGCCGTGCTCACCAACACCTGGCGCTGGCCACCCGCCTCAAGAACGTCGACGACGACTTCGATTGGCAGCCACTTCAGCGGGCAGAAAGCGCCTCCGACGATCCGCATCTTGACCTGGGACCCGAAATGGCCCGAGATGCGGGCTCCGGTGACGACCGGCTTGCCGCCCATCTCGGCCAGCGTCCGTCGCGCCGCCTCGACGCAATCCGCGCCCCCGGCTGGAAGGATCGCCTGTTCCTGGTAATAGAACTGCGGCACGACCGCCCCTCCTTGCGCTACACCAAGATGTGGCGCCCCCGGCCGGACTCGAACCGACGACGCCCGCCTTAGGACGGCGGCGCTCTGTCCACTGAGCTACGGGGGCTCGGCGCGATGTTACCTCCTCCTGGGCTGGATGAGGTCCGGCTCGGACGGTGCGGACCGCCGAGATTGCACGCATCGGCCACGGCTACCATTGCCCGCAAGAGCGGACGGAGGAGGAGCGATGCCCCTGTTCAAGGCCGAGAGCGGCGGCGACAAGGCGATCACGGCGTTCTGGGCCTGGTGGGCTTCAAGGCGAGATGCAGTCGCCCAGGCCATAGCCGACCGCAGTGTGGGCACCATGGTCGCCGAAATTGCCCAGCGAGTGAACGCGATCGACAAAGGTCTGGCGTGGGAACTGGGGCCTGGGCGAACCTCTCACCACTCGTTCGCCTTGAGCCCCGAAGGCGACATCGGACTGCGGCCCACGACCGAACGGTGGCTGATGGCAGCGCCTGCGGCAGATGAGGTCTGGGAGTATTACCCGGCGCGCCCGGGCGGCAAGCTGCATATTCTCCAGGTCGGTCAGTGGGAGCTTGACGAGGACGCCTTCCGCGTCGGAGTGTCGGCAGACAAGTCACGCCGCCGCCTCGACGTTGTCCCGTTCCATCCGGGCCACAGCGGCCTCCCGCGCGAGGTTCGCCTGCAGAGCATGTTCCTCTTTCTCGATCACCTTCTGGGCGAAGACGACGTAGAGCGCTGGATCGGCAAGGTCGACATGGCCGAGACGGAGCCGCCGAATGCGGTTTCGCCCTCCGGACTGCTTCACGCGGTGGCCGACTTGAGGGCCCTGCCCTCGGCCGAGAGCTTCGGCCTCCTGCGCGGCCAGGACAACCGCGGCCGGCCCGTGATCGTGACCGCGAATCTCGCCCTCAAGCGGATCGACCACCTATTTCACGACCGGCACTGCGAAGTCCGCTTTCCCCTCGGCCCGGACTGGCCGCCGACGGCCGATCGCCTCGACACGTTAAACGGCCGCGAGGACGACCTGCTGGCGAAGCTGGCCGACCGTGCCATCTACTTCGGCCGCGTGACCATGCCCGGCGAGCGCACGTTGCATTTCGTCGCCGAGCCCGGTTCAGATGCTCCACAAGCCATCGAGGCCTGGTTGCGCGCGAACGCGGACCTGCATGGCTCGGCCCGATGGACGACGGACGCGAAGTGGGAATTCCGTCGCGACCTGGGCGGTTGACCCCGCCCGGCCTCTAGAATCGCGCCTCGTAGTGATACCGATCGCGGTCGCGTAGCAGCCGCCCGACCGGATGGAGCGGCTCGTGCGAGAGCACGATCGTCCAGCCCTCATCGGCGGCGCGGGCGAACAACGATGCCTTGGCCGTGACCGAGTCGAGCGGGAAGTCGTCGAAGGCCGTGACCCAGCGCGGGTTGGCGCTCCAGGGCCTCATGCACAAGTCGCCGAAAAAGGCGACGGTCTTCTCCCGGCCGCGGATCAGCACGCCCTGATGACCGGCCGAGTGGCCGCCGGTCGGTATCACGGTGACGCCCGGAAGGATCTCGACCTCACCGTCCACGGTGCCGTGCAGCCCCAGATCGCGAACCAGCCGCAGCTCCGGCTGGTCATAGCCGGCAACCAAACGTGGGTTATCGCCCATTGCTATCTTCCACTCCGCCAGCTGCGCAATGAAGCTCGCTCGAGGGAAAGCGAGATCCCCGTTCGCGCGTAACACACCGCCCGCATGGTCGTAGTGGAGGTGACTCACCACGACGGCATCAACGGACTCGGGATCGAAGCCCGCCTTTTCGAGCGCCGGAACGATCCACGGGCCCTCGTAGGCCCGCATGGCCCTGCCCTTGTCCCCGATTCGATCGCCGATGCCGGTCTCGACGAGCACCCGCCCCGCGGGCGTCTCCACGAGCAGGCAGTTGAGCGCCTGGAGGATTCGGTGCTGGTGATCGATCTCGTCGGTCACGAGGTCGTTCCACATCATGCGAGGCACCGGCCCAAGCAACGCGCCCGCATCGGAACGGAAGTGGCCCGCCTGGATGAGCGCGACTCGCGTGCCTCTGCCGAGTTCGGCCGACCAGTGAACCGAATCGTTGAGCGTGGTCACCGATCCCTCCTCGGTTCCGAGGGAGCTTGCCGGCCCCTTTCGAAGTCCTCGAAGAAGGCAGAGGCGGTCGGCTCAGCCTGGCCCTGGTACTTGGACCCGAGCCCTGCGGAGCCATAGGGCCGGTCGACCGGGCTCGACATCGTCAGGAAGCTGATCTGCCCGATCTTCATGCCGAAATAGAGCGCGATCGGCAGCTTGGCGACGTTCGACAGTTCGAGGGTGAGCTTGCCCTTCCAGCCGGGATCGACATAGCCGGCGGTCGAATGAATGAGCAGGCCCAGGCGCCCGAGCGACGACTTGCCCTCCAGCCGGGCGACCAGGTCGTCGGGCAACTCGGTCCATTCGAGCGTCTGACCGAGGACGAACTCGCCGGGGTGCAGGACGAACGACTCGTCGTCGGCCACCGACAACAGATCGGTCAGATCGGGCTGAGCCGCGCGGACGTCGATGTACGGATAGCGGTTGTTGCGAAAGACCCGGAAGCTCCGGTCGAGGTGGAGGTCGACCGAAGACGGCTGCAGGTCCGCGGGGTCGTAGGGCTCGATCTTGATTCGACCGGCCTTCAAGGCTACTGAGATGTCGCGGTCGGAAAGCACGCTCACTTGACCGTCGCCCCGCTTTCGCGCTGAGCGTACAAGTTGTCCACTTCGCGCTTCAGCGCCTCGAGGTCCTCGAAGCTCTGGTAGACGCTGGCGAACCGGATGTAGGCGATCTGGTCAATCGCGCGGAGCTTCTCCATCGCCAGCCGGCCGACCTCGGACGACTCGACCTCCGAAGAACCCGACGCCCGCAGCTCGGCCTCGATCTGGTCGGCAGCGCGCTCCGCCGCATCTTCGGGAACCGGCCGCCGCGTCAAGGCCTTGCGGAGGCCGGAGGCGAGCTTGTCGCGGTCGAATTCCTGGCGGACGCCGTCGCGCTTGACTATGACCAGCCGCGGCGCCTCGATCCGCTCATTCGTGGTGAACCGGGCGGAACAGGCAGCGCACTCGCGACGACGTCTGATGCTGACCTCGTCGAGGTCGCGCGAGTCAATGACCCTGGTTTCGCGTTCGCCGCATCGCGGACAGCGCATCGGCTCGGTCTCCTCCACCACGATGCCCGTGGCCTGGCACGGAGAATATCACCGCGGATCGCCGCGGCCGGATCCACCGTCGACGCGCCGCGAATCACGGCCCGTCGGACCGACTCAGCCGCGCCAGCCTGTGCGCTCTTGCTGAGAGGCTTGGACGATCGTCTCGCGCCGCTCCCTGATCGCCTCGCGGGCATGCACCAGGTTGAGGTAGCCCCGCTTCACGGACGTCTCTCCCTCGCCCCAGTCGACGCCGGTGACGTCCGCGAGCAATTGAGCGCCGTGCGACACGAATTCGATGGCTCGTTGAGCGCGTTCCAGGTCTGCCACCAGAGCGGCCGCCGAAGAGGCCCACACTCCGCTCCGGGTCAGCGCCGTGGCTTCGGCGACGTTGCGCTGGAGCGCCTCCTGCGCCGCGGCCATCTGCGGCTCGGCATCCTGTGGCGCGACCTTGCGGCGGCGCATCTCGTCCACGATGAGGAGGAGATCGCCCAGGAGCGTTTCGGATCGGTGCGCGATCTCCGCAGTGGCTACGCCGGATGCCGTCTCCCGTCGCGCTCTTCCCCCCAACACGACCACTCGCCACAGCAGCCACAGGATCGCGGCGCCCATGCCGAAGAAGATCACAAGGGGCAAGAGAACATTAGCGTCGGGCACGGCGGTCTCCTTCGCGGAAGCAGCGCAACCCTAATCTAGCTACTGATCTTCTCTCCTGCCCCACACCAAGATGAACCCGCAGGCCCGATCAAACGTACTACCCGGCGTCACCCCAAGGCGCGCGGGCCGAGGTCAGGACCCGTACTTGCGCGGCGGGAAGCGGCCCCCCGATCCGCGTGGTGGCGAACTGGATATCCGGCCGGCCACGCGGGCGCCCCGTGGAACTTTGGGGGCTTCACTCGGTCCCGCCTCCGCCGGGCGCTGCCACCCTTCGGTGTCGCCGCCCGAGCGGGAGAGCACCTTGATACCGCGGATCGCGGCAGAGGGGTCCACCTCCCGCACCATGTCGTACACCGTGAGGGCCGCCACCGCCGCGGCCGTGAGTGCCTCCATCTCCACGCTGGCAGGCCCGATCGCCGCCGTGTCCACGGTCACGCGGATCAAGCCGGCGGCTCGGTCCGGCACGGCGCGCACGAGTAGATCGGTCAATGCCACGGGGTGGCACAGCGGGATCAGGTCACTGGTCCGCTTGCCGGCCATCACGCCTGCGAGCTCCGCGACACTCAGCACGTCGCCCTTGGGGTTGGTGCCGTCGACGATGGCACTCAGCGTCTCGTGCGAGACCGAGACCTCGGCCTCGGCAACCGCCCGTCGGGCGCCTACGGGCTGACCGGTAACGTCCGTCATGCGCGGCCTGCCGACCCGGTCGACGTGCCCGCTGCGGCGGCGCCCAGACCGCGAACCGTCTTCGAATGTACCGTCGCCCGGCTTGCCTTCATAACTCATCGGGCCCTCAACTCTCGCTGCTGTCGTGTGTGTCGTCAGATGAGGGGCCCGCGGGCTCCTCGGGTGTGGCTGGAGGCGTTTGCGATGCCGGTGGAGCGGGTGGTGTTCGCCGCACCGGCAACTTGAGAATCTGCGGCAATAGGCCGGAATCACGAGCCTTTTGCTCGGCCCGTTCGTGGATCAGGCGCCCGGCCGAACGGCGCGTCAGCAGCTCGGAGACGTGCTCCCCGGTACCGATCAACAGCGCATCCAGGCCGGAGCGTTCGAGGGTCTCGAGGGCCTGCCACAGCTCTGCATCGCCGGTCGTCCGCGGGACACTCGCCAGCGGGACCATCGCCTGTTCGGTCCGCATTGCCGACCATTTGCGGCGTGCGATCTTGCGTATCTGCATCGTCCCGATGAGTCCGAGCAGCTCCTCGCCGCGCTCGACGAGCGCGGCTGCGCCGAGCTTCTCGCCCAGATACTCGCCGGCGAACACGTCCAGGGTCAGCTGCGGCGGCAGCCGGGCGAAATCGGAATCAGCTGCGTCGGAGACACGCGCACCGGCGATCAGGTTCTGGAGCATCAGCCGGCGATCGAGGATCCGACTCGATCCGACCAGCAACCAACCGGCCAACACAAGCGCGGCGCCCGGCAACAGGTCGACGAGAACCACGACGGAGACACCGAGGGCCATGATGGCGAGGCCGCAGAGCCGACCCACTCGGCTGGCGGTCTTTGTCGCGACGTCTTCGCGCCCGGACCTTGCCCACGCCACTGCATGAACGATTCGAGCACCGTCCATCGGGTAGCCCGGGATGATATTCGTCACCGTCAGGAAGAAGTTGAACAGAGCCAGAACCTGCAGCGCGAAGCTCGCCGCGGCGATGCTCTGTGGAACGTCTTTGGCAGCACCCCAGCCGAGCTGGATCGCGACGGCGAGCACGGCGAAAACCGTCATCAGCACGATGCTCACGATCGGGCCGGCCACGGCGATCTTCAGCTCCTGGCCCCATGTGAGAGGCCGCGTTTCCATCACGTAGGTACCGCCGAGCATCTGGACCACGACCACGTTGGCGCCGACACCGTTGCGCCGGGCGACCCAGACGTGGGCCAGCTCGTGCGCGCACACCGAGCCGAAGACGAGCACGGCAGAGACGATCGCCGTGCCCCAGCCCCAGGCTGCGTTGAAGCCCTGGTCCGTCTGGGCTGAGAGCCCCTCCCCAAAAACGACGGTGACGAGCGCCAGCAGGAAGATCCACGTCCAATGCGCTCGGATCTCTGTTCCGAATAAGCGGCCGAGAGGAAACCCCGTGTTCACAGCGAGCCCGCGGACGGTGCGGACGACGGCGTTTCGGTCGTGGGCGCGTTCCCTTCGGGGATCCGTTCTCGCCGCAGTCGGCTGGTGGCGAAGACGACGATCAGCGCAAGCCCAAGGATTGTTGCCGCGAGAGCGACACTCGTCTCGGACCAGAACTGATCCGGGAACAGCTGAACGAGCTTCTCATCCCGCGGATCGAACAGATAGGTCCCCGGTGGGAAGAAGATCTCGTGGAATAGCTCGAACGCCTGCTCGAAGAAGACGGCGAACCCCAGCCCGACCACGACGACGCCGACCACGAGCACCTTCCCGCCGGCCTGCACGGCGCTCCAGAACCATCGGGCGCCACGGCTGGCCAGCCCGGCGGCTACCAGGATCAACGCGGCCAGCAGCGCCACCAGGCCCATGCCCATGAGCACCGTTCGCACGTCTGCCATGTGGCTGCGCTCGCGGACGTCGAGTACGGGCGCGCCGCCGACGGCGACATCGAAGTTGGGCGGCCCGAAGACCAGGTCCGAAAGGATGCTGCCGGTAACCTGCCGGACCTGGGCCGGCGCGTACCCGGTTAGGCCGACAACGTCATTTCTGTCCTGATCGAAGCCGACCCAAACCGGGTTGAGAAAGAGCAGCACGGCCACCGCGATCACGACGCAGGGCGTGGCAATGACAACGAGGAACGCGCTCAGCGCTTGTACAAAGGGGAGTCTCACCGGTCAATCGTACCGCCCAGCGACGCTTCATCCGTTGATGCGGGTTCAGGCCGGCGAAACGACCAGAGCGGCGGCCTCGCGGCGGATGATCGCCCAGACCAGATCGAGGTCCGCATCCTCTGTACGTAGGTTGGCAATGGCGACGCGAATCGCGAACCGGCCGCGCAATCGGGTGTGCGAGAGAAAGACCGTGCCCGTCCGGTTGATGGCGTCCATGAGCGCGATGTTCACCCGGTCCAACTCCTCGGCGATGTGGGGTTCGTTCTCTCGACCGATCAGCGCGCCGGGCCGATAGCGGAAGCAGATCGTGGAGAACGGCACCGGCGCCATGCGTTCGAAGTCGGGCGCCTCATCGATCCAGCGGGTGAAGCGCTCGCCCAGCTCGAGGTGGTAGGAGATCCTCCGGCGCAGGCCCTCGATCCCGAAGTAGCGCAATAGCATCCACAGCTTGAGGGCTCGGAAGCGCCGCCCGAGCGTGGGCGTGTATTCGTTGTAGTCGCGGATCGGGCCTTCCCGGTCCAGGGTCCGCAGGTATTCGGGCACGAGGCTGAACGCATCGCGAAGCACCGGCATTCGCGTCGTCAGCAGGACCGACGCGTCGACTGGGGCGAAGAACCATTTGTGCGGGTTCGTGACCACCGAGTCCGCGCGATCCCAGCCGGCGAACTGATCGTGCCGGCCCGGGATCAGAGCCACCGCACCGGCATGGGCCGCGTCGATGTGCAGCCAGATACCCTCGCGGGCGGCAATGTCGGCCATCCCCGGAATTGGATCGATCGAGGTCGTCGAAGTGGTGCCGATCGTGCCGACCAGGGCAATCGGCCGGACGCCGGCCTTCTTGTCGGCCGCAATCGCCTCCTCCAGCGCGTCGAGCCGGAGCTCGAACCGATCGTTCGTCGGGATCTTCGAAAGGCCCGCCCGTCCAAGCCCGAGCGTCATGCAGGCTTTCTCGATCGACGAATGGGCCTCCTCCGACGCGTAGATGCGCAGCTTGGGCACGTCCGGGCGCCCGGGCAATCCCTTGGCTGCGGCGTCGATTCCGGCAGCCTGCCGGGCCGCGGCCAGCGCCAGGAGAGACGAGGTGGAAGCCGTGTCGGTCACGAGGCCGTCGAATTCGGCCGGCAGCCCCAGAGCCTGGCGGAACCAGTCGACCACCACCTGTTCGAGCTCGGTCCCGACCGGACTCGTTCGCCACAGCATCACGTTTGAGTTGAGCACCGCGGTCAGCATCTCGCCGATGATCCCGGGCCCGGCCGCAGAACTGCTGAAGTACGCGAGGAAGCGCGGATGCTGCCAGTGCGTGATGTTCGGCTCGATGAGGCGCTGGTAATCGGCCAGAATCGTCTCGATCGGCTCCGGCGACTCGGGTGGCGCGGCCGGGAAGAGCGGCCGGAGAGCGCCCGGCTCGATGCCCGGCATCACGTCCCGCTTCCCTACTCCGGCCAGGTAGTCCGCCATGATGTCCACGGCGGCGTGGGCGGCAGCCCGGAACTCCTCGGGATCCATATCGCCGACGCCGGACCGCTGCTGCTCGTCCAACTCGTTGGTCTCGGGCCGGCTGAGCGCGCGGCGCCCGCTCGCTTCATTCACGATCGTCACTCGTCCAGGGTTCGTTGGGCCGGCCGAAGCGGCCGGTCATCAGCGATCGAGTTTACCCTGCGACGGCCGGAATGCCCCGGCCCGGGCCCAACCGGAGCCCGTGGCCATTTCCAGGCACAAGAAAGGACCGGGCCGCGTTGTCCGCGACCCAGCCCGATGTGCGCACGACGCTTACAGGGCCTTGCCGATCTTGCTGAGGATCGAGTCGATCTGGCCGCTGAGGAACATCAACGCGGTGACTGCCAGGATGGCGATGAGGGCGAGGATCAGGGCGTATTCAGCGAGGCCCTGACCTTGAGTCTTGGGGAGGAACATATCGTTTCCTCAATGAGTGCGTGGCCAAGAATGGCTGGTGAGAGTTTGCACCCCGCGGGCTCTTACGCCTATAGCACTTGTGCCGACGCTGCGGCCATTTCCAGGCACAAACAAGGACCGGGCCGCGTTGTCCGCGACCCGGCCCGGTATGCGCGAGTGACTACTACAGACTCTGGGCGATTGAGCTGAGGACCGTGTTGATCTCGGTACTGAGGAACAACAGAGCGCCGATTGCCAGGATGGCAATGAGCGAGAGGATCAGGGCGTACTCTGCGAGGCCCTGGCCGTGTGTCTTGCGGAGGAACATGGGATGCCTCATAAGTCCTAGGCCGGTATGGATGCGCGGATATTGGGCCCGAGCCAAGAGGCGCAGCGACGCATCTCGCCAGGCGCGCGAATGTACCGGCCAGTGAGTCAGAGGAGATGGTCGGGGCGGAGCGATTCGAACGCTCGGCCTCCTGAACCCCATTTCGACGTAGGCACGCTCAGGGGCCCGATTCCCTCGTGCAATGTGTCCTCTGGCGTCCCTCCGTAGCCCCGGAATCCAACCTCTAAGGGCTACGAAAAGGGCTACAGAACAGAACGGAGGTTGACCAGATGAACACACGGACCCCCCGCTCCGCGATGTCGTCGCCGCTCCGGTTCGCCGGGATGGGCAGTCGGTTCCGCGTCGGGCGCCGTATACGCCGGTGGGATAATTGTTCGCAGCGCAAGGGGTTATGACGCGCGGCCCAAACCCTGGCCGCCGGGACCGCGCCGAGCCACTGGCGAGACCGACCTGCGAAGCGTCCCGGGGAGGTACCCATGCGTCGCTCCAAGTTGCTGATGGGGGCCGTCGTCTCTGCACTGCTGCTGGCGATTGTTCCCATGTCGACCGCGCAGGCTGCGAAGCCGTCGCCGTCGACGTCCACGATCTTCGTGGCGATCTCCGACGGCGTCGGGCCGACGGCGCGGGAGGTCGGCCAGATCTGGTACATCACCCAGCCCTACTGGTTCGGGGGCCCCGAGTACTTCCTGGTGCAGGGCAGTTGGGTCCGGTCAGGCACCTTCCGCACCAATATCAACCACTCCATCTGGAGCGATTCAGGCAACCTCGGCTTAAGCTCGGGCACGTTCGTGGTTCGCGACAGCCTGCTGGGCGACTGCGACGGCCTCTGGGCATGGAACTGGGGGAAAGGCAAGGACGGCCTCGGCGTCGGCCGGTGCGTCGGATCGTCGAAGAGCATCCACGTCAAGATCACCTTCCCCGCGGTCGACCCGGTCGGCCTGCCGAATCCGCCGCCGGCGGACAACTTCTACTACGTGGTCATCTCGACCTACTGATGCGACTCCGGGGACCCGTCCCCAGATAGCGCAGAGTCGCAGTCCCCCTGGCCCCCGCGCCGCCTCTGTCGTCGCCGCTCCGGTTCTCCGGGATGGGCAGTCGGTCCGCGTCGGGGACGCTCTGAGAACCCACCAGCCGCGCTCGGGCCCAACCCCCCGGGCGCGGCGGCAGGTCGATTGATGCGTACCGCGGCGGCTTCGGCGACGACGTCCGATGGCCGGCCCCTGGACGCCGGATACGTCCAGCGGCAGTTCCAGGCCGCGCTAAAGGCGGCGGGGCTTCCCGGTCAGCCGTTCCATGCGCTCCGACACGCCCGCGCGACCTTGCTACTCGAACAGGGCGAGGAGTTGGGCGTCGTCTCGCGCATCCTCGGACGCTCGAACATCGCCACGCCGTTCGGGTCGAGCACGGCGTCCATCCGATCGGCCGCGCTCGCGGACAACTTGCGAGTGAAGCGGGCGTAGACGTCGCTCGTCAGGAGGCTATAGGACGGCCCGAATGGGCCGTTTCACGCTTAGAAGTTGGTCGGGGCGGAGCGATTCGAACGCTCGGCCTCCTGAACCCCATTCAGGTGCGCTACCAGGCTGCGCCACGCCCCGATCGGCGAAAAGCATAGCAGACCCGACG
>JADGQJ010000204.1 GCA_017881885.1 Chloroflexota bacterium
AGACTCCCTGCGCTGTTGTTCTTGCTGGTTGTTACCCGAGGGCGTACTTGACCACCGGGATGCGCTGCATGATGGCGAGCTTCGCGACCACGGAGTCGAGAGCGTAGGCACCTGCGCCGACGTATGCGACCGTGCCGGCGACGACACCGTACATGAGCTGCTCGTTGAACGGGCCGTTTCCGAAGCTCCAGTTCGCGATGAAGAAGAAGGTCATCATCAGGGCGCCGCAGACGCCGGCGAAGCGCGTGGCCAGGCCGAGGATCAGGGCGATACCGACGGCGCACTCGCCGAAGACGACGAGCGTGTCGATGACGGAGATCAGGGCCGAGTTACCGGCGAGGGAGACCCAGAAGCCGTGCGTCGGGTTGATGATGGCTTTGGGGTCGCTGGCGAGCCAGGCGCCGCCCGTGGCGAACTTGAGGAAGCCGGCCGCCGTGAAAGGCGTGCCGCTCGCCCACATGAAGAACTTGTCGAGGCCGGCGAACAGGAACCCGCCGCCTACGATGACGCGAAGAACGAACATTCCTCGATTGCTGCGATCCATCGTGCTTCCCTACACCTTTCGATGATGGTGGCCTGCCGACCCCTGCAGGACCGGCGGCCTGTTTGTTCGATGGATCGAATATAGAGGTCCTTACTGTTTGGCTAGGGTGCCATAAGTCCCAAAGGCCCGGTCCGCTCGGACCTTTCTAATACTTTGCATGTTGCTATTGGTTCATTCTAAATATAAGAGCAGCGTCCTTATATTTCCGACCGGCGCTGGGTAACGGGAGATTGCGCGCAGAATGGCCGCCGGAGCCGCGGAGGGCGGTCTCAGAGAGCAGCCGACCACCGCTCGACGGCGGAGCGGAGTTCGGCGGGGGCGTCGAGCGGGAGATGTGCGACCGTGAACGCGGCGGGGTCGGCGGCTTTGATATGCAGCAGGGCGGGCTGCGGGACGAAACCAGCGGCGCGGAACAGGCGGTCCGCCACGGAACGGCGCACCTCCCGGGGAAGCGGATCGAACGGATCGCGCTCGGCGAGCGTATGCAGGGCGACGAGCGCCCGGCCGCGGCGTTCCTGCTGCTCTGTCAGGCCCCGCAGCAACGACGTCGCGAGCCCGTGCCGGCGCCATTCGGGCGCGACACCCAGCGCGGCCAGCTGATCCACTCCTTCGACCGTCGATGGCGCCGCGAGCGCAACACCGACGAGCCACTCCCCGGCAACGGCGCCCACGACGAGGGCCCCGTCGGCGAGTGCGGCGCGCAGCAGACCAAACCCCTCGCGGGGATCTGCGGGAGCTATCGATCGCGCGGCGAGCTGCACCCGATCGAGCATTTCGAGCGTTAGAGGCGCAACGAGAGTCGGCGCTCCATTATCCAGGACGGAGGCGGCATCGACGCCGAAGTCGGAGACCGAACCTTCGGCCTCCCACCAGCCTCGCTCTTCGGCCATGCGCAGCAGTGCAGGCACAGCCAGCGCTCGGACCAGGCCGACCGTTCGGACCGCCTCGGCAGCCGCGGCCGGGCTGACCGACCGTTCGGACGGAACGCCCGCCTCGTCTTCGAACCCGAGTGGAAGCGGATCGTCGTCCCAACGCGCGGCTTCGCCGGCCCACCGGGCCCGCCAGTCATCGGGGAGCCGGCGCGGCGCTTCCCGATGCGTGGCCGCAAGCCAGGTCAAGGCCCACGCCCGCGGCACCACCCGGTAGATCGCGTAGCCTCCGCCGCCCGTCGCGAGCCATCGTCCGCCGGCGCGCCGGTGGGCCAGCCGGTCGACCAGCCGGGCGGCCTCGCCCATCGCAGTCGTCGTCAGCGAGAGATGCGCCAGCGGGTCCCAGACGTGGCCGTCGGCGCCGTGCTGGCTGACGATCACGTCCGGCCCGAAAGCGGCAGCCAGGGCCGGGACGACGCTCCGCACCGCCGCGAGCCACACATCGGGCCCGCACAACGGTTCGAGAGGTACGTTCACGGAGGTTCCGGCTGCGCTCCCCTCCCCCATCTCCTCCACGGACCCCGTCCCCGGAAAGAGCGATCGGCCGGACTCGTGGAACGAGACCGTGAGCACGCCGGGGTCGTGGAAATGGAGTGCTTGAACTCCGTCGCCGTGGTGAACGTCGAGGTCGACGTACAACACGCGCAAGCCTTCCCGTCGAGCGCGGGCGATCGCGAGGGCCACGTCGTTGTAGATGCAGAAGCCGCTCGCCCGCGACCGCATGGCGTGGTGCAACCCGCCGCCGGGCTGGTAGGCGTGCTCGACTTCGCCGCGCAGGATCGCCTCTATGGCCCGAATCGACCCACCGGCGACCGTCGCGGCGGCCTCGTGCATGCCGGCGAAAGCCGGGTCGTCGCCCGGGCCGATGCCCGCCACGGGCGGTCTGCCCGGATCGGCCGAGAAGCGCTTGACCGCGGCCAGATAGTCGGCCGAGTGCAGCCATTCGAGCTCGTCGTCGTTCGCGGGCTCGGGCGCCAGCCCCGGCTCGGCTCCAAGCGAACGCAGCAGCTCGATGCCCGGACCGAAACGCCTCGGGCTCAGCGGATGACGGGGCCCGAAGTCGTACGTGAGCGAGCGCGGCCCGAATACCAGGAGCGGTCCTTCGGCCGATTTGCGTGCCATGTCCCAATCATCGCCCCGCGAGCCGGCGGCGTCTCCATCCGGGCTCGTTTCCGGCAAAGCCCGCGGTCGATCGGAGACCGTCCGAAGCTCGGTCTGTCGACCGGCAGCCGAGGCGTCCGAGGGGTTACGCTGCCGTCGTGAACACGACCTCAACCACGTTCCTGATCCGCCCCGTTCGCCCCGACGAATACGAAGCCTTGGGCGAGCTGACCGTGGCCGCTTATCACACCATTTCCTACGACATGCCCCAGCAGCATGCCTACGACATCCAGCTTCGGGACGTTGCTCGTCGAGCCCAGACCTCTTGCGTAGTGGTGGCGACGACCGCCGCCGGAGAGCTGCTCGGCGGCGTGACCTACGTCTCCGGCCCGGATGATCCGTATTCCGAGGAACTGCGCGACGGCGAGGCCGGCATCCGTATGCTCGCCGTCGATCCGGCGTATCACGGCCGGGGCGTCGGTCGCGCGCTGACGGAGTGGTGCCTCGCCCGTGCCCGCGCCGACGGCCGGCGACGGATGGTGCTGCACACCGGCGAATGGATGCCCGCCGCCGTCCGGCTGTACGAGCGGATGGGCTTTGTGCGCGTGCCCGAACTCGACTTCGTCCCGGTGCCCGGCGTCGATTTGATCGCCTATTCGTTCGACCTGGCCGACCCGACCGTCACTCCGGCGTAGG
>JADGQJ010000094.1 GCA_017881885.1 Chloroflexota bacterium
CGGGCGAGGTAGTAGGCGGCCGACATTCCGGCCGGGCCTCCACCGACGATCGCAACCTTCTCATTGCGCTTCTTCGCGGGCGGGGCGACCGGCGGCAGCTTGCCCTGTTCGGTCGCGAATCGCTTGAGGCGGCGGATGGCGATCGGCTCGTCGAGGGTGCCGCGGCGGCAGGCCGACTCGCACGGAGCCGTGCAGATCCAGCCGCAGACCGACGGGAAGGGGTTGACTTCGGCCGCGACCTCGTAAGCCTCGTCGTAGCGTCCCTGGCCGATGAGCCCGACGTAGCGCCCGGCGTCGGTCCCGGCGGGGCAGGCCTCCTGGCACGGGGCGATAGGGTCCCGGCGGTCCGCGACCATCGACCGCCAGACCTGCCAGTCGTTCGGCCGTTCGCTGGTTCGCCAGTGGAAGAGATCGCCCCAGGGCGAGACCCGAGCGGGCTTGAGCGACTCGCGCGTGACGTCGGCGAGCGGCTGCCATGCCGGAGCTGGGTCGACGGGCCGGGAGATCGGTCCCTGGCGGGCCGCCAGCGGCGTGGGGCCCTCGACGGTGTCGAGCAACACGACGTGAGTGGGGCATTCGCGAACGCAGATGCCGCAGCCCACGCATTCGCCGACCTGGACCGGGTACTCCATCATCCAGTCGAACGGCCGGCCGAAGATGCCGGACCCCTCCACTCCGGGACGCTTCGGTCGCGTCATGTCGAGGGCCTGAACGGGGCAGACGTCCATGCAGACGCCGCAGTTCAGGCAGTTGCCGTTCTCGATCTGGATCCGAAAGCCCATGAGACGCCTCGGCCGTATGAATTCCTGACCGAGATCGTCGCCGGTACCGGGCGACGGCGCACCTGCCGTAGGACCAAAGTTCTACTACCCAGGTGGGTGGGTAGGTCTCGCCGCCTCCGCAGCTCAGCGGGCGCGCCAGGGCGCGGATCGGCTACGTTGGAACGCGGGTCAGCGGGGAGCGGCGCGGGTCAGGTCAGCGGGGTGCGGCGCCGAAAGGGTCCGTCGCGGCGAGGGCCGTCCACGCCGCCATGGCGGTAGGTGTCCGGCACGAGCCCTTCGCGGACCGCTCGAGCGGCAAGCTCGGCGCGGTTCTGCGCGTGCAGCTTCTCGACGATGTTCTTCAGGTGGAACTTGACCGTGTTCTCGCTGATGCCGAGCTCGACTGCGATCTCGCGGTTTCGGAGACCCTCGGTGACCAGGCGCAGTACGCCGAGTTCACGCTCCGTGAGCCGCTGGGAACGCGACGCGGCGCCGCCGCCGGGCGAGAGCAGGAACTCGTCGATGATTCGCGCCGCGGTGCCCGGTGTGATCGCCGGTTCGCCGCGCGCCACGCCCTCGAGCATCGAGCGGAGCTGGGGCGCTTCGAGATTCTTGAGCAGATAACCCTGCGCACCGGCCTTGATGGCGCGGAAGAGATCGGCCTCCTCCTCGCTGACCGTGAGCATCACGATGGCCACCTCGGGGTGGCGCGCCTTGATCTCGGCGGTCGCCTCGAGGCCCGAAACGTTGGGCATCCTGACATCCATCAGGATGACGTCGGGCGCAGTCGAATCCGCGAGTTCGATCGCCTGGGCGCCATCTGAAGCCTGACCCACGACCTCGTGGCCCCAGGCGAGCAGCAGTGACGCGACGCCATCGCGGAATAGTGCGTGATCATCTACTAGCAAGGTTCGCATTTGCCTAGTCTGCCTCGGAATGGGTAGGTACGGAAGATTGGACCGCCTGGTGCCCCCCCGAACGACCGGCTGCCCCGTCAGGTGGGCCGGGTAGCCGAACGTCGCCTCCGTTGCGGGCCAGCGAGATCGGCACACGCATCTCCACGACCGACCCGGAATCCGGCCGGCTCTGCCACGCCACGCGACCGCCGACCGCCTCGGCTCGTTCCCGCATCCCGGACAGGCCGAAGTGAGGCCACTTCTCGGGTCCCGAGCCGGCGTGCTCCGAATCGAATCCAACCCCGTCATCGGCGATCCGAAGGAGCATCTCGGATTCCTCGACCGTCAACCCGACCGTGACCCTCTGCGCATGGGCGTGCTTGCGGATGTTGGTCAGCGCCTCGCGGGCGACACCGAACATCTCGGCCCCGACCTCCGGAGTAAGCGACACGCCTTTCGCTTCCGGGCTTGCGCGGAAGTGGACCGCGAGCTTGGACGATTCGGCGAATCGCGCGGCGTACTCCTCCAGGGCGGCGGCGAGTCCGCGTTCGGGAAGGACCGGCGGCGAGAGGCTCAGAATCGCCTCTCGGACGTCCACATACAGAGATCGAGCGGCCGCCGCGAGTTCGGACATCTGCTTGCCCGCCTCGGCGACGCGGCCGGCGGCCAGAAGCTCTTCGACGGCCTGCGATTTGGTATTGACGTACCCGAGCACCTGAGCCATGCCGTCGTGCATTTCGCGGGCGATCCGCTCGCGCTCGGCCCGTACCGCCATCGCTCGCAACTCGTCGCGGAGACGGGCCGCCTCGAGGGCCAGGCCCACCTGCGTGGCAAGCGCGGAAAGCGTTTCCATGTCCGCGCTGGAGAAGCGGCGCGGCCGGGCAGTCGCCAGGCCGATCGATCCGACCTGCGTCTCACCGTGTCCGACCGCCACTTCGATCCTGATGGCATAACCGGGCGCCAGGTAGCGAGACAGGTCGCTGCCTGGGATGCCGCCGGAAGCCGGCGTCGATCGATGCGGGCCGGCGACGACCGGGGCCGCGGCGTCGAGCAGCACGCCCGGTGCGGCGCTCGACGCCCGCAGTCGAACCTCGTCTTCGGGGCCCCGCAGGGCCAGGAGGGCGGCGTCCACCCGTAGCAAGCGGCGGGCGTAGCCGACGATCGCGGTGAGCGTCTGTTCAGGGTCGCCCTGCCCGGAGACCGCCAGGCTGACGTTGTAGACAGCCCGTAGCGCAGCGTTGCGCGATTGGAGGGCCTCGTGCCTGTGGACGAGGTCGCTCATCAGCCGGTCGATGAGTCGGAAGGCATACCACGCGGCGACGATCGCGACGCTCGCGACGACTCCCAGGACGATGATGGTGTTGAGGGGAAACGGCAGGATCGCGTCGAGCGCCGAATCGCTGAGCGCCTCCGCGACTCCGACGAGAAGGATCGCCCCGAATACGACGGCCCAGCGGCGGCGAGGGTACATCCGCGCCTCCACGCTGATGGGTGGGGTGGCGGGCCGCTGCTCGACTTTCCGGCCCACTCGTTCAGGGGGCAATATGCGCCGCCCGGACGAAGACTGTCACGCCAATATCGGTTCGTTCTGCCGGACGGCACACACGACGCCTCCGGAAGCCCGCCCGGGCGGGCCGATATGTCGTGGCGACCGATCAGATCCGTTGACGGCGGCCGGCGTCGCGAAGATAGTCGTAGCGACATGATCGCCACGAGCAGAACCACTCCGAATTCGAGCGAAGCCGAGCCGGGCAACGCGACCGGCCCGACCGAGCTCACGGCCTCGCAGGCCGCCCGGCGAGTAGCCCGCCTCTTCCCGGAGGTCTATCGGCGCTACCACTGGGCCCAGCGAGTCCGGGGAGCGGATCTGCCCGTCACGCGCCGCGCTCTCGAGGTGCTGCAGCATCTTGCGAAAAGCGGACCGCTGACGGTCGGCGAACAGGCCGAGCACATGGGCCTGCGGCGCAACTCCGTCTCGGAGCTGCTCCAGCGCCTGGAGGCCAAGGGGCTCGTCGCCAGAATCCGCGACGAGCGCGACGAACGCCGCGTTCTCGTCTGGCTTACCGACGCGGGCCGCGACGTGGTCTCCCGGGTCGGCCAGGTGCTGGCCCCGGACCTGATCGCCGAAACAATGGCAACCCTGTCTCCGGCGGAGCGGGCCATCGTCGTCCGCGGCTTCGAGCTGCTCGCCGCCGCCGAATCCACCCCGAACCCACCAGCGGCCTTCCCATCGGACGCCGCCAAACCAAGCGAAAGGACACCTCGATGACGGTTGTGATCAGTTGCGAATCCTGCGGCATGCCGCTCGCGGGCGCCGAGGACCACGCCCAAGCCAATCTCGCGATCCCCTATTGCGGATACTGCGCCCCCGAAGGCAACCTGCCGCCACGCGACGAGCGCCTCGAGCGCTTCACACAGTGGACCATGCGCCAGGACGGCCTCGACTACCAGGCCGCACGCGAGAAGGCAATCGCATACATGAAGACCATGCCCGCCTGGAAGGACGCCTTCTAGGTCGACGGGCGAGCCGGGCTGAGGCGCCGGGTGGCGACGGTTCTGCCGCTCGCCACCGGCGCGACCGGTATCATCGAACCCAGCGGTCGAGCGGCAGCCTCGACCCCCAAATCGCAGCCATGCAGGAGGGTTCGATCGTGCCGCACATGGACGTCCTCGGCTGGATAGTCGTCGGGTTGCTGGCCGGGGCACTCTCCAGCGCGGTTGTAAGGGGCAGCGGGCCGCAGGGCTGCCTCGGCAACACGATTCTCGGCATCCTGGGCGGACTCTTCGGCGGCTGGTTCGCCACTGAGGAGCTGCACATGAGCACCACCAACGGCTTCTTCGGCGCCCTCGTGGTTGCCTTCCTCGGAGCCACGGCGATCCGCCTCATCCTCAACGCTCTCGAAGGCAACGATCGGAGTGGGCATCACCGGTCTCGGTAAGGCCGGTCCCGCGCCCGCCGTGGGCCGCCCTACCACATCGGGCGGGACAATTTCGAGATGAGCAACGACTCTATCCACCGTCGCGGTAGGATGCGTCCCACAAATCGCCCGCGGGGAGAGCTGCCACCCCGGGGCCCAGTGACCGCGACCACCAGAGGCCCCAAGGAGGGCACGATGACGACTACTCCCAACAAGGCCGCCGCCCCCAGCGTCGACGCGCCCGTGGCAGAAGCGCCCGCCAAGCCCGCGCCCAGCGCACCGCCGAAGACCGAGCGGCCGTACTCACCCGGCCTTGAGGGAGTCATTGCCGCCGAGACAGCCGTAGGTTACGTGGACGGCGCAAACGGCCGGCTGCTGTATCGCGGCTATCCGATCGGACAGCTCGTCGAGAAGGGCACCTACGGCCGCGTGGCCGAGCTGCTCTGGACCGGTGAGTGGCGCAAGTCCGCGAAGCTCGTTCCCGCACCGGTTCCGGATCCCGTCATGTGCGCCCTCCACGAACTCCCGAGGCACACGCACCCGATGGACGCGCTGCGCACCGCCGTCTCCGTGTGGGGCGCGTGGCGCCGGCCGCACTGGCCGCCCACGGTCGACCAGGCCCGCGAGCTCACCGCGTTCGCGCCTTCGGCGCTGGCCGCATTCCATCGCCTCCGCCAGGGCCTCGAGCCCGTCGCCCCGAACCCGAAGCTCTCTCTGGCGGGCGGCTTCCTGCAGCAGCTGACCGGTGTCGACCCCGATCCCGCGAACGCGCGCGCTCTCGACGCCTATTTCATCGTCGGCGCGGAGCACGGACTGAACGCTTCCACGTTCACATGCCGCGTCATCATCTCGACCCGATCCGACCTGGCCAGTGCGATCTGCGGTGCGATCGGCGCTCTCAAAGGCCCGCTCCACGGCGGCGCCCCGGCCGAGGTCGTGAGCCAGCTCCACGAGATCGGCTCTCCGGACCACGCTGAGCGTTGGGTTCGCGAAGCCATCGAGCGCGGCGACCGGATCATGGGCTTCGGCCACCGCGTCTACCGCGCCTACGACCCCCGCGCCGCCGCGCTCCGCAAAGTGGCGGAAGGCATGTCGGACATGGCCGAGTGGCTGGACGTGGCCGTCAAGGTCGAGGACGTGGTCCTGCGCGTGTTCGGCGAACTGAAGCCGGACCGGGTCATCAAGACAAACGTCGAGTACTACGCCGCGGCGGTGCTGCAGGGCGTCGGTCTTCCTCCGGACCTCTTCCCACCGACCTTCGCGCTTGCGCGCATGGCCGGCTGGGGCGCACACGCGATCGAGCAGGCCTCTGCCGACAAGCTGATCCGGCCGGACGCCCGATATGTCGGCCCGGCCGAGATGGACGTCCCGGCCCTGGGTCACTGATCCAGGGTTTCCGGCAGATCGACACAACGTAAGCCGGGCCGCGCGAGCCGTCCAACAGTGCGACGACCTCGCCGCGTGATCAGTCGGCGGGCTCGGCCCGTCCTTCGAGCGCGCCGATCGAAGGCTCGGCCGCCGCGCTCCACTTGCGGCGCACGAACACGATGGCCACGACCAGGCCACCCGCCAGAACCAGCGCGGCCAGGTAGAAGACCGACCGCAACCCCGTGCCGACGACCGTGGAGCCCAGCGCCGGTCCGACGATCCCGCCGAGGTAGAGCGGCAGGAACACCAGGTTGAGCGTCGCCGAGCGGCGCTCGGCCGGAACCTCCGTCGCGAGCAAACCGGAGATCATCGCCCCGATCGTCGCCTGGAAAGCGACCGCAAGGGCATAGGCGACGGCCATCCAGGCCGCAGTGGGGGCGAGCGGCAGGCCGGCAAATGAGAGGGCAAGACCCCCCATGCTCACGACCATGACGGTCCGGAAGCCCACCCGATCGGCGATCCAACCGCCTATCGGCGAGAGAGCGGCGCCGACGATCGTGGCCACGCCAAGCACCAGGCCCACCGACCACGCAGCCCCCAAGGGTGTGTGTTCGACGTCGTGAACGAGCAGGGTGAGGTATTGCGTCGACATCTGGCGCCCCAGGAAGACGATTCCATAGATCACGAAGAGCCAGCGCACTATCCGGTCGGACAACACTCCGCGCACGGCACCGAAGGCCAACCTCAGGACGCTTCCCTGGGGCACGACCTCGGGCCGGACCTCGCTCGAACCGACGGCGAGCATCAAGGCGACGGCGGCGGACATGATCGCGGCGACCGCGAAGACGCTGCCGCTGGTCATGTGCAGCACCTCGATCATCACGGCACCGAGGGCGGGGCCCGCCCCGAATCCGAGAGGGCTGCTCGCCGCGAAGATCCCCATGGCCAGGCCGAGCCGCCGAGACGGCGTGACGTCCCGGATGGCGGCCATCATCACTCCGGTGTTGCCCAGCTGGAAAGCGACGAGCATCACGCCGATGACGAGCTGCCAGGGCTCGCGGCTCGCCGCCACCACGGCAAAGACGCCCACCTCGACGAGCGCGCTGCGGATGATCACCGCCTTGCGGCTGTACTTGTCCGCCCAGACGCCCCAAAGCGGTATGAGTGGGAGTCCTGTGAGGAAGAAGAGCGCGCCGAGCAATCCGACGAAGCGCTCGATATCGGGCGTCGACATGCCTACTTCCTGCAGCCGGTTCGGCAGGAAGGCGTACACCTGGGCAACGCCGTAGCCCTCGACGAAGGAGGTGATCCAGTACAGGAGGAGGAGCAGACGCCAGTCCGGCTGGCCTTGTCGGCGCATCGTGGCAGCGTAGCCGAGTGCACGGCCGAGAGTCACGGAGCCCCGGCGGTTTCCTCTCGTATGCCCGTAGGAGGTATCTTGTGACCCGCAGCTTGAGGACCGGAGGAGAGAACTAGGTGAACGACACGAGTTGGCGCAAACTGTCAGCCGCGCTGGGCGTGGCGTGCGTGGTCTTGATCATCGCCGCGGGAGCCCTGCTGGCTACCTCGGGCGAATCCCCCACGTCGTCGCAATCTCCCAGCTCCGAGATCAGTGCGAATCCATCCGGCACCGACTCCGGACCTTCGGGCTCGCCCGCGCCATCGCCGTCCACCGGCACTTCTCCGATTCCCTCGAACGGGCCGACTCCCACACTCCCGCCGAACGCTCCGATCGCCTCGGTCACGTTCAACAACGTCGCGCTCGACGGCTCGTCGGATCCGCTGGGCAAGTCCCGAACGTTCACTTTCGTGACCGACGGCTCGGGTCCGGTCGGAATCGCGATCACCAAGTCGGCCCCGGCCAAGGCGACGACGAGAATCTGCGCCAAGGTCGATGACTCCAAGCCCGACTGCCGGCTCGGCACCCGAGTCACGTACAAGGGCGCCTTCACGGATACGGCGCATTCGGTCTGGGTCATCACCCTGATCGGGCCGGCTGCCACGGGACCTACCGTCGACGTGGCTTTCTCGTGGCCGACCTTCCACGCCAAGATCACTTTCACGCACGGTCGGCTGCAGGGCAGCTCAAGCCCGAACGTCCCCGTGACTGAGAACGGCTTCACGGCATCCTTCAAGACCGTCTCTGCCGGGCCTGTCACCGTCGCGGCTTCGTGGACCGTCATCACAACGAACGTGAAGGTCACGACCGAGGATCTCAACTCTTCCGCGGCCAGCATCCTCGACGAGAAGCAGTTCACGAGCGCAACGAACCTCGGGACCCCGGGCTACAGCTTCAATGTCGCCGCGGGCAAGAGCTTCCGGGTCTCGCTGCGGAACACCTCCGCCGACAGCGGGCGGCCGGACCTGACGGCCGTGCTGTCGATTCCGTAACCGCTCGGCTCACTGGAGCTCTTGGCGTGAACTAACGCGACCGATCTTCTGGTAGGGACACGCTCGAGAGCGTGCGCCGGGGCCGGGTCGGCCGTTTGACGAGGAGGACGCTTGGAGGACTCACCGAACGAGGGGCCGTCGGCCGATAGCCCGGTCGGCGGAGATTCGGACTCGGCAGGTTCGACCTCTCGACGCGCGACCAGAGGAGCGCCGGGACGCGGCGCACGAAATCCGGGCGGGCCAACGGAGCGGCGCGCGGACCCGCAATGGTGGGCCGTCGATGCTGGCGCGGGAACCCAAGCCGCCGACCCCGTCCCGAACCCCCGTGTCCGACCGAGTGGCGCGGCCACCGGACGCTGGCGCAACATCGCCCTCGGGCTCGGGCTGGTCCTCGCAATCCTCCTGGGGGCCACGGGCCAACTCGTCTATTCGGCCCTGAACCGCGGTTCCGGCTCTGCCTACGGCAGCGCGAGTCCGCCGGTCAGCGTGGCTTCGGCGTCGCCGACGCCGGCCGGCTCCGCCACGGCCACTCCCGGCATAACCGCGACTCCCGCGCCGACGTCGTCGGTCGGCGCGACCCCGACTGCCACCGACACGTCCACGCCCGCTCCGCCGGTGAGCGGAGCTGCGTCGCCCGCGACGATCACGTTCCGCGACCTGATGATCGATTCCGCGGCCGACTCCGGCGGCACGGTGCGAACCTTTGCGTTCACGACCGACGGGCCTGGGTCCGTCTCGGCGCAGGTGGTCGGTGCCGCGCCGCTGACGAACCTGAAGCTGTGCCTCCAGGTGAACGGCGGTCAGCAGAGTTGCGTAACCGGCGCAACCCCGGGATTCTTCACCAGGGCTCCGTCCGCCGCGGACCAGTCCCAATGGATCGTGACGATCGTCGCCACGGATGCGGGCGCGACTTCGGTCGCGGACGTGGCTTTCACATGGGGCACGAAGGCGCCTGCCATCACGCTCAGCCACGGTCGGTTCCAGGGGACTCCTAACCCCGACTCTGTGCGGGGCTTCACGGCCACGTTCAAGACGCGGGCGGCCGGGCCGGCCGGCGTCGTCGCTGCATGGCCGCCCGCGGTCACGAATGCGGAGCTGACGCTGACCGACGTCACTGCGACACCGGGGTCGGCGGTCGGCCAGGCAACGTATCCGGCCTCTGGAGCGATCTCGCCGGCCTACTCCAAGGCTGTGGCGGCGGGTCGGACGTACCAGATACAGGTTCTGAACTCCGGCCCGGACAACGGCCGGCCTGACCTGACGACGACGATCACGTTCCCGTAGCGGGCTCGCGGCCCCGACGACGGCGGG
>JADGQJ010000205.1 GCA_017881885.1 Chloroflexota bacterium
GCCTTCGACTTGCGCGGGCAAACAGCGGTGCCCGCCCCAAACGTCCGCATATGGTACCCGACTCGTCCTTGCAACCGCCCTGAAACCAGCCTGGGCCGGCGCGGGCACGCAGCCGCCCGCCGCGGCCGCCCGCCGCGATCTCATCCGACGACACTAACGCGCCGCCAGAAACTCCTCGAGCTCGGCGGCCGTCGGCATTCCTTCGCGCGCCCCGACGTGCGTGGTCGCGATCGCGCCCGCGGCAACGGCCCGCCGGACCGCTTCGGCGAGGGGCCTGCCCTCCGCGATCGCGGCAGCCAGGGCCCCGTTGAAGGCGTCACCGGCTCCGGTCGAGTCGACGGTTGCGACGCGTTCACCCGGCACTTCCCAGGTCCGCACGCCGTCCCCTTCCTCGCCGGCGGCCACACCCACCGCGGCCGACGTAGGAGCAGGCGCTGCCGCGACGGATGCCGATGCGCCTCCGAAATATGGCGACTCGACACGGTCCAGCCCGGAGCCCACCCGCTCCAGGACGAGCACTCCGGCCGCGCCGAGAGTCACGATGACCGCTTTGCGTACACCCGGACCCTCCGGTCCGGCCTCGATCAGGAGCCGCGCTCGCGACGGGATCTCCTGGCTGGCATCGGTTCTGCGGCCGGTCCGGCGCGCCTCTGTATTGAGGAGCATCGAGAGCTCGTTGCGATTGGGGGTGATGATGTCGGCGAGGGCGAATACGGAGCGGTCGATCCCCGTGGCCGGAGCCGGGTTCAGGATTGTGGTGGCGCCGGCGGCACGGGCGCAGATGAGCGCCTCTCTGACCACGTGGAGCGGCACCTCGTTGCACAGGAGCACGACGTCACCGGTCAGCGGCCCCAGCCGGCTCAGGCTGTCGCGGGCGTAGCCCAGTTCGATGGCGCCGTTCGCGCCGGGGATGACGACGATCTGGTTCTCGCCGGTTGCATCCACGAGGATCATGGCCATCCCCGTGGCCTGACCCGGCAGGGAGGCGACCATCGAGACGTCGACCCGTTCGGTCGCAAGCGCCCGGCGCGCCTCCGCCTCGAACGAGTCGTCCCCGAGCGCGCCGATGAACAGCGTCGGGCGCCGCAGCCGCGCGGCCGCTACGGCCTGGTTGCCGCCTTTACCGCCATGGTGCCGGTCGTAGCTGCCGCCCGTGACCGTCTCGCCCGGGTGGGGCAAATGGGGCACTCGCGCGACAAGGTCGATGTTGACCGAGCCGACCACGATCACGCGGCCGCTCATACTCAGTGCCTCCACTCTCGGGCGGCGCGGGGCCAAACCCTCGCGCCAGCGCGCTTAGTGTGCGTCAGAGCCGGCCGTTTGGCACGCCGTTCTCGGCCCTCCGCGAGGCACAGGAAAAGGAAAAGCCCGCGTCCGGGCGGGGACGGGGCTAGAGAATTCGAAGGCGATGGCGGGCTCGACCGGATTCGAACCGGCGATCTCCAGCGTGACAGGCTGGCATGTTAGGCCGCTACACCACGAGCCCAGCGCCGACGGTGGAGGATAGCATGCGGCGGCGGGCGTGTCTGAGCGCTCAGGAATCCGGGTCGACCGGCCGGCCCAAGCCGCCGAGAACAGCCGGCTAAGCCAGCCGACATATACTCGCCTCCATGACTACCAGTGACCGGGGCGGCATCGTCGATCTGCGCAGCGACACAGTCACACATCCAAGTCCGGCGATGCTCAAGGCCATGTACGAGGCGGAGCTCGGAGACGACGTCTTCAGCGACGACCCGACCGTGAACGCCCTGGAAGAGCGCGCCGCCGAACTGCTCGGCAAGGAGGCCGCCGTCTTCGTGGCCAGCGGGACGATGGGCAACCTCGTGGCGCAGTTGGGGCACCTCGGCCGCGGCCAGGAGACGATGGCCGGCGCTTCGACCCACATGGTCAACGACGAGCAGGCCGGGCATGCCGTCGTGGTCGGGACGTCCATCAGGCAGATGGCGGAACGCGCGGACGGCACATGGGACCTCGCCGAGCTCGAGGAAGCCTTCCGCGACCCCAACGACCTCCACGAGCCTATCAGCGGTCTCGTCGCCATCGAGAATACGCACGCCCATTCGATGGGCCGGCCGCTGAGCCTGGACTACACCCACAAGGTCGCCGCCATCGCGCAGGCTCACGGCGTTCCGCTCCACGTCGACGGGGCGCGTTTCTTCAACGCCACAGTCGCGCTCGGCCTCGAGCCGCGCGATCTCGCCGCGCCGGCCGACTCGGTCTCGTTCTGCCTGTCGAAGGGCCTCGCCTGCCCCATCGGCTCGCTCGTCGTCGGACCGAAGGACTTCGTCGCGCGAGCCCGCCGCGGCCGAAAGCTCGTCGGCGGCGGAATGCGCCAGGTCGGGGTCCTCGCCGCGCCCGGTCTCGTTGCATTGAGCGACGGCCCGGACGGGATGATCGACCGCCTGGCAGAAGACCACGCCAACGCCCGCGCGCTGGCCGAAGGGCTTGCCCGGCTCGACGGCATCGAATCGGCGGGCGGTCTCGCCCAACCGGAACCCGGGCCCCTGGATCCGGGCCGCGTCCACACAAACTTCGTCGTCTTCCGCGTCCGCCGCGACCGGGCTCAATTCCTCGAAGCTCTTCGCGGCCGCGGCATCCTCATGGTCGAATACCAGCACGGCACGATCCGGGCTGTGACCCATTACGGCGTCGACGCAACTGATGTCGAGCGCGTTCTGGCCGCCTGCACAGCGGCCCTGCGCGAAACCTCGTCGGCCAAAGCCGCTGCGGCAGCGACGGCGCCGACAACCTGACCCGGCCACGATCCAGCATCGGGAGAAGCCTCACATGGCAGAGCTAGTTCTTCCTCGACCCGCTTCCAAGCCGACCGCCGGCCCCGCCGACGACCACTTCTGGAGCATCGTCGAAGCCGACTTCCGGCGGATGGTCGAGCAGCACCCGATCATGGGCACGTACGTCGGCCTCCACGACGGAGACGACCGCCTCGACGACGCGACGCGCGACGCCGTCACGCAGGAGATCGCCGACGCCCACCGTTTCGAACGCGAAGTGGAAGCGATCGAGCCGGCCGAGCTGTCGGACAGCGTCCGCTTCGAGCGTGAACTGGCCCTCCACAATGTCCGGCGCGGGCTCTTCGACATGGAGACGCATCGCGTCTGGGAGCGGCGCTCGACAGCCATGGACGCTGTCGGAGACGCCCTCTTCTCGGTCTTCGCCCGCGATTTCGCCCCACTCAAGGACCGGCTCGCGTCGCTGACCTCCCGGCTGGAGGCCGTGCCGGCGTTCCTGGAGCAGCACAAGA
>JADGQJ010000095.1 GCA_017881885.1 Chloroflexota bacterium
CCAGGTCCAGCAGGAGCGCCGCGCCGCCCCCGAGCGCCGCGCCCGCGCCAGAGTGGCCGCCCTCGCCCCCGCCCCCGCCCCCGGCCCCGCCGCTCCCGTTCCCGCCCGCGCCCGCGCCCGCGCCCCCGCCCCCGGCGCGCACGAGGTGGCTCGCCCCAGTGGCACCTCGGCGGTCGGTGTAGGCGGGGCCGGCCCCGATGACGATCAGTTCCATCGGAAGAGGTTACCCGCGCCGTCTATGCCGCGGTGTCGGCCAGACGTCAACTCGGCGGACGACCTACCGTCGGAACCGTTCCGGCAGGACGAGGTCGCCGCGGTCCACGGCCCGTTCGAGTGTCAACCGGTCGAAGCCCGCGGCGGCCACGATCTCGCAGGCTTCCTCCAGCCCGAACGCGAAGCAGTTGGGCAGATGCGAGTCCGAGCCGACCGTGACCCGCTGCCCGCCCAGCTCGCGGAACCGGGCCACGACCCACGGCCCCGGATACGTCTCCCCAGTCGGATGGCGCAGCCCCGACGCGTTCACCTCGAGAGCCGTGCCGCTCTCCACGAGCGCGACCAGGAGCGGCTCGTACAGCTCAGGCGCGGCCGCGAAGTCCGCGGCCCGGAACCACGGCACCAGCCAGCGCTTGCACATGTCCATGTGGCCGAGCGTGTCGAAGAGGCCGCTCCGGATCGCCGCGGCGACCTCCGCGAAGTACGGCGCCACGACCTCCGCGAGCGACTTGCCGGCCACGAACGACACGATTCGCCCCCTCGCGTACGGCCCGTCCGACATGCCGTGGACCGAGCCGATCGTGTAGTCGTACGAATGGGTGGCCAGGTGTTCGCGGATCTGGTCCTCGTAACGGCTCTCGTACGTCAGCTCGACACCGAAGCGGACGATGACCTTGCCGGCCCACCGCTCCCCCGCGTCGCGAACCACTTTTTCGCGGTGCCCGTACGAGGCGTATTGATAGGCCGGCGCGCCGGGCATGAAGTCGAGATGATCCGTGATCGCGATCTCGCGGACGCCGCGCTCGGCAGCCTGGGCGCAGTAAAGCTCGAGCGGGACGCCCGAGTCGGGCGAGAGATCGGTATGGAGGTGGGCATCGAGCGGGATGTCGAACGCCTGGGCAGGCGGACGCGGGGCAGCGGTTGCGGGTTTGATGTCTGTCACGCCACGAATCTTGCCCCACATGACGCCACCGCGTCAGGAGACGGCGAGGCGCCGGCACTCAGCCCGAAATCAACCCGAGTTCGCGGCCCACCTTCCCGAAAGCCGCCAGGCACCGATCGAGCTGCTCTTTCGAATGCTCCGCCGTCACGATCGTTCGAATGCGCGCCCGATCGAGCGCGACCGTGGGATAGACGACCGCCTGGGCGAAGACGCCCTCCTCGAACAACCTTCGGCTGAAGCGGACGGCCGTCGCCGAGTCGCCCATCATCACCGGCGTTATCGGCGTCTCCGAAGCGCCCGTGTCGAAGCCGAGATCGCGCAGCTTGCCCTTGAAGTAGATCGTGTTCGCCCACAGCCGATCGATCAGCTCGGGTTCCTCCAGAAGGACATGGACGGCGGCAAGGCACGACGCGGCCACGGCCGGCGGATGAGAGGTGGAGAAGAGGAACGGGCGAGCCCGCTGGATCAGCATGTCGCGAAGAGCCCGACTCCCGGCGACGTAGCCGCCCAGCACGCCGAGCGCCTTGCTCAACGTCCCGACCTGGATGTCGACGCGGCCGTGCAGCCCGAAATGGTCCACCGTCCCGCGACCGTTCTTGCCCAGCACGCCCGAGGCGTGGGCGTCGTCGACCATGACCGCCGCGCCGTATTCCTCGGCCGCGGCCACGATCTCGGGCAGCGGCGCGATATCGCCGTCCATGCTGAAGACGCCGTCCGTCACGACGAGGATCAGGCGATACGGCTGCCCGCCGGCGTCGACGCGGCCATTCGCGCGCGCCTCGGCCAGCAGTTCACGCAGAACCGTCGTGTCCTTGTGCGGGAACACGACGCGGGGCGCCTTGCTCATCCGCATGCCGTCGATGATCGACGCGTGGTTGAGCGCGTCCGAGACGATCAGATCGTTCTCGCCCGCCACCACCGGGATCACGCCAGTATTCGCGGCGAAACCCGACTGGAAGGTGAGCACGGCCTCGGTGTGCTTGAAGGCGGCCAGCTCGGTCTCGAGTTGCTCGTGGATCGTCATGTCGCCCGCGATCGTCCGAACCGCCCCCGAACCCACGCCGAACTCGCGGGTCGCGGCAAGCGCCGCCTCCTTGAGCTTGGGATGCGTGGCAAGGCCCAGGTAGTTGTTCGAGGAGAGGCTGATCAGCTTCTTCCCGTCGACCACGACCTCGGCCGCTTGCGGCGAGCTCAGCACCCGCATCGGGCGGTACAGGTTCTGGCGCTTCAGCTCCTCGATCTCGTCGGCCAGGAAACCGAGCGGGTCCGGTCGCCCGCCGGCGGTTGGTTTCGGCGCTTTCGGGGTCATCGAATCAGGCCTCCTGAGGCAGGAGAACGACCTTGCCGGCGACCCCCTGCGCGAGCAGGTCGAAGGCTTCCTCGTAGCGGGTGAGCGGCAGCCGGTGGGTGATGATCGGGCTGACGTCGAGACCTTCGCGAAGTAGAGCCGCCGTCTTGTACCAGGTCCGCCACAGCTCGCGGCCGGTGATGCCGTAGACGCGCAGGCCGCGGAAGATGATCGCGTCGTTGAGGTCGATCGTGACCGGCCGCGACGGCAGGCCCAACAGGGAGACGCGCCCGCCGTTGGTCGTCATCTCGAACGCCTGGTGGATCGCCGACTCGGCGCCGCTCATCTCCAGCACGACGTCGACGCCGGTGCCGCCGGTCTCGCGCCTTATCTCGGCCACGACGTCGCCCGCGCCGTCGAGAACGCAATCCGAACCCATGCGGGCCGCCATCTCGCGGCGGTGCGGCATTACGTCCGTCGCGAAGACCCGCGCCGCGCCGGCGAACCGGCAGATCGCCACCGCCATAAGCCCGATCGGCCCGCAGCCCAGCACCGCGACCGTGGCAGTGGTGATCTCCTCCACGAATGTGGCGAAGACGGCGTTGCCCATCGGCTCCTGGATGGCGGCGATCTCAGGGGACAGCCCCTCACTCGGCCAGGCATTGCGTTCGGGCAGGCACATGTACTCGGCAAAGGCGCCATCGGCGTCCACGCCCAGGATTCGGAGGTTGGCGCAGACGTGCTCGCGGCCGGTCCGGCACTGGTAGCAGGTCCAGTCGACGAGGTGGGTCTCGGCCGCGACGCGTGTGCCCAGTGGAACCGCACCGGTGCCGGGGCCGTGAGCGACGACTCGGCCGGCCATCTCGTGCCCGAAGATTCGGGGCAGGAACCTGCTCATGCGGCCCTGCGCCCACGGATCCCAGCGGTAGATGTGCAGATCCGTTCCGCAAAGCGACACCGCCTCGAGGCGGATCAGCACTTCCCCCGGGCCGGGGCGCGGGACCGGGACTTCACGCAACTCCGCCCCGGCTTCGGGTTTGGCCTTGACCAGCGCCCGCATCGTCTTTGGGATGCGGAGGTCGATCGAGGTGGCTGCCGCGATCGCCGACGCGGAGCCGGGCTCGATCATTGCCTGCCCCCACCCCGGTTTCGGCCGAAAGACAGAGCCGAAGAGCCCAGTTCGTCCGTGGGCGATTCGCCGGCCCCTGCCGGTCGTTCGATCATGAACCGCGCCGCCGGAGATCCGGTCGGAGCATTCCCGTTTTCGTCGGTGATCGGGTTCGTGAGGCTGCCGATCGACTCGATTTCGACTCGGACCAGATCGCCCGGCTCCAGGAATACCTGCGGGTCGCGGAAGACCCCGACACCGCTGGGGGTGCCGGTGATGATGACGTCGCCCGGGTCGAGAGTGACTTCCCGGCTGATGATGGAGACGAGCTCGCCGACGCCGAACAGCAGGTCGGCCGTGCTGCCGTCCTGCATCTGGAACGGCTTCTCGGCATTTGGCCCAGTGGCGGCCATGACCCAGCTCCGAACGTAGAGGCCGCGGCCGTCGCCCAACTCGTCGGGTGTGACCATGACGGGGCCGAGAGGAAGGAAGGTATCCGAGCCTTTGGCCCGAAGCCACTGGCCGTCGCCCTTCTCGCCCGGCCCGAGAGCCTTCTCCTGACCCTGCCAGTCGCGGGCCGTCACGTCGTTCGCCACGGTGTACCCGGCCACGTGGCTCAGACCCTGCTCCGGCTTGACGGCGTGCGCCTTCCTGCCGATGACGACCGCAAGTTCCGCCTCCAGGTCCAGGGCGTGGGTGCCGGCCGGGTGTCTGATGGGGTCGCCGCCGGCCGTCACGGCATTGGCGAACTTCGAAAAGAGCACCGGTCGAACCGGCCGCTCCAAGCCCTGCTCGCGGATGTGATCGAGGTAGTTGTAGCCCACGCCGATCACCTTGCCCGGCCGCGGGATCGGGGCCCCGATGTGCATGTCCGCTGGTACGAGGGAGGCTGCTTCGACCAGGCCCGGGTTCGCCACAGCGAGCGCTTCACGAATCCGGGCGAAGTCGGGGTCGCGGGCGATGATGTCTACAAGCGCCATTCGGCCGAAGTTCGAGTCCAGCGATGGCGTGATCTGGGCGAGCGCGCTGAGGGGCAGGACGCGGCCGCCGTCGAGGACCACCGCCACTCGATAGTCCGGCACTCGATGGTCCGGTGCCCCGGGCTCGTCGCCGGCCTCGTGGTGGAACGTGACCAGTCGCATGGCGGACCTCCCGCTCGGCCGTCTCAACCTATCGCGGCCCGGTCGCCGAGCGCACGTCGATTCTGCCACGGGTCCGCTCGGAGGGCGAGCGTCGAATAGCGCGGCCGCAGCGGGCGGCGCCAGGGGGAGCGGCGCGCGGGCACACGGGGAGCGGCCGGCCACGTTGACAGGCGCAGCGGCCACGGATAGCGTGCCGAGCGCCGGCGGTCGCGAATTCCCGCACTGAGGTCCGGCGCGATTTCCGCAGATTCCCGGGGGCCGAGAACCGGTGGAGGAGCCGTGGTGGCCAGGACCGCGCGAGCCCGCATCGCCGACGTGGCGAGGGAAGCCGGCGTCTCGAAGACGGCGGTCTCGTTCGCCTTCAACAACCCCGAACGTCTGAGTGTCGCGACCGCTGCCCGGATCCGCGAGATCGCCGAGGGGCTGGGCTACCGACCGCATCCCGTGGCTCGGATGCTGACCCAGAAGAACACCATGACGATCGGGCTTCTCACCCCGCAGGTCCTCTCCGTCGTCTTCGCCAACCCCTTCTTCGCCACGCTGTGCGGGGGAGTGGCGGCCGTCACCGACCATTCCGGCTACGGGCTGCTCTTCGTCTCGCCGCTCCACGGGTCGCTGATGCGCGCCCTCGACCGTGCCACCGTCGACGGTTTCGTGGCCGTCGGCCTGTCCGAAGACCACCCCGAGGTCGAGCAGATCCGCCGCGCCGGCGTTCCGATGGTCCTCGTCGACGGCGACGCATTCCCGGAGCACGGCTCGGTCGAATCGAACGACGAGGTCGGCGCCCGCGCGGCCGCTCGCCACCTCGTCGGGCTCGGCCATCGCGAATTCGTCGTCATCGGCATCGAGCCGCCGAACATGCCCGGCCTCTTCGAATACTCCCCGGGCCCGACCGAGACCGTCGCGACGAGGCGCCTGACCGGCTACCGCCAGGGCCTCGAACTGGGCGGCATCCAGCTCGCCGACGACCGCATCGTCGTCGGGCCGGCGACCTTCGACGGCGGAGTGGCGGCTTTCCGCCGCGTGTGGGAGGACGAGTTGCGGCCAACGGCCGTGCTGGCGATGAGCGACGTCATGGCGATCGGCGCGATGTGGGCCGGTCGCGAGGCGGGCTTGCGCGTGCCCGAGGATCTGAGCGTCGTCGGCTTCGACGACCTGGACGTCGCGATCCACGCCAATCCGCCGCTGACAACCGTGCGCCAGCCGATTCGCCAGAAGGGCGAAGAGTCGGCCCGGTTGCTGCTGCGGATGATTGCCAGCCCCGACCTGGATCGGCCCGAACACCGGGTCCTCGAGACGCGACTAATCATCCGCGCCTCGACGGCGCCCGCGCCGCCAAAGCCGGCCCCGAACCCGACCGTGGCCACGACGCCGAGCGCCGCGCCGCCAAAGTCGACCCCGGCCCCGGCCCCGAAACTGGCGGCCTCCACTGCGCCCGCGCCCGCCCCGGCCGCAGCGGCCTCCACTGCGCCCGCGCCGGCCACGAAACCCAAGGCCACGCCCCGTTGACCGGCCCCGACTGGGTCCGCGACGCCGTCTTCTACCAGATCTTCCCGGACCGCTTCGCGGCAAGCGCCCGCGTCCCCAAGCCCGGCGAACTGGAGCCGTGGGACGCGCCGCCCACGACGCACGGATTCAAGGGCGGCGACCTGCTCGGCATCGCCGAACACCTCGACGACCTCGCGGCGCTGGGCATCTCCGCGCTGTACCTGAACCCGGTCTTCGCATCAGCCTCGAACCACCGCTACCACACGTTCGACTACGAAACGGTCGATCCGCTCCTCGGCGGCAACGACGCCCTCCGCGAGCTGCTGGACCAGGCCCACGCGCGCGGCATGCGCGTGATCCTCGACGGCGTCTTCAACCACGCCAGCCGCGGCTTCTGGCCGTTCCACCACATCCTGGAGAACGGCATACGGTCGCCGTACCGCGACTGGTTCCACCTGGATCCCGACGTCCTGGCCGGGCGCCGCGGCCTGGCGGCCTACCCGGGCCACGCCGAACCGAAGGCGCCGCTCGGATACCGGGCCTGGTGGGACCTGCCCGCGTTGCCCCAACTGAACCACTCCAACCCGGCCGTGCGCGAGTACATCTATGGCATCACCGAGCGCTGGCTCCGTTTCGGCATCGACGGCTGGCGCCTGGACGTGCCCGAGGATATCGAAGAGCTCGGCTTCTGGGAGGAGTTCCGGCGCCGCTCTCTGGCGGTGAACCCCGAGGCATATCTCGTCGGTGAGATCTGGAACCCGGCCCCGGAATGGCTGGCCGGCGCGCCCGACGGCGGCCACTCCGACGGCGGCCACTCCGACGGCGGCCACTCCGACGGCGGCCACTCCGACGGCGGCCACTCCGACGGCGGCCACTCCGACGGCGGCCACTCCAACGAAGGCGGCCGTTTCGACGGCTTGATGAACTACCCGCTGGCCGAGGCGATTCTCTCGTTCGTGGGCGCCGGCCGCCTCGACGAGGCGCTGGTCGCGAACACGCACGAGTACAGCCGCAACGTCCGAGCGATCGACGGGCCCGAATTCGGCCGCCAGCTCGAGCGAGTCATGACGACCTACGAACCCGCGGTGAGCCAGCTGCAGCTCAACCTGCTCGACAGTCACGACACGCCGCGTTTCCTCTCTCTGGCGGGCGGCGATCGGTCGGCGCTGCGGCTGGCGACGCTCATCCAGATGACGCTCCCCGGCGCGCCGTGCATCTACTACGGCGACGAGATCGGCCTGGAGGGGCGCGAGGATCCCGATTGCCGCCGCTCCTTTCAGTGGGATCCGGCGCTGCAAGACGGCGACTTGCGAGCCTTCGTTGGCCGATTGATCGCCTTGCGCAGGGCCGAGCCGGCGATGCGGCGTGGTCGGTTCAAGCTGTTGGAAGCCGAAAGTTCGACCGAGGGTTCGGCCGTCGCCTATGCGCTCGAGACCGGCTCCGGCGGCCAATCGGTCGTGGTCGCAGTCAACGCCGCCGACGTACCAATTCGACTCCGGATTGGACTTCCGGGGCTGGCAGGACTACGGGTGGAGCGCGTAAGCTGGCCCGGGAGCGATTGGACCGCCTCCTTCGCCCCGGCCGCGCTCGGTGACGAGACTCTGGGGGTGGGACTGGAGGCTCGCGCGGGAGTGGTGTTGAAAACCGTCGCGAACCTCTAGGAGGCTCGATGCCCGACCTGTCGATCGTGCTTCCCTCGCCCGCGCTGGAGGAGGCGTTCCTCCGGATCGTGGATCCGGAAGGAAAACTGCTCGCGGCCATCGAGTCGCTCGGGCCCGTCATCGATCGCGACGTGATCGTCCTCGATTGCGGCAATGGATTCCGCGCCCGCCAGCTCGAGGAGATGGGCGCCCGGGTTGTCGCGTTCGAATTCCCGCTGTGCGACGCCTCGTCGGAGCAGCTCGCCGGCTGGATCGGCCGAGCCGACGCCGTCGTCGTGCCCTGGTCGGAGATGGCTGCTCCCGGGTCGCGTTTCCTCGCCGAAGCGAGCGCGCTGCTGCGCCCGGGTGGCCGGCTGCTCGTCATCCACGACTACGGCCGCGACGACGTCTGGGGTCTCCTCCCGCACCAGCGCGAGCGCGACATGGCCTGGAGCAACCGCAACGGGCCGTTCCTTGGCGACGGGTTCCGAATCCGCGTCATCCACTGCCGCTGGAGCTTCGAGTCGGCCGAACATGCGCGCGAGCTCCTGGAGACGGCCTTCGGATCTGCGGGCGTCGAGACGGCCGAGAAGATGAAGCATCTGCGCCTCGAATACTCGGTCGCGATCTACCATCGCTCCGCGCCGGGGCTCGCCTCCGTACCGAGTCAGGCGGACGCCGATTCCGCCGCCGCCGGTACCGCCGAGGCCGCTTCCGCCGAAGTCGGAGTCGGGCTGGTACCCTCAGCGGCACGATGACACAGGACGGAGTCAGGTCCGGCGGATCCCCGCGGGCCCCCAAGCCGGTCGATTCCCCGGCACCCGAGTTGGCGCCCGATCCGACGCCCGAGGACGAGCCGGCACCCGACGCGGAACCAGGGGTCTCGCCCGCGCCGGCGAACTTGCGCCCCACCTCGCCGCCACCCAGCGACTGGTTGGCTCCTGTTGCTCCGCCCACCGATTGGCTCGAGCCCGTAAACGCGCGCCCCGCCGCGGCTGTGGCGCCGCCTGTTGCCCCGCCCCTTGCGCCGCCCGTGGTCCCGCCCCCACCGCCACCGGTCGAGCTGCCGCCCCTGGCCGACGACCCGTTCGCCCAGGAGCCCTTCGTAGACGAGCCCTTCGCCGACGAGACGCTCGAGCGCAACGGCATCGAGGACGACGAACCGGAAGAGGCCGCGCGACCACAAATCTCACTCGCGGAGCGCCTCAAGAGGACGCCGCCCGCGCTCGTCATTCTCGCCCTCGCCGCGATCGGCTCCACCGGGTTCATGGCGTTCGAGCTGGCAACCCGAACCGCCCCGATCGCGGTCCTCAGCTCGGGGGCGGCCGTGATGGGCTTCTGCTACATCGCGATCTCGATCGTCTGCGCCGTCGCCACCTACCGAGCGGCTTCCGAAGGCCGAAGCCGGAGGGCATTCCTGCTGGCGTTCATCGGCGGCACCGCGGCGATCGTCGCCGCCTCGGCCTTCGCCGGCGGCCTGCTGCTGGTCCTTGCCCTGGGCTTCTGAAGCGCGGCGGATAAGTCGCCACGCCGCTCTCCGCGGCCCTTTTCGGCCCGCTTCGCGCCGCTCTGACCCCATCCCCTGCTACACTCCCGTTCGCGCCGCGCCCCCATCGTCTAGAGGCCTAGGACACGACCCTTTCAAGGTTGAGATCAGCGGTTCGAATCCGCTTGGGGGT
>JADGQJ010000206.1 GCA_017881885.1 Chloroflexota bacterium
TCTCCTGGACGCGCTGAGCGCGGAGAAGGTCGGCTGCATCGCCTTCTCGCCGCTGGCCCAGGGGCAACTCACCAGCCGCTACCTCAAGGGCGTGCCGGCCGGATCGCGGCCAACCCACTCGGGATTCCTCACCGTCGATGAGATCGACAAGAACCTGCCGCGCATCCGCGCGCTCGACGCGATCGCCACGCGCCGAGGCCAGAAGCTGGCGCAGATGGCCCTGGCCTGGGTGCTCCGCGACGAGCGGGTGACCTCCGCGATCATCGGCGCCAGCTCGGTCGAACAGCTCGAAGACAACGTCCGGACATTGAAGAAGCTCGACTTCGAGCCGGACGAACTCGCGGAGATCGATGGCATCCTCGCCGGGGGCGGCGCCGACTAGGGCGGAGCGACCACGCGAATCAGGGCTCGGGGAGGGCGCGGATCGCCTCTACGCTCGCTGCGCCTCGTGGAGCGCTCTGAGGATCGCCTCGACCGAAACCAGAGCGTCTGCCTCGCTGGTCGACCAGCCGGAGACCGACAACCTCATGGCGCCCAAACCATGCCAGACGGTTCCGCCGGCCCAGAGCGTTCCGTCTGCCTGAACTCGCCGGACGACCTCCTTGGTCAACGCGTCGTCGTCGCCGAACCGGACGAGGACCTGGTTCAGCACGACGTCGTTGAGGATGCGGACGGCCGGATCGGCCGCCAGTCGCTCGGCCATGAGCGTCGCAATGGCGCAGTTTCGTTCGATCAAGTCCGTCAGGCCGCGCCGGCCCAACGACCGGAGGGCCGCATAGACGGGAAGGCCACGCGCGCGCCGCGACATCTCAGGCGCGTACTCGAATGGGTCTCGTTCGTTCGGCGACGCGGGCAGGTATGCCGCCGCGATGCTCATCGAAGCCCGGACCGCCGACTCGTTGCGGACGAACGCAAGGCCGGTGTCGTACGGCGTGTTGAGCCACTTGTGGGCGTCGGTCGCGGCCGAGTCGACCTCCGACAGGCCCGCGGCGAGCGGCCGAAGCCGCGGTGAGGCGGCCGCCCACAGACCGAATGCTCCGTCGACGTGGAGCCATGCGTTCGGCAGTTCGCGGACGATCGGCACGATCTGCTCAAGCGGATCGAATGCGCCGCTGTTCACGTTGCCGAGCTGGACCGCGACGATCACCGGCCCCTTGACGGAGCCCAGAGCGCGGCGGAGGGCGTCGAGTCGCATCCGTCCCTGCTCGTCCGTGGCGACGCGAAGACCCGTCTTCTGCCCGAGACCGACGAGCCGGAGGGCCTTCATCACACTCGGGTGGACTTCCTCGCCCGCGACAACGGTCACGGGCGGCGCCCCCTGGAGGCCGTCGGCCTCCACGTCCCAGCCCGCTCGACGCAGGACTTCGTGGCGGGCAGCGGCGATGCAGGTCATGTTGGCGGTCGTCGCCCCGGTCGTGAAGCCGACGCTGGTCTCGGGCGCGAGACCGAGCAGCTCGACCAGCCAGGCGCCTGCAATCACCTCGACCGCGGCGGCCGGCGTCGTGATGTGCATGCCCGCGTTCTGATCCCAGGCGCTTGTCAGCCAATCGGCGCCAAGGGCCGCCGGCAGCGTGCCGCCGATGACAAAGCCGAAGTAGCGCGGCCCGTTCATCGTTGTGAGGCCGGGATCGGCGGCGGCTGCGAGCTCGGCAACGACCGTCTCGGGATCCTCGCCAATCTCCGAGAGCGGCCGCGCCAGCCGCGAACGCACCTGCTCGGCCAGCGCGACGTCGGCGCCGACGCGCCGACGCGGAATGCCCTCGAGGTAGCTGAGAGCAAGCTCGGCCGCAAGTTCGAGAGGCTTCCGGTACGTGGCGAACGGCTCGGCCGGAAGGCCCGCGTCCAGGCGACCCGACCGCGTGACGGGCTCGAGCGGCGAATTGTCCTCGGCGTGCAGATCGGCAGTGGTGCGCATGAGCCAGTCCTCGACGATTGTTGGGAGGTCAGGTTATTGCGTGACGGGGCCGGTGGACTTGCCGAGCCTCACTCGTCCCGCCTACCGGCCGGAGGACCGCTCCCACCGCCGCGTGGCTCCGTCGGCGGACCCGCGCTACGCTTCGATCTATGAAGACGCGACCCGGCCTCCTCGGCTTTCGAATCTCGGCTACGGATTCGGAGGGGCTCGATTGGCCGACCCTGGACGCGACGTGGAGCCTCGCCGGCGATCTGGGTTTGTTCGACGCGGGCTGGCTGAGCGACCACCTCACCAACGCCGGCGCCGAGCACGGCGGAGCCAATCTCGAGTCGCTGACGACTGCCGCCGCTCTTGCGGGTCGCGTTCCCGGAATGTGGGTCGGCATCGCAGTGGCGGCCAACACGTTCCGCCATCCCGCGGTCACCGCCAAGGCCGCGACCGTGCTCGACAACGTCACCGGAGGCAGGTTCATCCTCGGCCTTGGCGCGGGCTGGCATGTCGGCGAACACGCCCAGTTCGGCATCCCATTGCCACCGATGGCAGAGCGGTTCGACAGGTACGAGAGCGCCGTGAAGGTGCTGACGGCGCTCTTCTCCGACGCAGCGCGGCGGCCGCCGGGCGTGACGCTGGACGATCCCTACTACCCGCTCCTTGACGCGACTAACGAGCCGCCGCCGGTGCGGCCCGAGGGTCCCGCCCTCTGGCTCGGCGGACAGAAGCGGCGCGGCATCGCTCTGGCGGCGCGGTATGCGGAAGGCTGGCCGATGCCGGGCAACCGTCCGGGAGACGTCGCGTACTTCGCCGAGAAGCGGGCCGAAATCAGCCGGGCCCTCGGGGCCGAAGGCCGCGATCCGGCGGATTTCTCGTTCGCGGCCCAATTCAATTGCGGCGGCACGGACAACGAGCTGCGCCAGGCGCGGGCCGTCGCCGGCGAGTTCGTGAGCGCGGGCGCGACCCATCTGATCATCGGCGTGCCGGCTCGCCTGGGGCCCGACGGGCTGGCCCGGATGGCCGCCGAAGTCGCCCGGCCGCTCCGCGACGAGCTCGGCTAGATCGTCGGCGCAGCGTCCCAACGCCGCCCCCGACCGCCGAATCCGCTCAGCCGTGTATGATTAGTGCCTTCGTGAACGTATGGACGCTACGGTCGGCGTCCCGGTAAAGCACCGCCCGATCTCGAACCACTCCCTCGCCCTGACCGGCCCCGCTGGACAAATACGCGGGTGGGCCATGTCAGGAGCACTCTCCTTATGTCTTCAAATCAGCTCGGCTTCATGGCCGAGCGTCC
>JADGQJ010000096.1 GCA_017881885.1 Chloroflexota bacterium
ATCGTCGCGGTGGAATCAAGCAACGGCGCTGTCGAGGCGACCCGCAGGCGGCGGCGCTATCATCGCCCGCTGTAGGCCCTGCTCAGCGTCTGCGCCGGCTAGATAGGTTCGTTATCGAGGTCCGGACGGCTGGCCTTCGGGACCCCATCCGTCGCCTCCGGGAATCGCGCAGACCACCGTTCCATGGCTGCCGCGCGCAGGCCGTGAAGTCAACAGCGAAGCCGACTCGTCAATTGTGCCAACTAAGCGGCCATCCGAACCTCGATGTTGGTTCGCGTACCGGGGCTTGCTGCGGGCGCTGGCCGTGACTCACACCCCAGTCGCAGGCCTACTTCTTCGCTGCATACTCCGCTGGGTGGTCGCGCCGGTCCTTGTCTGCCGTCTTCGCGATCATGGCCAGAGTCGCCTCTACGGTCATGGCGTTAGCGTCCGCGGCGCGCTTGACGTCTTCGTAGGTGATGTTCACGCGGGGCTTGCCCATGTCGTCGTGGGCGGCCATGCAGCCGCAATTCAGGCACATGCTTCTCTCCTCGCTTACGGTCCGGCGGCATTGTGTCGCGCCGCGCCCACCGCTGAGCAGGCCCGAGCGCTGTTCGAGTGCGGTCTGCAACCCAGCTCGCGCCAAGTACCTACCGGCGGGTCCGTGCGCTACCGCACTCCGAGAGTCTCGACCGGAGCCAGGCCGGTTACGAGGATGAGAACCCTGTTGCTCCCCCCGGGGCGGGGCCAGGAAGGATCGCGGCCTTGGAGGCTGGTAATGTTACCGGAACCGATGCTTCCTCAGGTAGAGCCCGGCCGGTCGAGACCGCTCGCTCCGGTGCGAGCGCCGCGGGGCTTCTTCAATGACCGGCATTTCGAAGTGGTTCTCCACGAACCTGTAGCGTCAGACCGCACCCAGGAGGACAAGGATGGCGAGTACGGCGGCTGAGGGCACGTCGCCCTCCGGCGGCTCCCCGGATCGCCGCCGTTCCACCGTCGCGCCGGTGGTCCCAACGCCGGAAGCCCGCGTGCGGTTGCGGCCCATCGGCTTGCCCAGCGCCCGCATCGACGCCGGCTTCTGGTCCGAGAGGCTTCGGACGAACCTCGAGCGGACGATTCCCCATGGGGCCTCGATGCTCGAGACGTGCGGGAACCTGACCAACCTCGAGCTGGCGGCCGGGGCCGAGGGCCAGTATCAGGGTGCGGAGGGCGACGGCGGCAACCCGGCTCCGTTCCTGGACTCGGACGTCTACAAGTGGCTCGAGGCAGTCGGATGGGCGCTCGCGCAGGGCGAACGTCTCGAGTTGCGCGCACTTGCCGAACCAATGATCGAGCTAGCCGCACGGGCCCAGCGACCCGACGGCTACGTCGACAGCTTCTACCAGGTCGCGAAACCGGGCTTCGAATTCACGGACATGGAGTGGGGCCATGAGCTCTACGTGGCCGGCCATCTCGTCCAGGCGGCGATCGCCTGGACGCGAGGCCTCGGCGACGAGCGGCTCCTCCAGATCGCGGAGCGCTTCGTCGAGCGAATCGAAGCCGAGATCGGCCCCGGCCGGCGGGAGGCGATTTGCGGCCATCCTGAATTCGAGATGGCCCTGGTCGAGCTGTACCGGACGACGGGCGAGCGACGCTACCTGGACTTCGCGAGGACGCTCGTCGATCGCCGCGGCCGCGGACTCCTGGGCAGCTGCCGCTACGGAGCCCGGTTCTGGCAGGACCACGAGCCCGTCCGAAACGCGATCGAGCCCGCCGGTCATGCCGTGCGGCAGATGTACCTCGATTGCGGCGTCGTGGACGTGGCGGTGGAGACAGGCGACGAGGATCTCCTGGATTCGGCGCTCCGCCGCTGGGACTCCATGCTGGCCTCGTTCACCTATCTGACCGGCGGGCTGGGCGTCCATCATCAAGATGAGGCTTTCGGCGCCGCGTTCGAGCTTCCGCCGGATCGAGCGTACACGGAGACCTGCGCCGCGATCGGCGGCGCGATGCTTGGCTGGCGCCTGCTCCTGGCGACTGGTGAGGAGCGGTTCGCCGACATGATCGAGCGGCAGGCATACAACGCGATCCTCCCGGCGCTGGCGGCCGACGGCTCGAACTTCTTCTACTCGAACCCGTTGATGCAGCGCTCGACGATCCCGGAGGTCCTCGAAGGCATCGCGACCACCAGGCGGATCTCGTGGCCGAGGATCGCCTGCTGCCCGCCGAACCTGATGCGGTTTCTGACGACCCTGCAGGACTTTGCCGTGACCGCCGATGACGCCGGGCTGCAGATCCACCAGTACGTGTCGGGCAGCTTCGCCGCAGAGATCGGCGGCGGTCGCGTCTCGATCGCCACGCGGACCGAGTACCCGTGGGAAGGCGCGGTCGACATCACGATAGACGCATCAATCGACCAACCTTGGACGCTTTCGATGCGGATTCCGTCCTGGTGCCCGAACGCCACCGCGAGCGTCGCCGGCGAAACGGTGACCGGCGGGGACGCCGACCGCATCGAGATCAGCCGCGTCTGGAAGCCCGGCGATCTCGTCCGCCTCCTGCTCGACATGTCGCCGCGGCTCACCGCGCCCGACCCGCGAATCGACGCCGTCAGGGCCTGCGTCGCCCTGGAGCGAGGCCCGCTCGTCTATGCGGTGGAGGACGCCGACCTGCCATCCGGAGCGTCGGTGGAGTCCATGGAGATCGCGAGCTCCCCCGATGTCGAGGTCGATGTCCGCGGCGCCGGCGAGCTGGGCGAAATGGTCTGGCTCGAGTTCGACGGCCTGCTGCGATCGGAGGCCGAAAGACCGTGGCCGTACGGGAAGGTCGAGCCATCGATGGCGGGCCGCGCACATCCGACTCGGTTCCGGGCGCTGCCCTATTTCGCCTGGGGCAATCGGCCGGGCCGCGGCATGAGGATCTGGATCCCACGACGGCCCTGACGCCCCGCGGAACCGAATGCCCGGCTCCCCGGAGCTACGGGCGCGCGGTAGCGTGCGGCGGCGCGGCCGGCGGCGCGGGCTCTACCCGAGCAGCCCCGACGGCGGAGGTATCGGCGTGCCGGTTGGGCAGTACTGAGCGGCCTTGCCGATGATCGCCCAAGGGCAGCCGGCCGCATCGATCAGGTACAGAAGCGCGCCACGGTTACGGGCAGTCTGAGCGGCAACGATGGAGTAAGGCGGATAGACCATCGCGGTCAGGGTGGGCTGATCTACCGGATACAGCTCGAAGGTGAACGAGAAGATCCGGTACTGGTGGTACAGCCAGTCGATCTCGTCGCCGTCGGTGACGTAGAGGCTGCTCGATTTCATCGGTCGGTAGCCGTTCATGCGAGACATGTTCCGGGCCATATAGACGAAGACGGCGTGGTCGTCGGCTGTGATGTCCGGGGGATAGGTGGCCTTCGACCATCCGTCCGGATAGAGGATCAGCTCGCCGTTCGTGTGTAGGGTGACGTGGGTCTTGATCAGCTGGACGCCGCCAATCACCCGGCTGGCAACGAAGTCCCGCAGCAACCTGGCCTCCGGGGTGCTCCACACGGTGGGTCCGCGGAAGTTATAAGCGGACGGGTTCCCGGACGATCCGCTGCAACAGGCCCATTTGTACCCGTAGTTGCGGTTGATGTCCGTGCCGTAGTAGCCGCCGTAGGGCTGCCGGTTCTTGCGCCAGAAGTGGTATTTGCCGCCCGACAGGTCATACGCCCAACCGTCGGGGTTCATGGCGAAGACGATCCAGACGACACGCTCGTTCACGAGCCGTCGGACGTACGCATCGGTCGCGTACTGGGACGTCAGAGTCGCGAGCATGTAGAGGGCCTGCTCCACTCCCAGGTGCTCGTCGGCGTGGTGGAGGGTGTCGATCAACACCTCCGGCTCGTTCTCCTCGACCGAAACGTTGTCGGAGATCTTGGCCGCCCATATGTCGCGGCCCTCGTAGCTCTTCCCCATGGAGAAGACGTGGACCAGCGTCGGATAGGCAAGCTCCGTGGCCCTGATCAGCGTCAGCATCTCGCCGGGGTCGTGATAACCCGAGTCGTACGAGGGGTAGGCGGGCGTGGCCGGCGGCACGGGCAGCCGGCCGTCCGAGAAGCCCACCATCTGGGCACGAACGACCTCGGACACCGAGCCGGCGATCACAATCCGGGAGGGATGGGTCGCGACCAGCCAATCCCGCGTGGGAGTCGCCAGCATGTCCTCAGGCCCGAAAAAGAGGATCGGGGCATGGCGATTCGCCGCGAGCGGGACGGCCGCAAGGCCGTTGGCGTATCCCGGGCCGCCGGCGATGACGTCGGTCGCGGCGGCGGAGAAGAAGCGCGTGGCCACGGCGCCGGCCGTCGCATACGCATCCGCGCCCGTGACCCGCTCCACCAGCGGGACGATCGCGTCTATCGCGGCGGAGACGGCGTCGGAGACGGCGCTCGTGGCGCCGACGATGACGACGCGGTCCGGCGCGAGCCGCGTCAGCTCGGCGGCTGTGGCAGCCGGCAGACTGGTCGGCGCGACGAGGAGCAGCGGGCCGCCCAGCTGAGCGGCGGCGGGGCCGGCGGCGACCGCGTCCTGGGCGCTCCCGGACCCAGTCACAAAGACGGTTGTGGCGGCGTGGGGAGCGAAGGCGACGGCCGAGAGTGCGGCCGCCGTGCCTGCGGCATCCGCTCCGGCCACGCGCTCGACGACGGTTGCGGGCGCGAGCAGCGCGGTCACCTGGTCGACGACGGCGGCGCCGATCACGGAGGTCCCGCCGAGCACCTCCACTCGGGCGGGAGCGAGGCGGACGAGCTCCTGGCCCACCGCGTCCGGCAGCGCCGAGCTGCCCGTGTACAGGATTGCCCCGCCTTCGTGCGCCGCGATCGGACCAGCGGCGAGGGCGTCGGCGAAGTTCTGGCCGCCCGCCAGATAGACCACGGGGGCCCCGCCAGCGGGGAAGAGACGCTGGGAGATGGCCACGGCGACGGCGTACTGATCCGCACCGCCGAGACGCTCCGTGGAGACCGATGAGGACCCGAAAGCGTTCCCAGGTTGTGCAGCGGAATCGGCCTGAACGCCCGGCGTCTCGACGCCGCCGACGACCAGCGCGACAAGACCCAGCGCCGCCAGGAGCCGAGTGCGAGCAGCGAAACGAGGCCGGGCATGCACCATTGCTGCCAAGGTTGGCTCTCGACCGGCCGATTCGCAAGCATCCACATGTGCCATTCTCGCGCCAGACTTACGGCCCGGGTGTCGAACATACCCGATCCGATTCCGCGGCGGCGGTACCCTTAGCCCGGATCCGCGGCGCGAGTGTTGAGAATCCGGGCGGCAGGCGCCATCTCGACGAGGAGGATCATCAAATGGGCGACTCGCTCAAGATCGACAAGGCGTCCCCTGCGGCGGTCGCCGGCGATGCTAAGACGGCCACGCAAGACCCCGCGCCGGCGCCAACTTCCGACACCGCCATGCTCGTGCTCACCGCTCCTGCGCCGGTCGCGGAGATTGCCGCGCCCGCGGCTCAGGACGCCGTCAAGCTCGACACCGAAACCGTCAAGAAGCTCGACGTCATGGTCTCGGGCTACGTCGACGCGATCGCATCGCTGGACATCCACGACCCCAAGTTCGAGGCTCGCCTGGCCGACATCCGCAACCTCGGGGCGGACGAGATCAAGGCCTCCGCCCAGGTCTCCTCGCGCCTGCTCGATCGGCCCGTTGCGTCGATGAAGCGGGGTGGGATCTCCGGCTCGTCCGAAGTCTCGACCAGCCTGATTCAGCTGCGCCGCCAGGTCGACGAGCTCGACCCGGCCCACCAGGGCGACCTCTTCTCGCCCCGCAAGCTGTTCGGGATCCTGCCGTGGGGCGACAAGCTGCGCGACTACTTCGACCGCTACCGGTCCAGCCAGAGCCACATCAATGCCGTGATCAAGGCTCTCGGCAACGGCCAGACCACGCTACAGAAGGACAACGCCGACCTCGAGCAGGAGAAGGCCAATCTCTGGCAGGTCATGGAACGCCTGCGCCAGTACATCTACCTGGCCCAGAAGCTCGACGCCGGGCTGACGGCGCGGATTGCTCAGATCGAGAAGACCGACCCGGCGCGGGCGAAGGTCCTCCAGGAGGACATGCTCTTCTACGTTCGACAGAAGGTGCAGGATCTGACCACTCAGCTGGCGGTCAGCGTCCAGGGGTATCTGGCCCTCGACGTGATCCGCCGCAACAACCTCGAGCTGATCCGCGGCGTCGATCGCGCTACCACGACGACCGTCTCGGCGCTCCGGACCGCGGTCATCGTGGCCCAGGCCCTGTCCGACCAGAAGCTCGTCCTGGACCAGATAACCGCCCTCAACACGACGACCTCGAACCTGATCGAGAGCACATCCGTGTTGCTGCGCCAGCAGTCGGGCGCGATCAACGAGCAGGCCGCCTCCGCGACCGTGGACGTCGCAAAGCTTCAGACCGCCTTCGACAACATCTACGCCACGATGGACGAGATCGACGCGTTCAAACTGAAGGCGCTCGACAGCATGAGCCAGACCGTCGACGCCCTGACGGCCCAGATCGGCAAGGCGCAGGCATATCTGGATCGAGCCAAGGCGCGCGATGAAGCCGCCTCCGGCGACTCGGGGCTGTCGCAACTGCCCAAGTAGCGCGGGCCGGCCGGCAAGTCCGGCCGGTCGATCGGCGGCATCAAAGCCCGAATGGGCCGGATGGCCCTCCAGTTCCGTGCCGGCGGGCACTGAGATATCTCAGCATTGATTGAGACACTTCCTGCTGAGATGTTGACCAGGACCGCCACCCCGACCGCCGCCGATAACACCGAGACCGCCGATGCCGCCCCGCTCGCGGCCGCCTGCCCCGAGTGCGCCGCGCCCGAAGCCCAACTCCCGCCCGAGCCGCGATTGGACCTGCGGGCTCCCGAAGTCGGCGACGCCGTAGCCACCGCCGCGCTCCTCGCCGACCGGACCCGGGCCGGCATCGTGCGGATGCTGGCCGACGGCCCGCACTGCGTGTGCGAGCTGGCCGCCGCCCTCGGGGAGCGGCAGAACAACGTTTCGATGCATCTGGCCCGCCTGCGCGAGGCCGGGCTGGTCCGCGCGGTGCGCCACTCCCGCGACGCCCGCTGGATGTTCTACGAGCGCGACGACGAGCGCTGCGCCGCGGCCGCCGCCGCCCTCACTGACCTGCTGCGATGACCACGCTGGCGCTTCGTCGCCCGACGCTGCCACTGCCCGTCGTGGCGGGCGCAGCCGTTCTGGCATGGGTCGTGGCCTGGTTCGTCGAGGCGCCGGCTGCGGACTGGCTGACGTTTACCGTCATCGGTCTCCAGCCGGGCACTCACCTCGGCGAGGCCGTCGCGTTCTTCCTCGAGGACCTGCCCAAGGTCCTGCTGCTGCTTCTGGGCATCGTCACCGTCGTGACGCTCATTCGCGGCTTCTTCCCGCCGGAGCGGATCCGGCCGGTGCTGGCCGGTCGCGGCCTGGTGCCGGGATCGTTCGCCGCGGCAGGGCTCGGCATCGTGACGCCGTTCTGCTCCTGTTCGGCCGTGCCCCTCTTCATCGGCTTCGTCGAGGCGGGAGTGCCTCTCGGCGTGACCTTCGCCTTCCTGATCAGCTCGCCGATGGTCAACGAGGTGGCGCTCGTGATGCTCTGGGGTCTCTTCGGGCCCGGCATCGCAATTGCGTACATGGTCGCGGGCCTCACGGTCGCGATCGTCGGTGGCCTCGTCATCGGACGGCTGCACATGGAGCGATACGTCGAGGACTACGTCTGGGAGCTTCAGGGCAAGGCCGTTCGACCGATCGCGATCCGGCTGACCTGGGCCGACCGCCTCAACGACGCCTGGGCATACACCTCGGCGCTGGTCCGCAAGATCTTCCCGTACCTGCTCGCCGGCATCGGCCTCGGAGCGCTGATCCACGGCTACGTCCCGACCGACCTCGTCGTCGCGATCGGGGGCAAGTCCAATCTGCTGGCGGTTCCGCTGGTGGTCCTGCTGGCCGTGCCGATGTACTCGAACGCGGCCGGGACGATCCCGATCGTTCAGGCGTTGCTCGGCAAGGGCCTGCCGCTGGGCACCACGCTGTCTTTCATGATGGCCGTCACGGCCATCAGCCTGCCCGAGTTCGTGATCCTGCGGCGAGTCATCAAGCCGCCACTACTGGCGGTCTTCGCCGGCGTAGTCACGACTGGAATCCTGATCATCGGGTTCATGTTCAACTTCCTGATCGGCTGACGGCCGGCGCCCAACCAAGGAGAAAGTCATGCGAACCATCGAAGTCCTAGGCTCGGGCTGCGCCAACTGCCGCCGTCTCGAGGCGAACGCCCGCGAGGCCGTGGCGATGGCCGGCGTTGAGGCTGACGTCCTCCACGTGACCGATCCCCGTGAGATCGTGAGTCGCGGCGTCATGAGCACGCCGGGGCTAGTCATCGACGGCGAGGTCGTCTCGGCGGGCCGCATTCCGTCCGCGGGCGACATCGCCCTCTGGCTCACCGAGCGCGGCTGATCCTCAGGCGGGCGTCGGCGCTTCCTGCCGGGCGCGCCTGGCCAGCTCGACGAAAGGCCGAAGCCGGGTTGCGACTTCGGTCCGGGTGCGCCGGAAGGCCTCGAGCTTGTGCTCGTCGCTGCCCTCCACCTCGGCCGGATCCTCGAGACCCCAATGCAGCGAGTTGTGGCTGCCGGGGAAGACCGGGCAACTCTGGCGAGCGCGGTCGCACACGGTGATGACGTAGTCGAAGGGCAGGCCGATGAATTCGGTCACCGACTTGCTGGCGGCCCCGGACCAGTCGATGTCGATTTCCTTCAGGACGCGAATGGCGAATGGGTTGACGCCTTTGGGTTCGGTCCCGGCGGAGAAGGTCTCGAAATCGGCGCCGCCGAAGTCGCGCAGGAGCGCCTCGGCGATCTGGCTTCGGGCGGAGTTGCCCGTGCAAACGAAGAGCACGCGAATTGGCTTGGAGGACACGGCGTTACCCTCGCTCGAATGCCGGGCGCGGCCGGCGGCTTGGACTGTCAATTCCAGGTCGGTCAGCTCGGACTCGAGCCGATCGAGATCGGATCGTTGTCGCTCGATGGCGGCGCGCTGAGTTTCGATAAGCGGCGCCAGGTCCAGGTCGACCTCGCCGCGGTCCATGCACAGGGCCGCCAGCCGGCCGGCATCCACGGGCGCGAGGCCGAGCCGTCGCAGCGCCACGACGAGGCGCAGCCGCGCCAATTCGCCGGCGCCGTAGTCGCGGTAGCCGTTGGGTTCGCGCGCCGCTGCCGGCAGGACGCCCATATCCTCGTAGAAACGGACCGTCGAGGAGGCGACGCCGGCACGTCTGGCGAGTTCGGAGACCTTCATTGGCGCACCCTACACCTTCAAGCTACTTGAAGGTCAAGCCCCGGTCCCGCTAGTTCGCCGGGCGAACCGTGAGCGGTGCAACCTTGCCCGTCAGCGCGGCGGCAGGTCGCGCCGGACCGGCGGAGAGCGCACCTGCCAGCTCTCGGAACCGGACCACGGCTTCGGGACGGATCGAGTAATAGATCCACGTCCCGCGCCGCTCGCT
>JADGQJ010000097.1 GCA_017881885.1 Chloroflexota bacterium
CGCAGCTCCCGAGGATCGGCTCAAGCTCGCCTTCCTGGGCGATCCCAACAGCATCCACATGCGGTTGTGGGTGGGCTTCCTGGCCGGCCGCGGCCACAGTGTCACGCTCCTGGTGGCGAAGGACAGGGTCGTCGAGCCGGGTCTGCCCGAGTCGATCGCGGTCGAGACGTTCACGAGTTTCGCGGCCGGCCGCCGCGTCTCCCCTATGAGTCTGCTGCGAGGACGCCGATCGCTGCGGCGCGTGCTGGCGAACGTGCGGCCCGACATCCTCAACGCTCATTTCCTCACGGTCCACGGCTGGAATGCCTGGATGTCGGGGTTCCATCCCTACGTCGTGACACTCTGGGGATCGGACGTCTTCATCCACCCCCGGACTTCTCGCGTGGCCGCTCTCCTGGCCCGTTTCACGTTACGGGCAGCGGACATGATCATGATCAACCCCGTGATGCGCCAGGCCGCGCTCGCCGCGGGCGCCCCGCCGGAGAAGCTCGAGCTCGTCACGATCGGTGCCGACGTCTCCCTGTTCACGCCCGGCCCGGACCCGGCGGCCTTGAGGGCTCGCCTGGGGCTGGCGGGCAAGCGCGTGATCTTCTCGCCTCGTAGCATCACTCCGCTGTACCGCCAGGGAGTGGTGGTGGAGGCGCTCTCGCAGCTACCCTCCGACGTTGTGGTGGTCATGCCTCGCCTGCGCGCTCAGCCCGTTGAGCTGACCATGATCGAGCGTCTGACCGAGGCCTTCGGACTGCGCGACCGAGTGGTGATCGTGCCCGAAATCCCCCATGCCGAGATGCCCGACTTCTACCGGCTGGCCGACGTCGTCGTCTCGGTTCCGGAGTCCGACTCGGCGTCGATCACGATGCTCGAGGCGATGGCCTGCGGGCGGCCGTTCGTGGCCACCGACTTGCCGGCCGTTCGTGAGTGGTTGGGCGATTTCGACGGCCCGGAACTCGTCCCGCTCGACGACGTATCCGCGACGGCGGCCGCACTCCGCCGAGCCCTCGAACTGCCGGCCGACGCGAGAGCCGAGCAAGGCTCACTGGCTCGAGCCCTCGTCGTCGAGAAGGGCAATCAAGCCCAGACTCTGGTCCGAATGGAATCCCATTACTTCGACCTGCTCGGCCGCGTGCGGGTCGGGGAGAGGAGTCGATGACAGCCACGACTCACCAGGGCGGCACCTTCGCGAAGCGAGTCACCGCCGTCTTCTCGACGAAGCTCTTCGCGTTCTCGATGTCGTTCGCGACCTCGATCGTCGTCTCTCGCATCCTCGGCACCGATGGCAAGGGCCAGTACGTCGCCGTGATCGCCGTGCCGGGGCTGCTGGGCGGTATCGGGGTCTTCGGCCTGCCCAATGCGATCAACTACTTCAGCGCCCGGGGCATCTCGGTCCGCGGGCTCCTTCGCGCCGGCCTGCTGTTCACGACGATCCTGTCGGCCGTTCTGATGACCGTTCTGTGGGTCCTGTTGCCCTGGCTTCACGGCAGCATTCTTTCGGGCGCGCCTGTGGACACGTTGCGCATCGGACTGATCACCGTGCCGGCCGCGCTCTTGTCGACGTTTGGATCGGCGGTCCTGTACGGCCGGCAGCAGATCCGGACTTACAGCACGATCCTGGTCGCGCAGTCACTCACGACCTTCACCCTCTCCGTGCTGTTTGTCGGCGTCTTCCGATGGGGCGTGCTCGGAGCGGTGGCGGCGAGCATCATCGTGACCTGGCTGCTGGCGCTCGCGGTGGTGATTGCCGTCGCACGTCTGTCCGGGCGGACTTCCGAAGCCGGCCCCGTTTCGTACCGGGCCCTGATGAGATATGGCAGCCGGATCTATCCGTCCAGCATCACGGGCTATTTCAACTACCGAATCGACGTCTTCATCATTCAGGCGCTCATGGTGGGTCAATCGGGTCAGCTGGGGCTCTACAGCATGGCGGTGACCATGGCCGAGCTTCTCTTCTACGTCCCGGATTCGGTCACCATGATCTTTCTGCCGAGGGTCAGCGGATCCACGCCCGCAGAGGCCGACGCGCTGATGCCTCGCGTTGCCCGCCTGACCGTGCTGATCACCTGTCTCTGCGCCGTCGCGCTCATTCCGGCGGCGTACGTCGGCATCCACCTCGTCCTTCCGACCTTCGCGCCTTGCCTGCCCGCATTCCTCGTGCTGCTTCCCGGGGTGGTATCGATCGCCCTGTCCAAGGTCATGTCGAGCTACATCGCCGGGCGGGGTCGACCGGGACCCGTGTCCGCCGGTGCGACCGTCGCGCTCTTCACCAACGTGGTGGCGAACCTGATCCTCATTCCCCAGTTCGGCATCGTAGGCGCGGCCTTGGCTTCGCTGATCTCGTACAGTGCCCTGGCTCTGATGATGCTCATCGTCGCCTCCCGTCTCGCGCATCTGTCGCCGCTCACGATCGTGGTGCCCGGCAAAGCCGAGGTGCGGCTTCTCTGGTCGGCGGCCGGCCGGGCCGTCGTGTCGCTGCGCGCGCGGTTGGCCGGGCGCGGCCGAGGGGCTGCCCCGAACGGAGCCACCGGCGGGATCGACGGTGGTACGCCCTCGTGAACCACCGCGTGCTGGTCGTCACCTACTACTTCCCGCCCACGGGCGGCGTGGGCGTGCAGCGCACGCTCAAGTACGTCACGTATCTGCCGCGCTGGGGCTGGGAGCCCGTGGTGGTCGCTCCCGGGGATCCGGCATTCCCGGTCCGCGACGGGTCGCTGATGGCGGTTCTCGCGCCCGATCTGGAAGTCCACCGAACCGCCAGCCTGGAACCGGCACGGTTGCCGACCCTGGCCGCGCGCTTCCTGAGTCGCAGCCGATCGAGTTCCTCCGACCTTTCCACGGAGTCGGTGCCGAGCAGCCGTTCCCTGCGTGTTCTGCGCAAACTATCGATCGGTTGGAACCGGGTCTGGGCGGCGTTGCTCTTTCCCGAGGGTGCGGTGGCATGGGTGCCGTTCGCGGTGCGGGCAGGGCTGAAAGCAAACAAGCGCCGGCCGGTGGATGCGATCTTCTCCAGCGCGGCGCCGATCTCGGCGCACGTGGCGGCCGGCTTGATCAAGGGCCGCACCGGCCGGCCCTGGGTCGCCGACTTCCGCGATCCATGGATCGGCAACCCCTTCGCTGCTCCGATGTCACGGCCCAAGCGATATCTGCAGCGTCGTATGGAGCGCTGGATCGTCAAGCGGGCGGACGTCGTGATCGTCGCCGTCGACGCGATGCGAGTCCAATTCGCCGAGCGCTACCCCGATCTGGCGGACAAGTTCATCCACATCCCCAACGGCTACGACCGCTCCGATCTCGACGGGATCGAACCGGCGGCGCCACCGAAGCCGGGCGGATTCCACCTGTTGTTCGCGGGCAGCCTGTACCGCCCCAAAGAGCTCGAAGCGTTCTTGCAGGGGGTCGAGCGCTTGTTGGCGCGCCGTCCGGACTTGCGCCAGCGGCTCCGGGTCGATTTCGTCGGTCGCGTGAACGAGGCCAACGTCCGCATAGCCGCCGAGTTCGAGACGCCCGAACGGCTGGGGGACGTCATCGGATTCGAAGGGTTCATGCCGCGGCCCAAGGCCCTGGCCCGAATGCTTGGTGCGGATGCACTGCTGCAGCTGATGCCGGACATGGCCGGCGCCGGCATCTTCGTCGGCGGAAAGTTGAGTGAGTACCTGGCGTTCGACCGGCCGATCCTGGCAGTGATGCCGCCGGGCGAGGGGCGAGCCCTGGTGGAAGGGTTGCCGACGGGCATCGTCGCCGACGTGGAGCCGGGCAGCGTCGCAGACGCCCTGGAGCGGCTCCTCGATCACACGCCGGCGCGGACACCGGCCGATCCGACGGGCCGCTTCGATCGGGTCAACCTCGCCGGCGAATTGGCGCGCGAGCTGGACCGTCTGGTCGCCGATCGAGCGGAGCGGGCCGAGCGGCCAGGCTGAGGCCCCGCGCCGATCAGAACGTGGTGAAGGAACTCACGGCGAGGGTCAGCGAGAGAACGACCAGCAGCGCCGTGCCGGTCCAGCCCACCACCTGCAGGAAACGGCCGCTGACGAGCGGCCCCATCAGCTTCTTGTCCGATGCCAGGACCATGACGAAGACCAGGACGAACGGCAGCAGCAGCGCGTTCACGACCTGGGCCATGAACATCACCTGGACGAGAGGGAGGCCCGGGATCAGGACGAAGAACGCCGCGATGACGATGAAGAAGATGATCAGGCCGTAGAAGGCGGGAGCGTCGCGGAACCGCCAGTCCACCCCGGTCTCCCATCCGAACGCTTCGCAGGCGGCGTAGGCGCTGGTCAGAGGGACAACGCCCAGACCCAGGAACGATGCGGCCAGCAGGCCGACGGCAAATAGATACTGGGCCGCGTCTCCGGCGAACGGCCTGAGAGCCTCGGCGATCTTCGCAACCGCATTGGGGTTGTTCGTATCGATTGTGACCTGGTGCGAGAACAGCGCGGCCGCGCAGGCGACGACGATGAAGCCTGCGATCAGGTTCGTGAGGAGCGCCCCTAGACCCACGTCGAGCCGCTCGCCGACCAGATCCTCCGGACCCAGGCGCTTATCCGCGCAATAGGACTGGATGAACGCCTGGCCCCAGGGAGTAATCGTCGTGCCGACGGTCGCCACGACGGCGAGCCAGTACGCGCCGTTCGTTGTGCCGGCGTGCGCCAGGCTGGGCACGAGGAGAGAGTGGAATGCAGTGCCCCAGTCGGGGTGCGCCATCAACGCCGACGCGAAATATGCGAGCGAAACACCGATCCCAACGGCAACGAACAGGTACTGCACCTTGCCGAAACTGCCGCGGGTGATGAGCAGGATCACGACGGTCGCCGCGATGGCTGCGCTGATCGCGGGCGCCACGTTGAACAGAGAGAGTGCCGCTGCCGTCCCGGCGAACTCCGCCACGATCGAACCGACGTTGGCGATGAGCATCGTGATCGTCAGGAAGGTCACCCAGCGCACGCCGAACCGCTCGCGCACGAGCCCGGTGAGGCCCTGGCCGGTGGCGAGGCCCAACCGCGCCCCCACTTCCTGGGTAAAGAACAGCACGATCTGGCTGGCCAGGAGCACCCACAGCAGTTCGTAGCCGTACTTCACGCCGGCCACCGAATAGGTGGTGATGCCGCCGGCGTCGTTGTCGGCGAAACCGCTCACGAGTCCCGGACCGAGGACCCCGAGGATGGCAGCGAACCGGACCCTGTTTACGACACGAGGCGTGAACCCCAGGGCCGGAGCCTTCATCGCTCCGCCGTCCCGGACCTGCTGAAGAGGCGCGGGATACGGCGCTTGGACGGTTGCGGCATCAGGGTATCCATGGCGTCGTCGACGGTGACGATGCCTTCCAGGCGGCCCTCGTCGTCGACCACGGGCACGGCCAGGAGGTTGTAGCGGGCGACGAGGTCCGTGACTTCCTTCTGGCTGGCGCCGGTCTTGACCGCAACGGGCTCGGCGTACATGAAAGTGGAGATGCACTTTTCGGGCCTGGAGACGATCAGGTCGCGCAGGGACAGGACGCCGACAAGCTTGTTGTCAGCGTCGGTGACGTAGACGTAGTAGATCGTCTCGGCGTCGGGTTCGAGCTCGCGCAGGCGATCGATCGTTTCTCCGGCAGTCAGGTCGGCCGGCACGGCCACGAATTCGGTGGTCATGATGCCGCCGGCCGTCTCTTCGCCGTATGTCATGAGCTCCTGGACTTCCTCGGCCTCTTCCTTCTCCATCAGGCCCAGGATCTCCAGCCGGCTCTCGTCGGAGAGGTCGGCCACGAGGTCCGCGGCCTCGTCGGGGTCCATTTCTTCGAGGATGTCGGCGGCCCGCTCGGGCTCGAGATCTTCGAAGATGTCGACCTGCGTCTCGGGTTCCATCTCGCCGATCGCGTCGGCGGCGGCCTCGTCGTCCAAGGAGGCGATGACACCGACGCGGTCGTTACGGCTCAGCTGGTCGATGATCGTCGCCAGGTCGGCCGGGTGGAGTTCCGCCAGGCCCTTGTGCGGAACGCGCAACTTGACGCTGGCGATCGTCCGCTCGACCGGGTCCACATCCTCCCAGTCGATGTAGTGCTCGGGCACGCCGCGGTGGATGCCACGGGCCAGGACACGCCACGGACGCTCGATACCGAGCCGGCGGAGCAGCCCGGAGGCCCCGACGTCGACGGCGACCAGGTGGAGCGCGCCTTCGACCTCGTCGAGGCGGAGGTCGTTCACACGGACGACCTTGCGGCCGTCGATATCCACGATCTGGCGGTCCATCAGATCCTGCTTGAGGCGGATCTCGTTGGGCCGCTGGTGGAACTTGCTGATGTCGATCGCGGTTGTGCTGAGCACCGCGCCGGCGGCGTCCAGGGAGCTCACCGACTGCCAGAGCAGAAAGATCTCGCGGCCGTTGGTCTTGACCACGATGCCGGTCACAGGCGGGTACCGATCGCCGATGGCGACGATCAGGTCTGCCACCTGGCCGATCGGCTCGCCCAGCTTGTCGCGCACGGGCCGGCCGATCGCCTGGCTCAAATAGAGCATGTGCCACCTCGACGGCGCGTCTGAGGACGGGGCCCGACCCGCCCGAGGTGGCGCGCGCCGCAGGGGCGCGAACCGCTTAGAAGGCGAAGCGGACCAGAGAGTGGATGTCGGCGCGCTGAGCGCCGCAGGTACTGGGTCCGGTCTCCACTGAGGGAGATATCCTCCGAAAGCGTGTTGGGGCCGGCCGGGAGACGCCGAACGGGCCATCCGACCACGTGGGAGTGTAGCCCCGGGCGTGGGCGAGGGTCAACGAGGCCGCGGGACCGGGGGAACGTAAGTACGATTGCCGAACTCGGGGCAGTACCCGCACCATAGTGGCGTGCGAGAAGTTCGATTGGGGAATCCTTCCACCATAACCCGGTGGTTCCGCCTTCGCACCGGCGGCGGTCCGCCAAAATTCAGCGCCGAATCGGTCTCCCTGACCTGGGCCCTCCTGGCGATCGCGATCGCAATGCTGCTGGGACAGGCTGTGTTCGGATTCGTGGGGGGTCGAATCGGCCTGGCGGATCTGGCCCTGGCCATCGCCACGGCACTCCTGGTCGGCTCGGCAGTTCTGAATGCTCGGGCTTCCGGCATCCTGCTGGAAAGGCGCAACTCCGAGGCCGAGAGCTTCGGCCGGCTTCTCCAGGCTCTGTCTCGATCCGTGTCGCCGCACGCGGTCATCGAGGCGATCGTCCACGAGCTGGGCACAGCGACCGGCGCAGATCACGTCGCGGTGGTTCAAATGCGGCCCGGCGGAACCGTTCTCGAAGTGAGCTTCGTCTCGATGCTGCCCGGCTCTCAGACCTCGAACTCGGTCATGCCGATCCGGCAGCTTCAGCCCGTCGAAACGCGGCGCTCGCGCACCGCGCGGCGCCCCGCCAAAGGCTCCGAGCCGGCGGCACCTGGTCCCGGACGCGCCGGTCAAGTGCGGGGCGGCGCCTCCGAGGGCGAGCGCTCTCTGCACTGGCAGTCGCAGGAGGATCGGCGCGAACCGATCATCGACGAATTCGGTCGCCGCGTTTCGAGGCCTCGAGTTTCGAGCGCTTCGAGCCAGGATCACGAAGCCGGCGCTCGCGAACTGGCCGACCAGATCGCCTACCGGCTGCGCGATGCCTACGGTCTTCGCAACACTCTGGCCTCGCCGCTGATGGAAGGCGACGCGATCGTGGGGGCGATCGTGCTGTCGCGCCGGACCGGAGATCCCTGGACGGACTCGGCGGTGCGGTTGCTGAACAGCGCGGCCGGCGAGACGACGGCTGCGCTGGCACGGGTCTACTCGCACCAGGCAGCCGAGGCGGCCGCTCGCACCGACCAGCTGACCCGACTGCCCAACCGGCGCTACTTTGACGAGTACTGCACGCTGGTGGCAAGTCGCCGGCGGGCCACCGATCGGGTCGCGATCCTGGCCGTCGACGTCGACCACTTCAAGCGTCTCAACGACATGTACGGGCACCAGACGGGCGACCAGGTGCTGCGGTCCATTGCCAACGCCATCCAGATGTCGGTCCGCGACGAGGATGTCCCGGCTCGCTACGGCGGCGAGGAGTTCATGGTCCTGCTGCGCAACCCGAAACCCGGCGTGGCGATGGAGATCGGTGAGCGGATCCGCACCACGGTCCGCGACATGGACCTGGTGGACGTGGGCGTCACGGATCGAGTGACCGTGTCGCTCGGCGTCGGGTCCGGGCTCTACGCGGACGAGCCCATCGCCGAGATTGTCGAGCGGGCGGATCGGGCGTTGTACGCGGCAAAGCGCACAGGCCGCGACCGGGTCGTGGAGGCCTGGCCTGCGGAGGAGTGACCGGGCGGGCACGGCTACCATGAGGGGCATGGATCAGCCTTCGTCGCCCGAGTCGACGGCGCCGGTCGCGTCGGCGCCGGCCGAGTCGTTGCCGGTGGCGGAGCCGGCGTCCATCCTCTCGAACGGCGAGCTGGCGCGCATCTTCCACGAGATCGGCGACATGCTCGAAGTCAAGGGCGAGCTGGTCTTCAAGACCGTGGCCTACCACAAGGCCGCCGACGCGATCGGCCATTCTCCGGTCGAGATTTCGCGTGCGTACCTGGATGGTCACCCGCCCCGGATCGCCGGCGTCGGCGACGCGATCTCCAAAAAGATCGAGGAGCTGGCGAGAACCGGCAACCTCGCCTTCTACGAGCGTCTGCGCGAGGAGGTGCCGCCGAGCCTGGTGGCGCTGCTGGCTATCCCCGGTGTCGGGCCGCGGACGGTCAGGCAACTCCACGAGGAGCTGGGCATCGACACGCTGGAGGATCTCCGGCGGGCGGCGGAGGCGGGTACGCTGCGGTCGCTTAAGGGGATGTCGCAGAAGACGGAGGAGCAGATCCTCGCCGGGATAGCGGCCCTCGCGACCCGCCAGGACCGGATGCGCCTGGGCGAGGCGGAGGCGATCGTCGAGTCGCTTCTCGCCGAGCTGGCGGGGGTGCCGGGCCTGCTGTCCATCCAGCCTGCCGGCTCGTTTCGGCGACGACGCGAGACGATCGGCGATCTCGACCTGCTGGCCGAGACCGACCGCCCGCTGGACCTGGTCGAGCGCTTCACCTCGCTCGGATCGGTCGAGTCGGTGCTCGGAAGGGGGCCGCACAAGGCTGCGGTTCGATTGCTGCGCGGGCCTCAAGTGGACCTGATGATCATGCCGCCCGGCGAGGCAGGCACGTATCTGATCCACTTCACGGGGTCCAAGGAGCACAACGTCCGGCTCCGCGGGATGGCCCGCGACCGGGGCTGGAGCCTCTCGGAGAAGGGCTATCTGCGGCTGGACGAGGAGGGCGAGCCGGCGGTCGGAGAGTCGGGCGAGGCGGCCGAGCTTCGAACCTTCCCAACGGAGGAGGCGGCGTACGGCTTTCTGGGTCTACCGTTCATCGAGCCCGAGCTGCGCGAGGATCGCGGCGAGATAGAGGCGGCGCTGGCGGGAACTCTGCCGAAGCTGCTGATGCGGGCCGATCTGCGCGGCGACTGCCACAGCCAC
>JADGQJ010000207.1 GCA_017881885.1 Chloroflexota bacterium
TGCCACAGGGCCGTGAAGAGGGCGTCCACCCGGACGCGTGCCTGTTCGCAGAAGGCGTCGGCCAACTCGACGCCCGTCGGGTCGGATGCCGCCTCGGCCTTCGCCCGGACGCAACACGCCGTCATCGCGAACAACTCGGCGCCGATGTCGACCGCGCGGCCCAGGAAGGCCTGCCGGCGCTCCATCCCACCCTGCCAGCGGGCCATCCCGGCGAAGATGGACGCCGCCAGCCGCCGGGAGGACCGCTCGACGAAGCGGACGTGTTCCGCCAGCGGGCCGAACTGCCGGTACCCGCCGGGCATGAAGCCGGCGCCGACGACCAGGGTGGACAGCCAGCCCGCGTAGAACCCGGCCGCCCTGGCGACTGCCTCGGCCTTGGCGCGCTTGGAGGCGTCCGGGTCGATGATGTCGCCGGCTACGTCGAGGTGGGTGTCGACGGCCTCCCGCGCGATCAGCAGGTGCATGATCTCGGTCGAGCCCTCGAAGATGCGGTTGATGCGCATGTCGCGCAGGATCTGCTCCACCTCGGCCGGACGCTCCCCCCGGGCCTCCAGCGAGTCGGCGGTCTCGTAGCCGCGTCCGCCGCGGATCTGGATCAGCTCGTCGGCCACCTTCCACGCCATCTCGGAGGCGTACAGCTTCACCAGCGCGGCCTCGATGCGGATGTCGTTGGTCTCGTCGTCGGCAAGCATGCAGCACAGGTCGAGCATCGACTCCAGGGCGTAGGTCGTGCCGGCGATGAACGCGATCTTGGTCGCGACCGCCTCGTGGGCGCCGACGGCGCGCCCCCACTGGACGCGCTCAGCCGACCAGCCGCGGGCCACGTTCAAGCACCACTTGGACCCCCCCACGCACATCGCCGGCAGCGAGAGGCGTCCGGTGTTCAGCGTGGCCAGTGCGATCTTCAGGCCGCGCCCGACGCCCATCAGGACGTTCTCGGCCGGCACCCGGACGCGGTCGAACCGGATGAGCGCGTTCTCGATGCCGCGCAGCCCCAGGAACGAGTTGCGGGCCTCGACCGTGATGCCGGGAGAGTCGGCCTCGACCACGAACGCCGTGATACCGCCCCGGTTGCCCTCGGTCGCGGGCACCCGCGCCATTACCACGAACAGGCTGGCGATCGTGCCGTTCGTGGCCCACAGCTTGAGGCCGTCGAGAACATAGCCTTCAGCGTCGGGCGTCGCCGACGTCGCCACGCGGGCGGGGTCGGAGCCGACATCAGGCTCGGTGAGCAGGAACGCCGACACCTCGCCGGCCGCGAGGCGGGGCAGGAAGCGCTTCTTCTGCTCCTCGGTGCCGAACATCTTCACCGGCTGGGGGACGCCGATCGACTGGTGGGCGCTCAGCAGGGCACCGAGCGACGGGTTGCCGGAGGCGATGAGCGCCAGGGCCTTGTTGTAGTACAGGTTCGACAAGCCCTGGCCCCCGTAGGCCTCAGGGATCTTCATGCCGAAGGCGCCGAGATCAGCCAGCTCGCCGAACAGTTCGTCGTAGATGCGGGCCTCGCGCTCGATGCGGCGCCCGTCGATGCGCTCGGTGAGCTCCGCGGCGCGGGCGAGGAAAGCCTCGCCCTTGGCCCGAGCCTCCGGCGACGGGTTCGGCCAGGGATCGACGAGGTCGAGGCGGAAGCGTCCGAGGAACAACTCCTTGCCAAAGCTCGGTTTGGTCCACTCTGTCTGACGGGCCGCTTCGGCGACCCTACGCGCCTCGCGCTCGGTGGGGCCCTGGGTGGTCGGACGGGTGTGTCCCTTCTGCGCGGTCACGATGCCTCCCGGCGTCCACAACTCTCCCAACATGGGGATCTTCCTACGCTATCTCTCCGCCCAACGCCGCAGAAGGGCCCGGACTCCGCGGCCCAGCGCGGCGGCTACGGGGCTCCACCCCCGCTCGGCGTCAGCGGGGGCGCCGATATTTGTCACGCCGTCGCCGATGAGCCACGACCCGTCTGGCGTGTGCACCACTTCGCGCGCCGGGAAGTCGCCGGATAGCACGGTGCGCTGGACTACGGCGCCCAGAGAGTCAGGGAAGCGACCGTCCGGGAACGGGAACGGCATGTGTTGAAACATCTCGCGGTCGCTTGGCGGGGGACTCTGCTCCACGAACAGGGATCTTCCCACCCGCGGCTGGCGCGCACTCAGACATCGGGCATGCCGCCGTCACGGCCGTCGATGCTGTCGATGTTCGGCGGGTGCGGAGAAGGTGCGGCGTCAGGCGATCGACGCGGGCCAGCGCTGCCTGAGCCATTCGACCCACGTCGCAAATCCCACCGGTGGGCCATCGATGGGTTCACTGCCGTCTAGTTCCCCTGGCGTTGGGACGCTGAAGATGGCAGCCCACTCGGCGAGTTCCTCGTCAGACATGTGCCACGTCGTGTGCGGCTGTTCTGCCTGGCGCCGGTCGAGTCTTCTGCGCTGCTCGGCCGGCGTGAGTTCGAAATAGCGCATCTCTACCGCCGCACCGAGGTCGGCTGCCGCCTGCCGTAGAGCGGAGAGTTCGTCTCGACCCCACAGGCCGTAATCGATGACAACGTTGATGCCGAGTTCGAGAGCGCGCAGCCTGATCTCGGCGAGCCGTCCATCGATCACGTCCGACGCCGACGGCGGGTTCGCCAACCCGTAGAGAGCCTTCAACCACTCGTCCTTCGTGAGACGAAGCGCCTTCTTCTCGACGTCAATGCGCCGCGCATCCGTGGTCTTCCCGGTGCCCGGCAGCCCTACGGTCAGGAACGAAGTTGGTCGCCTCATTCATCACTCCCCATCCGAACGAACGCTTCATCATCGCCGACGCCCGCTCCTGCCACGAGTAGCCCGCGGCCGCGTCCACGCGCTGATGCCGCTTCGCGGGCTTGGCCGGATGGCTGGCAGATGCGGGTGTCTACTGGTTTGAGGAGGAGCGATGGTGTTCCGGGACCGAGCCGAAGCGGCGGGGCTGTTGGCCCAGCAACTCATGGGGTACAAGGACCAGCACCCGCTGGTCCTTGCCATTCCGCGCGGGGCGGTGATCATGGCGAAGATCATCGCCGAGAAGCTCGCGGGTGACCTCGACGTGGTGCTCGTCCGCAAACTGCGCGCCCCCTACCAGCCAGAGCTGGCGATCGGCTCCGTGGACGAAACCGGCGGGTCCTACATCTCCCCCTTCGCAGCGACAGTCGGAGCAGAC
>JADGQJ010000098.1 GCA_017881885.1 Chloroflexota bacterium
CTCGCGGCACACAACACGCCGTGCACCCTTGTCTACTGGCACGAGCCTCGGTTCTCGTCGGGCGAGCACGGCAACGCGACTCAGATGACGACTATCTGGTCGGATCTGGTCGCGGCTCACGTCGACGTAGTCCTTTCCGGCCACAACCACGACTACGAGCGGTTCGCACCACTCGGCGCAACCGGCCTGCCCAATCCGGCGGGCGTGACGGAGTTCGTCGTCGGCACCGGCGGCAAGAACCACTACGCGTTCGTGCACGCGCCACTGGCCGGGGAAGTGGTTCGGAACCAGACCGCATTCGGGGTCATGAGGATGCTTCTCGGGCCGTCGGGTTTCAGCTGGCGCTTCTACGCGGCTCCGGGCTACGCGTTCAACGACTCGGGGTCGGCGGCCTGCCACTGATCTGAGCTGATCGGGCACGGCCTAGGCGCGACGCCGGCGTCAGCTGCTCTTGGTTGCCCGACTCGTTCGCTTCCGAGCGCGATACCAGGCCAGGTACTCCAGCAACTCGTCCCGTTCGTCGTCGGTCAGGTCGGCGAAGAGCGCCGCGCCGATTGTGTCGCCGTCGGCCTTCGATTCTCCGGTCACGCGATAACCGTTGAGGCGCATTAGCTCGGTATAGGGCACAGTAAGCGCCTCGCTCAGCTGATGCAGGACGTGCGGCGAGGGGCGCTTGACGGCGTCGTTCTCGAGCTTGCTCAGGTATGCCGGCGAGATGCTGGAGGCTCGGGCGGCGTCCACGGCCGACATCCCGCGCACTCCGCGCGCCTGCTTGAGTAACGCCCCGAATGTGGCTGCCATCCTGCTCCGTCCTACAGTTGACACGTACTCCCTACAGTGGACCATACCACCAATGCGGCGACCGGATCAGATCCCGCAGGCGGCCTTCGATCCGCCCGACGGCCACCGCGGTCACAATGGTCCGAACGGCGGTGTGGCATTCATGTCGGAGGAGGCAAGTTGGGCGATCGGCTGACCTTCCTCGGCCATTCGACCGTCCTCGTCGACCTCGACGGTGTGCGGGTCATCACGGATCCGTTGTTCGGCCACATGGCCGCGGGCGCCATCCGGCGCCAGATGCCGGCCGTGTCCGCCGACACCCTAGAGGGACTTGCAGCAGTCTTCATCAGCCATGGTCACTGGGACCATCTTGATCTCGCCTCTCTCAGGGCACTCCCCGGCAATCCGGCGGTCATCGTGCCGGTAGGCCTGGGGCGGATTGTCGCAAAGGTCGCCCGGGGGCCCATACACGAGATGCGGGCCGGCGATCGAATACAGGTCGGCGGGCTGACCTTGGAGGCGGTTCACGCCGAGCACGGCCGCCGCCGATCGCTCTTCACCACTGCAGACGGTTCCCTGGGAATCCTGCTCGCCGGGTCGACCGGCGTCTATTTCGCCGGCGATACCGATCTTTTCCCGGCGATGGGGAAGCTGGCCGGGCGCGTCGACGTGGCGCTCCTGCCGATCGGCGGCTGGGGCCCGAGTCTGGGTCGCGGCCATCTGGATCCGGTTCGGGCGGCGGAAGCCGCGGCTCGGATCGGCCCCGAGATCGCCATGCCCATCCACTGGGGAACTCTCTATCCGCTGGGCCTGCGCAGGCTGGCGGGCCGCCGGTTCGAGCGGCCGGGCGAGGCCTTCCGTCGGGCGGTCGCGGCGCGAGCCCCCGGAATCGACGTGCGGGTTCTGCAGCCGGGTCAATCGATGGCGTTGGATCGGTCGGCCGGGCGATGAAATCCGCCGCCGGTAAAGGGTTCGCGCCAACAGCCCGTGGTCTCCTGGCGCCATACCGTCTCCAGGCTCGGCTCATGTGGGAGTGGCGGCCGACCCGTCTCGCGATCGTCCGTCGCGCGATCCTGGCCTACCTGATGGCGTGTCTGGCGCTGGCCATCGCGGATGCGGTGGTCCCGGGCTTGAGTATCGACAGCCTTGCGGTGCTGCTGCTGGCCGCACTGCTGCTGCTGGCCCTCGACAGCTTCTGCGCCGTCGTCTTCCACTGGGTTCTCGTGGCCTGGCCGATCTTCGTGGCCCAGGCCCTCGGGCTGGCAGTCCAGTTCGTGGCCATCCTTGTCCTGGGACGGACGCTGCCCGGCGTGCGAGCCGACGACACGGCAGCTTTCTGGGGAACCGTCTTGCTCACGGTCCTCAACAGCCTGTTCGCCGAACTCGTGGCGGTGAGCGACGACGATTCCTACTACAGCGTCCTGGTCCGGCGGCTTGTGTCGCGCAACATCCGGCGCCCGGCTGAACCAAAGCCGGGGCTGCTCGTTGTACAGATCGACGGGCTGAGCCTTCCGATCCTCAAGCACGCGATCGGGGCCGGGCGGGTTCCCGTGCTCGGCCGGCTCGTGCGCGACGGTGATGCCACGCTCCATCCCTGGACGGCGATGCTGCCGCCCACGACGCCGGCCAGTCAGGCGGGCATCCTGCACGGTCGAAACGACGGCATCGCCGGCTTCCGCTGGTACGAGAAGTCAAGCGCCAGGTTGATGGTGGCCAACCACCCGGAGGATGCCGCCGAGATCGTCCGTCGCGTCAGCAATGGCGCGGGCTTCCTGGCAGACGACGGTGCCAGCATCGGCAACCTCGTCACCGGCGACGCACCCCGCAGCTACCTGACCATGGCCACGATCACCACGGGCAACTCTGCGGACGGCGATCGGCGCCTGCGCGGCTTCTTCGTCACCACCGTCAACTACATCCGCCTGCTGGTGCTGATGGCCGGCGAGATCGCCAAGGAGCTGTATCAGGCCGAGCGCCAGCGCGGCAGTTCGGTCGAACCCCGTATGCATCGGGATATGCATTTCGCAGTCGAACGGGCGGCGACCAACATCGCCATGCGCACTGTCTCCACCGCACTCGTTATCGAGGAGATGTACGGCAGCGCGCCGACAATCTACGTCGACTACACCGGCTACGACGCCATCGCGCACCACTGCGGCCCGGAACGGGTGGAGGCCATCGACGCCCTGGAAGGCATCGATCGGGCCATCGGGTCGCTGTTGAAGGCCGCCAGGTACACCAGCCGGCCATATCGGCTGGTCGTGCTCTCCGACCACGGCCAGTGCCTGGGCGCCACTTTCCAACAGTGCTACGGACAACCGCTGGAGGCGGTGATTGCGGGCCTGCTGCCTCGCGCGACAACGGTGGTGGGAACCACCGACTCGGTCGAATCGGCCGGCATCGGCCGGCGCATCGCGGCGGAAATCGGCCGGGGCCCGGGCTTATCGTCGCTCGTGTTGCGCCTTCTGCCCCGAGCGCTGAGAGGCTACGGCGGCGGAGCGGCGAGCGGCGCTGCCGCGGCGCCTCCGGACGTTGTCGTGGCTTCGTCCGGCAGCCTCGCCCATGTCTACTTCACGAGCCAGTCCGACCGCATGACCGAAAAGGCGATCGAGAAGCGCTATCCGGGCGTGATCGAGGCACTCGCGAATCATCCTGGGATCGGCGCGCTCGTGGTCAGGTCCGCGACCGGCCACACGCTGGTTCGCGGGCCACGCGGGAGGCTCGACCTGGCCGCGAGCAAGGCTGACGGCAGCGACGTTCTGGCCGACTACGGTCCCGGAGCGGTCGAGAACCTGCGGCGCCTGGCTGGTTTCGATACCGCCGGGGATCTGATTCTGCTTGGGGCCGTCGACCCGATCTCCGGGGAGGTGACCGGTTTCGAGGAGCTGATCGGCTCGCACGGCGGCCTCGGCGGCTGGCAGACGGAGCCGTTCATCCTGTGCCCGTCGACTTTGAAGCTGGCGAAAGATCCGCCGGTGGGAGCGCCGGCAATCTATCGGCAACTCACGGCGTGGAGGGTTCAACTGCAGGGCAAACGCGTCGCGCCGGATGGACCGTCCGCGGGCAAGCCCAGCGCAGCCGCGACGCCGCCGAGGGCCGAGGCGACGTCGCGGCCATCGCACACGCCAGCTCGCACGTCGGCGCGCGTTTCGCCACCGCCGCGCTCCCGGCTTTTGCTTCTCGCCGGCGGCTTTATCGCTCTCTTCGCGTGCCTTCTGGCGCTCGGCGCGATCGCCGAGGATGTCCACGACCAGGAGGCGATTGCGCTCGATGCAGTCGCGACGCCCCTTCTCCACAGCCTCTCGAGCCCGGCGCTCGACGCCGTCATGCAGGCTCTCACCGATCTGGGTTCCACCATCGTCGTCGTCCCATTGTTCGCAGTCTCGTTCGCGCTGCTCATCTGGCGCCGCCACAGGCGCGAGGCGCTCTTCCTGGCGGTGTCGATCGGCGGCAGCACTGCGCTCAACCAGTCCCTCAAGCTCATATTCCAGCGACCCAGACCACAGCTGGCGTGGGCTCAGGTCCAGCCGGAATACAGCTTCCCCAGCGGCCACGCCATGAACTCCATCGTCTTCTACGTTGCGCTCGCCCTGATCGTCCTGGTGCTCTGGAGCCGTCGAGCCGGTCTGATATCGGTCGCTCTGGCGATCGTCCTGGCGCTCTTGATCGGGACCAGCCGGATCTACCTCGGCTATCACTACTTCACGGACGTGGTCGGCGGGCTGCTCGCCGGTGCCGCCTGGCTGCTCATCGTGTTGGGCGCGTTCGACGGTGGGCTCTGGTTGCGCGGCCGTCGCGCTGGAGCGTCCGGGGCGTCCGGACCGTGACGACCGCCTATGTCGTCGGCCGGCGGCGCAAGGGCGGAGATATCGGCGCGGTTGTGCGGCAGGTCCGAGCGAATCTGGAAAACGCCGGCTGGAAGGTCGACGGTGCCGTCGTCGATCGCAAATCCGAATTGCGCAAGTACGCCAGGCGGGCGGTAAAGCACGGTTACGACGTCGTGGTGGCGGTCGGTGGCGACGGCGCGGTCAACCAGGTCGCAACCGTCCTGACCGAAACGCCTGTCGCCCTCGGCATCATCCCGACCGGGACCGGCAACCTGCTTGCGGGCAATCTGGGGATATCGCGCCGCTCCGATCGGGCCGCGGCGACGATTCTTTCCGGGACGCGGCGCCGCATCGACGTGGGGCAGGCCACCGTCGATGGGAAGTCGTACTGCTTCACCGTGGCCTGTGGAGTCGGCTTCGACGCCGATGTCATGGACTCGACGAAACGGCGTTCGAAGCGACGTTGGGGCAAGCTCGCTTACTTCGTCGGCGCCATCGCGGCGAGCGGTCGGATCCGGAATGTCGCACATGAGATCGTCATCGATGGGGTCGCGACCCAGACCAAGGCGGCTCAGGTGATGGTCGCCAACTTCGGCCGGATGATGGCCGGCCTGTCACCGCGGCGACCGGTCCTGCCCGACGACGGCCTTCTCGAGGTCATCGTGGTGCGTGCGTCGGGGCCCGTGACGGCCCTCCCGGCGGCCTGGGAAGCGCTCCGCCAAAAGGACCTGGGCGACTCCTCGGGTGGCCATGTCTTCCGGGCCCAGGCTCGCACGGTCCGGATCGACACCGCTCACCCGATCCTGGTCGAGATCGACGGTGACGTCGTGGGCAGGACTCCTGTCGAGATATCCATCCTGCCGGCAGCCCTTACGGTGATCGTCCCGGCAACTTGATCCGTCGGTCCGGCCGCGGTGCGTCCAGGACCGATCCTGCGGCTCAGAGGTGCCAGTGCACCGATGTGACCGTGCCGGGCGAGCCCGACGACGCACGGCGGCAGCCGCGTCGGCCCGCTGGTGTTGGCGACGACCCGCCCGAGGCCATCTGGGAGCACGAAGGCGGCATACTCCCGAAGGAAGATTCGCGGAGGATCCAGCCAATGGCCAAGACGAACGGCGGCAAGGCAAGGCCGGCGCGCCAGATCTCGCAGCTCGATCTCACGGAGTTCGATGCCGACCGCCTCGAGACCGGCCGCGACTACGACGCCGTCGCTTTCACCGACAGGGACTTCACCGGCCAGGACGCCGCCGATGTCAGGTTCCTGGAATGCCGCCTGGAGCGATGCTGCGTCGAGGGGCTATCGATGCGGCGCGCCCGCGTCATCGATTGCGTCTTCTCTGAGGTCCACGGAGCGAGCGTTGACTTCGCGGACTCCATTTGGCGCGACTCCCGGATGACGGGCGGCCGTCTCGGCGCCATGACTGTGGCCGGCGCGGCGTGGACGCGCGTTCGCTTGAGCGGCGTCAAGCTCGGGTTCCTCAACCTCGCAGGAGCTCGACTCGAGGACGTCGAATTCGACGGTTGTGAGATCGGCAGCCTCGATGTCGGATCCGCCAAACTGCGCTCGGTTGCTTTCGTCGACTGCACAGTCCAGGAGCTGAATGTGGCCGAAGCCACCCTCTCGAACGTCGACCTGTCGGGCGCAAAGCTGCGCACGCTCGTCGGGATCGAGTACCTACGGGGTGCGATCGTGAGCCATGAGCAGCTGCTCGATCTCGCGCCTCAGTTCGCCGCTCAGCTCGGGGTCGAGGTTCGCGAAGACCGACCCGCATCAGCCGAGGGCCGTCGGCGGGCGAGAATGAGCGGCCGCGCCCAACCTTCTGACCGGGGTTTTGGGCCGTCGAATTCCATATTGACTCGCGGAGCCAGCCGGATAGACTGTGTCCGCCGGTAATGTTACCGGCAATGATTCCGCTCCGGCATCGCAGGCGGCGCCCGCCGCGGTGCCGGGGGCAAGCAGGGTTGCTCCAGAGACTGCCCGCACGACCTGACCGTCCAACGTGCGGGATGGAGGGCACTCCCTTCCTACAGCGAAAGGCGGCAGCACACTTCGAACGACTCGATGAGAGGGCTTGCTGATCTCAGCGACCGCCGGCGTTGGTCGTCGGAGGGGCGATTGCAGATCAGTCGACTATCGAGGGCAAGCTCTACAGCGCCGAGGTCCGGGCTGTCGTCACAGTCTGACTTCAGCGGTCCTCCTGGCAACATCGCAGCCGAGCCGCGCCAGTCCCCTGCTCGCGAGCCCGTCTCCCAACCGACACGTAGAGGAGCGTATGCGATAGGACTGAAACCCCGGGTTCAAGGGATCCACGATCGACCGACCTGGTCCGAATTTGGGAGATGGAGCAGATGAAACGAGCCCTAGTTCTATTCGTCGCCATAGTCGTCGCGGCCTGTTCCGGCTCGACTACCACGTCGGCGCCGACAGCCACGCTGGCGCCGGCGCAAACACCCGCATCAGTTTCGACCGCCGCCGCTGTGCAGTCCGCCGTGGCGGCAGCCGCCAGCGCCCAGATTGAAACAGCCAAGGTCACCGACACTACCGATCCGATCACCGTCTGGATCGACCAGCCTCGCCAGCCCGTGGTTGACGGCTTCAAGAAGAAGTACCCGCAGTACGCGAGCTTGGTCACCTCGACCATTGTCGACCGCGAGACGTTCCCGGCCAAGGATCTCCTCTTCAACAACACGAAGTCCGGCTGGCCGGATGTCGTGTTCGCCGAGCCGCGACTCGTCGGCCGCGTCGCCGATGCGCAGCACGCCTACCCGCTCGACCTGACCGGCCTGATTCCGGCCGACATGCTCAGCCAGTACGCGGGCGCGGATAACTGCACTTTCGACGGCAAGGTCTATTGCCTCCGCAACGACCTGGCCCAGATGGTGACGTACTACAACGCCCCGCTCTTCACGCAGTTTGGCTACACCGTCCCCAAGACGTTCGAGGACATGCAGGCCCTCAGCGACTCGGTCGCCAAGGACCACCCCGGCTACTACCTCGGCACGCTTGGTGACGGCTGGACCTGGCTGTCGTACTTCGAGCCGGCCGGCTGCCCGTACGCCAAGCAAACGAACCTCACGACCCTTGTGATCAACGTCAGCGATCCGGGCTGCATCAAGGCCGCGCAGCTGATCGATCACATGGTCGCCAACAAGACCCTCTGGAACACCGACTACTTCACCGCCAGCTGGGTGCAGATCGCCAACAACAACAAGCTCCTGATGCTCATTGCGCCCATTTGGGCCGCTCTCGGCACCTTCAAGGGCACGTACTACTGCCCGTGCACTGGCGCAACCACCAAGACCACCCCGACCATTACCGACAAGTTCCTCGGCGTAGCGGCCCCGCTTAAGTGGGCCTCCGATGCCACCGCGACGACCGCCGCCATGGGCGGTTCGGCGTGGACCATCTCCCAGCACACCAAGAACCAGGGCCTCTCGCTGCTCTTTGCCGAGTATGCGACCCAGGACCCGGACCTCTGGAATGGCTCCTCCAACTTCGCGTCCTTCAAGCCGCTCCAGCCGATCTTCAATGCGGTCGTCGCGAACGACCCGATCTTCGTGAGCGACCCGTCGGCCGTCTTCGATCAGGCCGGTACGGAGATCTCGCCCGTAGGCGACGCCTGGCCGCGGTTCGACCTGGTCGCCCCGCTCACCACCGTCGTCAAGGACATGTATAGCAAGAAGCAGACGATGGAGAAGACGTTGCCGGAGGTCACCTCGGCGCTCACTCCACTCGCCAAGGCTCAGGGTTACACGGTCGTAAACCAGTAGTCTTTTCAACCCAAGCATCTGATTTCGGGGAAGGCGGCCACAAAGGTCGCCTTCCCGGTCTCAGTCAGCAAAGGACCTTCCATTGGCCACGTCTGCTGCTCCTGCCGCGTTGCCGTTGACTCGACGCTCCCGGCTCTCGCGCCTGGGGACCGGTTGGCGGCGTCATCGGATGTCCTACCTGCTTGCAGCGCCCTACGTCATCTTCATGGCGATCTTCGGCATCGGGCCGGCGATCTACGCCTTGCTGATGAGCTTCTCGAAGTTCAGCGCGAGCGGGCCGCTGTACTGGGCCGCCGGGCTCGACAACTACAGCATCGCTTACGGCGATTCTCGGTTCTTCCAGGTATTCGGAAACCTCCTGGAGTTCCTGATCGTCTCGGTGCCACTCGGCATCGGGTTTGTCGTTCTGCTGGCCCTGCTGCTGGATATGCGACCCGGACGGTTCTCGTCCACGTTGCGTCTGCTGTACTTCATTCCCGGAGCGGTAACCGGGCCGGCGCTGGTCCTTCTGGTGATCTGCATCCTTGATCCGACCATCAGCCCGTTCGGTCCGCTCTTCAAGTTCGTCGGCACAACGAGTTTTGACGGTCTGGTCTTTCCGGGAAGCCTGCCTTTCGTATTCACGATAATGGGCTTCTTCGCCGGCGCCGGAATGTGGATCGCCATCCAGCATGGCGGTCTTCAAGGAATTTCCGCCGAAGTGATCGAGGCGGCCGAACTCGACGGCTGCAATGCCTGGCAGAAGGCGCTCTATATCAAGCTGCCCTTCATGCGTCCGTACATCGTCTACCAGACGATCCTGATCTTCGCCCTGAACGTACAGCTCTTCGTCGAGCCGCAGCTGTTGACTTCCACCTGGGTCCAGGCCAACGTGCCGCCTCAGTGGGCCCCGAATCAGCTCGCCTACTCGTACGCGTTTGACGTCGGTAACTTCGGCGCAGCGG
>JADGQJ010000025.1 GCA_017881885.1 Chloroflexota bacterium
ACCGGGAGCGCGACGGCGATCAGGACGGCGGCTGCCGCAACGGCGGCGAGAACCGGCCTATTCGTCGCGGCTCGAACGATCGTGCTCCAGATGCCGCGCCCCTCGCCGCGATCGCGGGCGAGAACCGGGATGCCGAAGCGGACGACCCAGCGGTCGAGGATGGAAAGCGTCGCGGGCAGGAAAGTGAGACTGCCCAGGACGGAGATCAGGACGACCGAGATCGAACCGATGGCGATCGACTTGAAGACGTCATCGTCGATCAGGAGCAGTCCGCCGAGCGAGATCATGACCGCCAGGCCGCTGAAGAAGACGGCCCGGCCGGCAGTCGAACTGGCGACTTCGATCGAACCGATCTTGCCGCGACCCTGCCCGTCCTGCTCGCGCAGCTGGGCTCGGACCGCCTGCCAGTGACCGGCGAAGATGCCGCTCAGCATGCCGAAGGCGCTGACTGTGCCGCGGCCGCGTTCGGTGCGGAAGCGAGATATCACGAAGAGCGAATAGTCGACCGCGACCGCGAGGCCGATCAGTACGACGATCTGGCCCGCGTATTGGCTGACCGGGGCGACGAGTCGGCTGTATATCCCGACCAGCCCCATGGCACCGGTGATCGCGCTCATCGCGAGGACCAACGGCACGAGGGCCGACACGAACGATCGCGACGCGACGAGCAGGATCAGGAACGTGACGAGCAGCGTCGGGAGAAGCAGCGCGTCGAGGCTGTTGTTGACGTAGTCGCCGAAGTCGGAATTGATGAGGCGGTTGTTGAAGGCGTACAGAGTGAGGTTCGGGTATGACTTCTTGAACTCCGCCGCGAGGGGCCTGATGGCGTCCGCCTTGGCCGTGGCTTCATCGTTTTCGCCTGAGATCAGGGCGGTGATGATGGCTGTGGTGCCATCCGCGGAGAGGACGCCCGGCGCCTGCTCGGGGATCGCAAGTGCGAGTTCGTACGGGTCGACCACGAGCGGGAACTTGCTTGCCGGGTCGGCATAGAAGACCGGCACGGTCTTGCCCTGGTAGGTCGCCGTCAGGGCCATCAGCCGCTGGGTCATGTCGCTGATCGCCGCCCGGTTCGCCGAAGTGTCGAGCTTGCCGCTCGGGTTCGAGACGATCAGGTAGAACGATTCGGTGGTGAGCTTGCTCTTGACGTTGGCGTTGGCGTCGCTATATGCGTTCCAGCCGGTCTGCGACTCGCCGATCGTCTTGCCCTTGTCCATGAGGGACTGCGCGCGCTGCCCGCCCAGGAGCATGGCCCCGACCATGAGGCCGGCGATCAGGACGAACCACGCGGCGAAGACCGGATAGCGGTGGCGAGCGCTCCAGACCGCGACTCTCACGGTCCACGGTTCGCGTTTCAGAACGGGCTCACCGTTCCCGATCTCCCTTTCCATTGCTTGTCTCCTCCTCAAGGCGCCGCCTGGCGGCGGCGCCTGCTCTCTTGCGGGGTCAGGCCGCCTGGCGGCGGCGCCTGCTCTCTTGCGGGGTCAGGCCGTCGCGGCGACGGCCGGAATAGCCATCACCGGCGTGGCCGCGGTGGCGGTGCGCTGGCCGTAGTCGCGGATGCGCCCGTCGCGCATTCGGATGACCCGGTCGCAGGCCTCGCCGACTTCGGAGTCGTGGGTCACGAGCACGATCGTCTGGCCGTGCTCGCGGTTGAACTGGCGGAACAGCGCGAGAACCTCGGCGCTGCGGTCGGAGTCGAGGTTGCCCGTTGGCTCGTCGGCCAGGATGATCTCGGGCTTGTTGACGAGCGCCCGGGCGATTGCGACGCGTTGCTGCTCGCCACCGGACAATTCGGCCGGCTTGTGATCGGCCCGCTCGGCGAGGCCGACCAGGGCGAGGGCGTCGAGCCCGGCCTGCTTGGCCTGCTTGCCTCGGATGCCGGCGTAGTCGCAGGCAAGAAGCACGTTCTCGAGGGCCGTGAGGGTCGGGACCAGGTTGAAGTCCTGGAAGACGAAGCCCATGCGGCGGGCCCGGATCTTGGTGCGAGCGTTGTCCGATAGAGTTGCCACGTTCTCGCCCGCGAGGTAGAGCTCGGGAGCGGGGCCGTGGTTGGGATCCGGAGCGTGGAGCAGACCCAGGATATGCATCAGGGTGCTCTTGCCGGATCCGGACGGGCCCATGATCGCGACCATCTCGCCGGACTCGATCGAGATCTCGACGCCCTTGAGGGCTTCGACGGTGTTGCGGCGGCTCAGCCGGTAGGTCTTGCGGAGGTTGCGTCCTTCGAGGATTGCCACTGTCTTGTCTCCTTGGCGGGCCGCTCGCGCGGCCCGCGATGTGTTTGGGTTGGTACCTGGTCCTTCGAACCTGTGTCTGCTATTCGTATCGGAGTGCGGTCACCGGATCGAGGCGGGAGGCACCGAAGGCCGGGACGAAGCCCGCCAGGGCGCCGAGGCCCGTGGAGAAGCCGATCGCGGTGAAGGCGGTCTGCGGTGTCAGCAGGAAGAGAACGTTGCCCGAGGAGCGGCCCATGTCGTTGAAGAGGTATGTCAGGGCGGCTCCGATCGCCAGGCCCAACAGGCCGGAGATCAGACCGATCGCTGCGGACTCGGCCACGATCTCGCGGCGGATGCGCCACCGGGATGCCCCGATCGCCCGCTTGATCCCAATTTCGCGGGTCCGCTCGGCGACCGACATGGCCATGGTGTTGACAGTGGAGAGGCCGCCGACGGCCAGGCTCAGGAGGGCGATGCCGAAGAGGACCGCGCTGAACACGGAGCCGATCGCTCCCAACTCGGCGTCGAAGTCCTTACCTGTCATGACCGTGTAGCCGGGAACTGATGCGTCGATGCGCTGCTTGAGCGTTTCGGGCAGCACGCCCGCCTTGGGGTAGACGGTGATGCTGGTCGCGACCTCGGAAGGCTCGAGCTTGGACCGGACCAGTGGCGGCAGCGTTTCCACGTAGAGCTTCTGCGCCTCGGTGATCGGCACGATCGCTTCCTGGTCGGGAGCCGTGAGAGTCGGCTGCAGGATGCCGACGACCTTGAAGTCGGTGCCGCGCAGATTGACGGTTCCGCCGATCGTGGCGTGGTACTTGGCCGCGATGTCGGATCCCATGACCACCACCGGACTGCCGAGGTCGGTGATCTCGAGGTAGCGACCCTGGGCGACATCCATCTTGAATGTCTCGAGGCCCTTGTCGGCGCCCGGAAGGATGCCGGTGATCATCGGCGTCACGCCCATCGACATACCCGTGGAGTCGCTGATCAGCATCTCGACGCCGGGCACCGCGATAGCGACGCCATCGACCTTGTTGATCTGGGCGACTGTGGCGATCGAGAGTGGCTGGGTGTTGCCGCTTATCTGAGAGCCGATCGTGACGACGAGCTTGTCCTTGTAGTAGGTGCTCCCGCCGCTGATCAGGGTGTTCATCTTGTTGGCCATCGAGCCGAAGACGACGAGCGCCATGATGCCGATGGCGATGCCGGTGATCGTCAAGCCCGAGCGGAGCTTGCGTCGGCCGAGGTCTCTGAGTAGTCGCATTGGGTTCTCCTCCGGTGTTTGGGTCTGAGTTGGTGTTTGGCTTTGTATTCGAGGGCGCCGCGCTTGCGCCTTCTCGTCGTACTGAAAGCTACGGGCAGCGAGGCTCCACGCAGTCGTCCGACATGCCGAACCACAGGTAGCCCGGCGGGTGAACCTGAGGTCATCCCTGCGGATGACGGGGCGGTACGAGCGGATGAGCGCGCGGCCGCGACCGCGCGGGCGAAGGGGCGGCATGAGCGCGCGGGCCTGGGCGGGGCCGAGGGCGCGCGCGCGGATGCACGACGGGCGCGGCAGTCGCGCCCTATGCGGGCCGGGGAGCGCTAGACGAGACCCGTCTCGTAGGCGAGGATCACGGCCTGGACCCGGTCGCGGATCTCGAGCTTGGCCAGGACACGCGAGACGTGGGTCTTGATCGTGGTCTCGGAGACGACCAGCTTCTCGGCGATCTCCGCATTGGAAAGGCCGCGGGCAACGAGCTTGAGCACTTCCATCTCGCGCCCGGTCAGCTCGGAGAGCGCCGGGATGGCATTCTCCCGCGCCGGCGGAAGTCGGCTCGCGACCCGGTCGAGCAGGCGGCGGGTGACCGACGGCGCAAGGAGTGCCTCGCCGGCGGCCACGATCCGGATCGCCTCGACGAGATCGTCCGGCGGCGCGTCCTTGAGCAGGAAGCCGCTGGCGCCGGCCCGGAGCGCCTCGACGACGTACTCGTCAAGGCCGAAGGTCGTCAGGATCAGGACCTTCGCCGGGTTCTCGACCCCGGGCCCGGCCAGAGCGCGCGTGGCCGCGATGCCGTCCATGACCGGCATTCGGATGTCCATCAGCACGACGTCCGGCAGGAGCCTTCGAGCGGCCTCGACGCCGCTGGCGCCGTCGGCGGCTTCGCCCACGATCGTGAGATCCGGCTCGGCCGACAGGATCATCCGGAACCCGGTCCGCAACAGCGGCTGATCGTCGACCAGCAGGACCCTGATCGTCACGGCTTGCTCCTCTTCGTCTTGGATGGGTCCGATCGGCCGGAGGTGGCGGTGTGGCGATGAGTCGGTCGCGGCGTCGGATGGGGCGGGATCACTCTGCCGATCAGCGCGGGCACGACCCGAGGCTTCACGAGCGGCTGTGGCTCGGTCGCGTGCAGCGTCGCCGTCAGCCCATCGCGGCGGGCACGCTCGGCAGCAGCCGCTACCTCAGAGAGGGCCGACTCTTCGTCGCAGCAAGTTGCCACGCTGCCCCGAGGCGCCGGATCCAGGGGGAAGCGGGCGTGGACTCGGTATCCGCCGGGGAAGACGGGCCCGGTCTCCAGATCGCCGTCGTACAAGGCCACTCGTTCTTGCATCCCGATCAGGCCGTGGCCGCCCTCGAGAGGTCCCTCCAGTAGCGGCGCCGCCGCCCCCCGGCCGTCGTCCTTGACTTCCACGTCCAGGGCGTCGACCAGGTAGCGCACCGTCACCTGGGCCGTGGCTCGGCCGGCGTGCTTGACGGTGTTGGTGAGGGCTTCCTGAATGATCCGGTAGGCGGCCAGATCCATGCCGGCCGGCAGCGCCCGGTCGGATCCTTCGATCGTGAGTTCGACCGGCAGCCCGGCCTCCCTTACCTGTGCGACCAGCCGATTTAGATCGCCGAGCCCCGGTTGCGGGCCGACTCCGGCCTCTTCTGCGCGCAGGACTTCGAGCATGTGCCGCATCTCCGAGAGCGCGGTCCGGCCGGCAATCTCGACCGCTTCCAGTGCCTCGCGCGCCTGGGCCGGGTCCTTGTCGAGGATTCGTCGCGCACCCGCCGCCTGGACGACCATGACGCTGACGTGATGGGCCACGACGTCGTGCAGCTCGCGGGCGATGCGGGCCCGTTCCTGGACGACGGCCTGCGTGGCTTTGTCCTCGCGCTCGCGCTCGAGTTGGACCGCCCGTTCCTCGAGCTGGATCGTGTAGGCGCGCCGGACGCGGATGTTGTCCCCGATGACCCACGCCAGGCCGAAGAACAGATAGGTGCTGCTCAGCGCCGAGACGGCGTACGCCGGCGATTTGACGGCGGCGTAGCCCAGGAAGCTGATGAAGATTCCGGCGGCCGTGATGGCTGCGGCCCATATGGCTCTGCGTCGCGGCTCGTTGGCCGCGACCGTGTAGAAAGCTGCGAAGACGCCCAGACTCGCGCTCGACTCGGGATAGCCGAGTGAGCTGTAGACGGTGATGGAGACGCCGGTGATTAAGAGGATCCTCATCGGGCTGCGGCGGCGCCACGCGATCGGGAGCGTCTGCAGCGTCAACAAGCCGGCGCTGACGAAATCGAGCCGGTTGGCCTGGAAGGCGGCGACCAGAACCACGCAGGTGAGCGCGACGGCCATTGCCGCGTCCACGTAATCCTGGTTCCAGCGTATCCGCCCGAGGTGGCGCGCCGGAGCCGCGATCGCTCGTTGCATGATCGCAAGGTACCGCTCGAACGCAGCCGCTGCATCGGCCCCGCGCAGGATGGCGACTGCGCCTTGCGACGGATCGGAGCTCAAGAGCGCGTGCTCCGGGTTCAGTTGCGATGGGGGCCGGGCCGCTCGCTACGGCGTGGGGCCTAGAGCAGCTCGCCGTGAGACCAGCCCGTGGCTTCGCCCTCGCGTGGGCGCGGCTCCTCGCCTGGGGCGTATTCGAATTTGGGCTCGCGCGGCGCCCCGGGTGTCGAAGCGGCGTCCGAGGTCTCCGGCGGTGTCGGGCCGGCTTCGAGGCCGGGCAGAGGTTGGCCCGCCTTTCCTTCGATCGGTCCGACGCCATAGGGCACCCACTTCGAGGGGTCCTGCAGCCGATGGGCGGACTCGTTGCCGCGGCGGTGCGTCTGCTCGAAACCGGAAGGCTCGATCCAGAGTCGCTCGCCCGAGAGCAGCCCTGAGATGCCACCCTGGCCGGCCTCGGCGCGCGGGCTCTGGCAGTACTTGCAGTTCGCCTTGTCGTGAGCCTGGTAGTGCTCCGGTTCCTCGTAAGTCGTGATGTAGCCCTCGTAATTGCGCAGCACGACCTTGTGATCCGAGTAGCTGATCAGGTAGTTGGGCATGACCGGGATCTTCCCGCCGCCGCCGGGCGCGTCGATCATGTAGGTCGGGACGGCGTACCCGGAGGTGTGGCCCCGCAGACCCTCCATGATCTCGATGCCCTTGCCGACCGGAGTCCGGAAGTGGCCGGAGCCTTCGACGAGATCGCACTGATAGAGGTAGTACGGGCGGATCCGGTTCTCGACGAGTTTGTGGACGAGCGCCCGCTGGATGTGCAGGCAGTCGTTGACGCCGGCCAGCAGGACCGACTGGTTGCCGATCGGAATGCCGGCGCGGGAGAGCTTGTCGCAGGCGCGCGCGACCTCGGGCGTCAACTCGTTCGGATGGTTGAAGTGGAGGTTCATCCAGAGCGGGTGATACTTCTGCAGCATCTCGCACAGTTCGTCGTCGATGCGCTGCGGCAGGAAGACGGGCACGCGAGAGCCGATGCGGACGATCTCGATGTGGGGGATCTCGCGCAGGCCGCGCAGGAGCGACTCGAGAACCTTGGGCGCGAGGGTCAGGGCGTCGCCGCCGGACAGGAGTACGTCGCGGACCTGCGGCGTGCGGCGCAGGTAGTCGAGCTGGGCCTCGAAATCGTGGCGATTGAAGTTCTGCGTGGCGTCACCGACGATGCGCGACCGCGTGCAATACCGGCAGTAGCTCGCGCACTGGGTCGTGACCAGCATCAGGACCCTGTCCGGATAGCGATGGACGAGCCCTGGAACCGGGGAGTGGCGGTCCTCGGCCAGCGAGTCCTCCATCATCGCCGTGAACGCCTCGTGCTCACAGTCGGTGGGGATGACCTGGCGGCGTATCGGGTCGTTGGGGTCGTCGGGGTCGATCAGGCTCAGGAAGTATGGCGTGATGTCGACCCGGAACTTGTCCGGAGAGGAGAGTCCCGCGCGCTCGTCTTCGGTCAGGTTGAGGACCTGGCCGACCTCTTCGAGCGTGTTGACGCGGTTGCTGAGCTGCCAGCGCCAGTCGTTCCAGCGCTCGTCGGGAACGTCGGCCCAGAGCGGCGCGCGGTGGCTGACGGCGGGGCGGCCGTCGGGGCCGACGGCGCGGGCCGGATCGCGCAGGTTGACGAACGGCGTGTCTTCGTTCGGGGCGAGGCCGTGGGCGTTCGGGCCGCGGTCGTGGCGCGCGGCCGGGTCAGCGTCGTGGCGCGCGGCCGGGCCGCCGACCTGGCGAGTGGCGAGGTCATGACCTCCGTCTTTGGGCTGGACCATGACTCGCCTCCGCGGATTCTTGCCGCCTCTACCGGGGGTCGGCTTGGGCGGGCTGAACGCATAAACCCTATGCACCCTGGATGCCAGCGGATCATACATCGCCCCCACGCGAACGGCGCATGACCCACCTGGCGCCGCTCGCCGACCCGCCAGATGGACCGGCAGAGGCAGGCGGGGATTTCCGGGATTTCGGTCGGCGCTGTCGTCTGGCCGTCTTCCCTCGGGTACGGCACCGGCGCATAATCCTCGAGCGGCCCAACCGGGACCAGGGAATCCGGACGGCGCCGATGGGGGACGGGTTTTCACGCCCGTCACCAATGGGGATAGAGAGGTGGGACCATGCGAACCGGTCTGATCCGGCGTGTCGGCTCGCTGGCCGTCGCCGGCTTCCTCGTGGCCTTCGCCGCAGCGCCGGCTGTTGCCGCCGACGCCAGCATCAACCCGACCGTCGCGGCCAGGATATCCAGCGCCGACTCCGTCAACGACGGACCGACGGTGGTCGCACCCGGTGGCATGACCACCGTGAACGAAGGGGTCCAGGCGGCCTTCTCGTGGACTGTCGTCGATCCCGCTCCAGACTACCCGTATGCGATCCACGTGGATTGGGGCGACGGCTCGGCGACGATTCTGACGGACCAGACCGGGACCGATTTCGCCCTGAATCACACGTACGCCGCCTCCGCCCCGACCGGGTCGCAAGGCGGAACGGTCTATACCGCGACGCTGAGTGTCAGGGATGCCATCGGCGCCATCGCCAGCGCGTCTCAGCAGGTCGTCGTCACCGACGTGGCGCCGGTCATGACGGGACCCGCGACGATCAGCGTGCCCGAGGGGACGATGCCGACCATCACCCTGGCGAACTTCACTGACGCCAGCGTGGGCCCATGGCAGGTTCTCGTTGTGAGTGGCACCGGCGCGCGAATGCTCCAGACGCTGCAGAAGCCGGGAGCCGTCCAGGTTCCCTGGGATTCGTCGTGGGGCAGCGCCACGGTCACCGTACAAGTTGGGGACCGTGGCGGCCTGTACGGGAGCGCAACGGTTCAGGTTTCGACAGCAAACAGCGCTCCGGTCGTCGGCCCGATCTCTTTCGTCGGAAGCACAACCGACGGCCAGCCGGTAGTGGGGCTCCCGATGGCAGCTCAGGTCAGCTTCTCCGACCCGGGCCTGGGCAACCGGCCGTACCCCGAGGGTTACTCGTGCACCGTCGACTACGGCGACGGATCGGGGCCTCTGGCGGGTACTGCCGGGCCTCAGCCCAATGGGACGTCCGGAATCTGTTCGGGGCCGCTCCACACGTACGCCCACTTCGGTAGTTACACGATCAGGGCAAACGTCGCCGACGTGAACGGCGGATCGGGCAGCAGTTCCCTGGCCTTGACGCTCCGCAACGTCGCGCCCCAGGTGGGACCGGTAGTGGTCCCGGGTCCGCTCGTCGAGGGTCAGGCATTCGTCGCCAGCGCGACCTTCGTCGATCCCGACAACGGATCCAATCGGGACAGGTGCACGGTCGATTTCGGTACGGACGCGGGAACAACGTTCGGGGTCATCAATGGCTCGACCTGCACGGGTCCGAACTACGCCTTCCCGGATGCCGGGACGTTCACCATCACCTTCACGGTCACCGATAGCTTCGGTGCGAGCGGCGCCGCCCAGGCCACCGTCGTGGTAGGCAACGTGGCGCCGGTGGTCGACAACCTCCAGACCTGGGGAGCGGACACGGCTGGTGGCGTCGTGACGGCCCATGCCAACTTCAACGATCCGTCCGAGGGCGAGACGTACGTCTGCACCGTCGATTTCGGGGATGGAACTGCACCGCAGCCGGGCACGATCGGCGACGCCGACTGCACGGGCGAGCACACGTACGCTCACGGCGGTCTCTACACAGTGACCATAACCGTGACCGACAGCAACGGCGGCTCGGGCAGCGCGTCCACCACGGTGTCGATCGCCAACGTCGCGCCGTTGACGGTCAACGTCTCCATGTCTAACTACAACCCCGACGAGTGGAATCTCGACCCGTCCGTGTCCTCGGCCGTCAGCGCCACCGCCACGTTCGCCGACACGGACTCCGGCTCCGAGCCGTATAGCTGCAGCATCGACTACGGCGACGGCATGGTCGTGCCGGGCACGATTTCCGGGCTGACCTGCACGGGGCCTGCCCATCAGTACACAGCCACGGGCGGCTACACCGTGACCGTTACGGTCACCGATAGCGACGGCGCGAGCGGCGTCGGAACTACCAGCCTCTACTACAACAACCGCGCTCCTTGGGTGGGCGGATTGAGCCTGGTCGGCGACATGAGGTTCGGCTCCGCGCCGCACGCCGTCGCGGCCATCGTCGACCCCGGAGATGCCTTCGAGACTTACACGTGCACGATCGACTACGGCGACGGCAGCGCAATCCTGCCCGGAACCTGGGTTCCCACCGGCTGGCCCGACGACCTCCCGCGGTGCGTCTTCCCCGACCACGTGTACCCGGCTGTCGGCGCTTACACCCTTACCGCCGTAGTCACAGACAGCGGAGGAGCGAGCGGGTCGACTCAGTGGACGGAAACGATCATACCGGCGATCCCGGTTATCCAGTCCGTCTCTGCACCCAGTTCCGTCCCCGAAGGCTCGGCGGCGTCCGCGTCGGCCGTATTCCTGCCGACGGGGCTCAACGAGACCTACAGCTGCACGGTCGACTACGGCGACGGCACCGGAGCGCTTGCCGGCGTGGTGACCGGCTCAACCTGCCAGGGCCCGAGCCACACCTTCGGCCTCCCCAACGCGTTGCTGATCACGATCGTGGTAACGAGCACCGGCGGCGCTTCGAGCTCGGCGGACGCCGTGCTCAGTGTCACCAACGTCGCCCCGACCGTGGCCCCGAAGTCGGTCTCGAGCACCGCCGTGGCCGGAACCGCGTACACCGCGAGCTTCACTTTCGCCGACCCCGGCGCGAGCCTCGGTGAGACCGAGACCTGCGTCATCGACTACGGCGACAGTGGCGGGGGCGGGCCGTTCGGAGTGATCACCGGCAATCTGTGCCAGGGCCCGCCGCATTTCTACACCTCCAAGGGCACCTACCAGCTGGTGGCGACAGTCACCGACTCGTACGGAGGCGTCGGCGCCTACTCGCAGACGGTCACCGTCTACAATCCCAGGCCCATCGTCGGGACCGTTGTAGCGCCTGACTCGGTTTCTGGCGGAACGGCGTTCAGGGTCTCCGCCGACTTCACTACGACCGGGCGCACCGAAACCTACTCATGCGCGGTGGACTATGGCGACCGCACCGGATCTCAGGCCGGTGTCGTGACGGGCTCCACATGTCAGGGTCCGAGTCACACGTACAAGACTCTCGGCACATTCACCATCAAGGTTGTGGTGAGAGGCTCGGTCACTGGTACGGGCTCGGCGTCCAAGCTGATTGGCGTCACGCCTCCGACGATCGCGGTCGGCCCGGTATCGGTGAGCGGTCTCACCATCGAAGGATCGTCGGTCACAGCAAAGGCCGGGTTCACGCCGACCGGAGTCACCGAAACATACCGCTGTACCGTCGACTACGGCGACAACCTGGGGACGCCGGCTGGCACTGTCTTCGGGAACACGTGCACTGGACCGAAGCACGCCCTTGGTCGAGGGGGATCGTCGATCGTGACGATCTCGGTCTACGGTTCGGCCGGAACCTACGGCGTCTCGTCCAAGACGATCAGCGTCACCAACATTGGCCCCACGTTCGGCAAGGTCACTATTCCGCCGACAGTCAAGCTCGGTATGGCCGTGACTGTCACCGGCACCTTCACCGATCCGGGCGCATCCGAGACGTACCAGGTCACATACACCTGGGATGACGGCACAACGAGCTCGATGCAGCTGGCCGCCGGTACGCGATCCTTCTCAGCGAGCCACACGTACGCCAAGCCGGGAGCCTATTCCGTCAACGTCGCCCTGGGCGACGGCGATTGGGTCTATTACAACTCCGGCGTGGCGGTCTATGACCCGGCCCGCAGTGTCACTGGGTCCGGCACGTTCGCGTCGCCGGCAGGCTCGTGTCAGCTGACGCAGAAATGCGCGGGAGCATCGACCGCGACATTCTCGATGAGCGCGAGCTATGCAAAGGGCGCAACCAAGCCAACGGCCAAATTCACTTTCTCCGTCTTCGGTCTGGCCTTTGCCGCCACGACGGTGGACTGGTTCATCGGGGTGGACGGCAAAGCAGCGATGTCCGGCACGGGCACCGTCAACGGTGTCGCCGGCTATCGGTTCTATCTCGATGCGGTCGACGGCGCGCCCGACACGCTGAATGTCACGATCGTGGACTCACACGGAAACCAGATCTACTGGAACAACGGAGTGACGCCGCTCAAGACAGGATCGATCACGGTCAAGTAGGAGTCCGGCCAGAACTGGGGGTTAGCCGCGGCCGGCCGCGCGCTCCAGCGCCAGTTGCTGCAGGGCCAGGATCGTCATCGCGTCGACGATCTCGCCGCGGGCGATCATGGCCATGACCTCGTCGAACGCGACCCACCGCATCTGGAGCTGCTCCGTGCCCTCCGGCGAGGCCGGACCAGCTTCCAGGCCGCTGGCGGCGAAGAGGATCGTCACTTCGTCGCTGACGGAGTTGGACAGCTCTGCGCGGCAGAGTTCGCGCCACTCTCCGCCGACGTAGCCGGTCTCCTCGGCCAGCTCGCGCCGGGCGGCCGCCTCGGGAAACTCGTCGAAGTCGCCGCCGCCCTCGGGGATCTCCCACGAGTAGTGGTTCATGGTGTAGCGGAACTGCCCCACGAGCAGCACCCGATCGCTCGCGTCGAGCGGCACTACGCCGATCGCCAGATGCCGGAAGTGGACGACGCCGTAGATGCCCGGCTGGCCGTCCGGCCGGACGACGTCGTCGTGGAGGATTTCGATCCAGGGGTTTTCATATGCGACCCGGCGCGACACGCGCTGCCAGGGGTTGCTTTCGATCGTGCTCACGCGGCAAATCGTAGCGAGGCGCGGCGCGTCGCGCGCTGCGAGGGAACCGGCCTCGTGATCTCGGCGTCTGAGCGGTGTCGAGAAGACAGCCGAGCTGCCGGCCCAGGGGCAGCCGCCAGGAGACCACGATGAACGATATGACGACCAACGACCTCCACGAACCGAGCCTGCCGGCCGCGACCGAACGCTCAGGGCGGCGGAATCCCTTCACAGTGGGCCGGATCGTGGCCGTTACCGCGGCCTTCAGCCTGATGGTCGGCATAATCGCCGGGCCGATCATCGCCAACAACCACACCCAGGCCGCGGACCCGATCGGCACCACCGAGCACACCGTCACCGTTTCGGGCACCGGCGACGTCGGCGTCGCCCCCGATGTGGCGGACGTGACGCTCGGCGTCTCGGTCACCAAGCCCACCGTCAAAGACGCCCGAGACGCCGCGGCGACTTCGATGACGGCCGTCCTCGCGGCTGTGAAGAAGGACGGCGTGGCCGACAAGGACATCACGACCGTCAACCTCAGCCTGAGCCCCGTCTACGACTACAGCTCCAACGGCTCGACTCCGCGCCTGACCGGCTACCAGTACAGCAACACGATCAAGGTCACCGTGCGCGACCTGACGAAGGTGCCCGCCGTCGTCGACGACGCGACCGCCGCCGGAGTCACGACGATCCAGGGCATCTCGTTCCGCCTCGACAAGCCCAAGACGGTCGAGGCACAGGCACGTCTGCTCGCGATGACCGACGCCCGAGCCAAGGCCGACGCGCTCGCCTCCGCGGCCGGCGTCTCGATCAAGGGTGTGGCTTCGATCTCCGAAGTGACCGTCTCTTCGCCCATCTTCTACGCCTCGGCGGGGGTGGCCGACAAGGCTGCTTCCGTCGCGACGCCCGTCCAGGCCGGCACCACCGACGTCGTGGTCCAGGTCACGGTGAGCTATCTGATCGGCTGACACGCCGACCAAACGGAGCGGCCCGGCGCCGCTCGGAAATCACAAAGGGAGCGGTCGCCATCGGCGGCCGTTCCTTCTTTTCATGGCTCATCGACCGTCGACGCCCGCGAGACGGCGCTAGACTGCAGCACGAGGCCACTGGGATACAGAGAGGACCGGGAGGGAAGGACATGAGGCAAATGGGCGCGGCGGCTCTGCTGCCTCTGGCAGTGGCGGTATCCTGCCTGGCGGCCCTTGCGTATGGTGAGGCGCTGGCGCTGGCGATCGTCGGCGCACGTGTCACATCCGTCTCGGCGAGCGAGCAGACCGAAGTGGGGCTCTCCCAGATGCTCCTCTGGTTCGTTCCGGCCTTCGTCGCTGCCTTGTTCGTGATCTTCCAGATCGTCGGGCCGCGTTCATTGCGACTCACCGTGCTCGCGTTGGCTGTCTGGTTCGCACTCGCCGTCCTGCACCAGGTGGCATTGCCGGTGGTCCTGGCGCCCTGGACCGAGGTCGGGGCCGTGGTGCTGGTGGCGGCTCTTCTCTATGGGAGGCGCGACCTGTTCCGTAAGCAGGATCGACTTGAAGGGGTCAAGAACGAGCCCGGTCTGGGGGCCGTGCCTCTGGCGTCCGCTCCCCCGGAGGGGTCGACCACACCTCCATTCGCCTAATAACTACGTAGATCGGTGCAATTTCGGCCGCGTGTCACCCGCAGGCGGGACCAACGGCAGGGGTTGGCCCTTGTTCCGCGCGATACTGTTGACCTATGCGACTCGATCTGACCAAACGCAGCGACTACGCCATCCGCGCCATGCTCTCGCTCACCATGGTGGGCGGCGGCCTCCTGAGCAGCCGCAAGATCGCGGAGGAAATGAAGATCCCGCCGCGGTTCCTGCCCCAGATCATGGGGGACCTGACCCGGGCCGGACTCGTCGAGGCGCACCCGGGCCGTGCCGGCGGCTACAAGCTGGCGAAGCCGGCTTCGACGGTGACTCTACTGACAGTCATCGAGGCGGTGGAAGGCGATCCCCATCGGCAGATCTGTGTAATGCGCGGTACTCCCTGCGGGGCCGACGGCGAATGTGGCGTTCACGACGTCTTCTTCGCGGCTGAAGGCGCGATTCTGGAGAAGCTGAGCGGGGCGACCCTGCAGAGCATCATCGACGCCTACAGGGCCAAGCTGGCGGTCGCCGCGGCCGGGTAGCCAACAACCGCATCGACCGCCCAAACGGCGGTCAGCCCTGTGCCTGCCTCGCCTCCCACTCGTCGGCGAGGATACTCATGTGGATCTCGTCCCAGAAGCGGCCGTCCCGATAGATCGCGTCGCGAGCCCGGCCTTCGATCTTGAAGCCGCATTTCTCGTACGCGCGGATGGCGCGGGCGTTGAACTGGAAGACCGTCAGGGCGACTCGATGGAGTGCCAGTTGCGTGAAGGCGTGGTCGACCATCAGCTCAGTTGCCTCGGAGCCGAATCCCTGCCCCCAGGAGTCGCGTTCGCCGATCGTGATGTGGTAGAGCGTTGAGCCGTTGTCACCGTCGAGCTGGCTGAAGGCGCACGATCCGATCAGCCGATCGGTGTCGCGGACGTGGATCCCCATGGCCAGGAAGTCAGCGCCCATGATTCGACCGTGGAAGAAGCGCTGGATCTCGTCCGGGGATAGCGGCCCCTGCTGGTAGCGGGTCAGTCGCGCGATCTCCGGGTCGGAGTACCAGCGCATGAACGCCTTGAGGTTCTCGGCTCGATGCCGACGCAGAACGACGCGGTCGCCGACGATCGACTCGGGCCGCCAGGCGTGGCGCTCCGGCACGAGGGTCATCGGAAGCCGCCGAGCAGGGCAATGCGGCCGGGCATTCGGGCGTCGGTACGCCAGAATGGGTCGAGGTAAACGCGGCGGACGGGCTTCACAAGGCGAAGGTATACCATCCCCGCCATGCGTGGCTGGAGCGAGTTAGCCGAGCGCGTCGGCGGAACTACTCGCACCTCTCAGAAGACGGCGTTGCTGGCCCGGTACCTGACCCAGCTCTCGAGCGAGGAGTTGCGGCCGGCGGCCGTGTTTCTCTCCGGGCGACCGTTTCCCGAGTCGGATCAGCGGGCCATCGGCCTCGGCTGGGCAGCGATCTCTGCGACGGTGACGCAGCTCGCGGACACCACGGCCGGGGCTCTCGGCGAGGCATACGATCGCTCCTCAGATCTGGGCAAGGCCGTCGCCGACGTGTTGGCGCATAGACCCGAAGAGCCGGACCCGAGCGACTCCCCGGGGATCGTGGAAGTGGCCGAGGTCTATGCCGCGATCGAAGCCGCTTCGGGAACCGCTGCCAAGGGCGCGCTCTTCGGCGCGCTGCTCCGGCGGTGCGACTGCCTGACCGCCAAGTACGTGGTCAAGGTCCTCACTGGAGAGTTGCGCATCGGGTTGCGCGAGGGTTTGCTGGAAGCGGCGGTGGCGGAGGCTTTCGAGGAGTCCCAGGCCGCGGTACAGCTGGCGGGGATGATCACCGGGGACGTGGGGGAGACGGCGGTCCTCGCCAAAGAGGGGCGCCTGGACGAGGCTCGCCTGCGGCTGACGCACCCCATCAAGTTCATGCTCGCCTCGCCGGCGGAGGGCGCGGCCGAGATCATGACGCGCCTCGGGCCGACGGTCTGGGTCGAGGACAAGTACGACGGCATCCGCGCCCAGCTCCACCGGCGCGGCGGCGAAGCGCGCCTCTACAGCCGCGATTTGCACGACATCAGCGACCAGTTCCCCGAGATCGTCGAGGCGGCGAGGGGCTTGCCCTGGGACGGAATCCTCGACGGGGAGATCCTGGCGTACGCCGACGGCCACGTTCTTCCTTTCCTCACGCTGCAGGCGCGGCTCGGTCGGAAGGAGCCGACGGCACGGGTCCAGGCCGAGGTGCCGGTGGCGTACGTGGCCTTCGATGTGCTGGCGGTGGGGCCGCGGTCCGGCTCCGGCGCCGCCACGCCCGTGGAGGTGCTGCTCCAGGTTCCCCTCACGGAACGTCGCCGTCGCCTCGAGGCTCTGGAGCTGCCGACCATTGCTGAAGGCGGGCGGTTCGCGTTGTCGCATCTGGTTTCAGCCGAATCTGCGGAGGCGCTCGATCGCATCTTCGGGGAGGCGCGAGCGCGGCGGAACGAGGGCTTGATGGTGAAGGACCCCCAGAGCGGGTACTCGCCGGGGCGGCGCGGTCTGGGCTGGCTGAAGATGAAGCGGGCGCTCGCCACGTTGGATTGCCTCGTCGTCGGAGTGGAGGTCGGCCACGGCAAACGCCACGGCGTGCTGTCGGACTACACGTTCGCCGTTCGGGACGAGGTCAAAGGCCGGAATGTCACCATCGGCAAGGCCTACACGGGCCTCACCGACGCCGAGATCGGCGAGATGACGCGTTGGTTCGAGGGCCACACCATCCGCCAGCTGGGGCGATTCCGCCTGGTCGAGCCGACGGTCGTGGTCGAGATCGCGTTCGACCTCATCCAGCGGTCGACACGTCACCAATCGGGCTTCGCGCTGCGCTTTCCACGGATCGTCCGCCTGAGACCGGACAAGACCGCCGAAGAGATCGATACGCTCCAGACGGTCGAGCGGCTGCACCGCGAACTCCAGGTCGGGGCGGAGTATCTGGTCACCGCAGAAGCGCGGAAACCCGCGTCCCGCTGACCCGAGCGGCGTCGTCGCGAACGATGGTCCCGCCACGTTACCCACCGATGGCCCATCCAAATAGCACCGGCGTGCCGTTATCCTGCCGGAATGTTCGGCTCCTTCAACCCGGTGCAGGTACTGCAACTCACGCTCGTTACCGACAAACTGGTCATCCAGGGCGCGGCCCTGACGCGCGTCCGGCGGCTCACCGATCTTGTCAACGATCCGAATTCGGAACACCTGGTTCTCCAGGACACCACGTTCATGGAGATCGGTTCGCGGCGGGTCGTCGCGAGCGGGGCGGCGGCCCAGGTTCGGCTGAGCGACGTCCTATTCGTGCATTCGAACGGACCGGCCGAATCGAGTTCGACCATGCGGATGCCCAAACAGCCGGTCAAGGCCACGCTGCTGCTGCCGCCGTTCACGGTCGAAGGCACGATCTACCTGCCCTACGAGGCCGAGTTGCGGATCGCGCTTGAGGCGTACGGGGATCGATTTGTGGCCGTGACGGACGCCGAGTACTGGGCCTACGGCGTCGCCGAGTCGCCCCATTCAGTGGAGCTGCTGGCCGTCAATCACGCCCGCGCCCACATCTCCATCGCGGCCGGTGTCCAGTGGCGCGGCGAGTCCGGGCCGTCGCACGCGGATTCGGACGGCGGCCGGAACCCCTGGTAGGCGGCGCGCGACCGGGCGGCGAGCACCTTTGCCACGCACCACGAGCCGCGCCGCCATGAGCGGCGATCCTAGCGAGCGAGCGGCAGGTCCAGACGATCGCCCCATTCTGCCCAGCCACCTTCGTAAACCGCCACATCTTGGTGGCCGAGGAGGGCCAACGCGAAGGCCAGTTTGCACGCTCCCATGCCGGCCGAGTCGTAGCAGATCACGCGCCGCCGGGCGTTGACGCCGGCCCGCCGTAACAACGCCCAGAGGTCCTCCGCCGGTCGGAATCGCCCGGTCCGAGGCTCGGTGGTCGAAATAGCGGGGACGTTCAGGGCGCCGGGGATATGGCCCAGCCGCCGCGTCGTTCCCGAGTGGCCCGCGTACTCCGCGGGCGCCCTGGCGTCGAGAATCTGGACCTGGTCCGATCCGAGCAGGTCGCGAACCTCGGCCGCCGTGAGGCGCAGGCGTGGTTCCAGTCGGGGCGTGAACGTCGTCGGCGGCCGAAGCTCCAGCGCCGCCGAGACCGGCTGCGATAGGGCGCGCCACGCCTCCAGACCGCCCATCAGGATGCGCGCCGAATCGAACCCGTACACGCGCAGGCTCCACCAGGTCCGGGCCGCGTAGGAGCTTCCGGTGTCGTCGTAAATGACGCCGATCATGCCGTTGCCGAGACCCGCTCGGCTCAGCGCCTCCGTCACCCGCTGCGGGCCGGCCAGGAGCGGCACGTCGCTGTCTTCCTCAGGCTCGACGAGGTCGGCCCGCCAGTCGAGATATGTGGCGCCGGGAATGTGGCCGGCGGCATAGACTCGCCGCCCGGATCCGTCCGGACGCCAGCGGACGTCCAGGACCTGGAAGCCGGGCCGGGCGATGTTCTCGGCCAGCCATTCCGGCGTCGCCAGCAACTCCGGCCGCCGGTATCCGATGATCCCCAAGCTCGACCCTCCGCGAGATGGGATTCCGCGTGTCGAGTCCTATCATACGGAGCCATGGTCGGCCCATTCCTTCCCGATGACGAAAAGCTGCCTGCGATCCGTGAAGCCCTGCCGTCCACGGCCGCGGGCATCTACCTGAACACGGGCACTTGCGGGCCGTTGCCACGAGAGACGGCCCGGGCGATGGCCGAGCTCGAGGGCATCGAGCTTCGCACCGGCCGGGCTGACATTGCGTACTGGAAAGACTCGGAAGAGCGGATGAACGAAGCCCGAGCCGCCGTCGCGGCCGTGCTTGGGACCGAGCCGCGCCGGATTGCGTTGACCCACGCCACGACCGAAGGCATGAACGTGGCGACGTGGGCGATCGACTGGCGGGCCGGCGACAAGGTGGTCACTACCTCGCTGGAGCACGGCGGGGCGCTGGCGCCGCTCTGGGCGCTGCGCAGCCGCCTGGGCGTCGATGTGGCGATCGCCGACATCGGCGTCGGCGGCGACCCGGCCGAGGTACTCGCGGCGCTGGACCGAGCCATCACGCCGGAGACCAGGCTCGTCTGTGTCTCTCACGTCTCGTGGGCCACCGGTGCCCGCCTCCCGATCGCGGAGATCGTGGCTCTGGCGCATTCGCGCGGGGCGCTCGTCGCGGTCGACGGCGCGCAGGCGGTCGGCGCGATCCCGGTGTCGGTCGAGGAGCTGGATGCGGACTTCTACGCCGTGCCGGGTCAGAAGTGGCTGCTCGGCCCCGACGGCACCGGCGCTCTTTACTGTGCGCCTGCGGTCCTGGATCGGCCGCGCCTGACATTCGCCGGCTACGCCTCGTTCGAATCGCTCGGTCTGGACCTCGAGGGCAAGCTCCGTCTGGACGCCCGACGGTTCGAGGTCGCCGGTTACCACCAGCCTTCGGTTCTAGGCTTCGCCCGGAGCACCGCCTGGCTGTCGATGTACGTCGGGCTGAACTGGATCCATGAGCGAACCGCTCGCCTGGCCGGTGAGGCGGCCGCGATGCTGGCGGCGGTGCCGGGCGTGGAGGTGATCACCCCGCGCGACCACATGGCCGGGCTCGTGACCTTTCGAATCGCGGGCTGGACGCCGGGGCCTGCGCTCCGCGAGCTCTCCCAGCGAACCCTCGTCATCGCCCGAACGATCCCGCCGCTCGACGCCATCCGCATCAGCGTCGGCTTCTTCAACACGGACCATGAGCTGCGCCGCTTCCGCGACGGCGTGGCTTTGGTCGCCGCCCACACTCCGGAGACGATCCCGCACCGCCCCAGGATCGAGGTCCTGCGCGGCGGCCTGGAATAGCGGCCTGGACTAGCGGCCTAGACTAGCGGCCTGGAGCAGGGGAGCCGATCGGCGAAGCGGCAGCGGCGCCGGTTCTACGTCTGACCAAGCACGGGAACTTGGGCCGATTCCCCGGCCGCGTTGACGGCCGTCAGCCAGTAGCACGTCGAGCCGCCACCTGTGGCGACTTCGCCGTTGGTGTAGATCGCGGCGCTCTTTGCGTCGGGTTTGGTCTGCACCTTCATCGTCGCGGTGGCCTGCACCTGGCTACAGGTGGTCGGACCCTCGCCTCCGGTGGTGGTCACGTAGATCTTGAACCAGGTCCCCGCGGCAGCCGTCGACTGCCACGCGAAATCCATACGGCGGCAGATCGTGCCACGCGGGACGCCGGCCGGGCACGTGACGGGGGCGTGCCAGGAGTCGGTGAACTTGGTGGGCGCCGGCGGCGGCAGGAGCGGCGTCGGCGTCGGGACGGGAGTGGCAGTCGGAGCGGGCGCCGCCGTCGGCGTGATTACCGGCGTGGGAGTAGCCGTGGGAGTGGGCGTAGGTGGCGGCGTGGGCACTGCCGTTGGCGTGGCCACGACCGGCCCGCACGCCGCGACCAGCAGCGGTATTGCGGCCAGCCAGAATGTCGATCTCCGACCCGCGCTTCTCATGCAACCTCCCCCGGTGCGAGAAACATCGGCCCCCTGCCGAATGACTCGGCAATTGTTGCACTCGCTCCGGCGTGACCAGATGGAGATCGGCGCCGCGGCGATGGTTTCGTGGCCGCGGCCGGTCGCGGAAGGCCCGGCTCGGGTGTACGATCGCGCCCGGCGGGGGAGTAGCTCAACGGTTAGAGCATGGCTCTTATACAGCCCCGGTTGGAGGTTCGAATCCTCCCTCCCCTACCAGAGTCCAACGCGCCGGCATCGGTCCGGTCCTGTGCCGGAAGGTGCAGTCGGCAAGATTTGGCCATTTGCTAACGGGAGTAGCAGGGGGCCAAGCGGTCGGCCTCGACGCCGCCCCGGATTTGACTTGAGACCGCAACGGCGGCCCGTCCGAGCGTGGGCAGGGCGGTCTGTGAACGCCGCGGATGCGCCCGCCGGCCAAGTCGGACCTCAGTCTCGGACTCTCGCTACCCGGGTTGGCATTTGTCCAGAATGGCCGCGCGCCGGCGTTTGACGCGGGTGACGCCGGCAACTTAATCTTGCATTGACCGGCGATGGCGTCCGCCTAGATGCACCCTCGGATGCATCTGAACCGCCCGACAAGGGCTGATGGCTCCTGGGTACCCCGAAACCCGGGGGCTTTTCTATAGCCAGCGGACGGAGAATCGCATGGACAATTTCTATCTGGTCGCCGCGGCGTGGATGGCCATCGCGCTCGCGGCCAGCCTCGTGTCGATCCGGCTCGGGGTCTCGGTGGCGCTGATCGAGATCGCGTTCGGGGTTCTCGGCGGCAACTTCGCCGGGCTGCACACGGCGCCGTGGATCGACTTTCTGGCGACCTTCGGCTCGGGCCTGCTGACCTTCCTCGCAGGCGCCGAGATCGATCCCGACTCGCTCCGCCGACACATCAAGGCCAGCATGGCCATCGGCGTCGTCTCGTTCGCGGCTCCGTTCGCTTGCGCCTTCGCTTTCGCCTACTACGTCGCGGGCTGGGATCTCCGCGCCGCCGAGATCGCGGGCGTCTCGCTGTCGACGACCTCGGTGGCAGTCGTATATGCGGTAATGATCGAGTCCGGGCTGGCGAAGGCGGAGCTCGGCAAGCTCATTCTCGCGGCGTGCTTCATCACCGACCTCGGGACCGTGGTCGCACTGGGCGTGCTCTTCGCCGCCTTCAGCCCGCTCCTTGTTCTCTTCGTCGCCGTGTCC
>JADGQJ010000208.1 GCA_017881885.1 Chloroflexota bacterium
GGGCTGGCGTTGAAGATCGAGGAGTACGTCCCCGAGACGATGCCGATCAGCAGGGCCAGCACGAAGTAGTGGATCGAGGCACCGGCAAAGAAGAGGAGCGCCGTCAGCGTCAGGACAACCGTGAAGCTGGTGTTGATCGACCGGCCGAAGGTCTGCAGGATCGAATGGTTGACGATCTGGTCGAACGGCTCACCTGCGTGGCGGGCCTTGTTCTCGCGGATCCGGTCGTAGACGACGATCGTGTCGTGGACGCTGAACCCGATGACGGTGAGTATCGCCGTCACGAATAGCGCGTCTATCTGGACCCCGAAGAGCGTGCCCAGGATGGCGAAGATGCCCACCACGACGATCACGTCGTGGAGCAGTGCCACCAATGCCGTTGCGCCGAACTTGATGCTGTGGAACCGGATGCCGACCCAGGCCAGGATGCCGAGCGACCCGAGCAGGATCAGCAGCACGGCCTGTTGGATCAACTCAGCGCTGATGATCGGACCGACCGTAGTCTCCATGCGGGTGCACGAGATGGTCCCGAGCGACGGGTCCGCCTGGAGGGCGACTGCGACCTTCGCGAGAGGACCCTCGGTGGGGATGTGGCGATCGCAGCTCTTGTTTGCGAACTGGTCGCGACCGGTTGGCAGAGGCGTCGGCGCCGGGCTCGGACTCGCGGTCGGCGACGGCGTTGCCGTCGGTGCGGCCGTGGGTGATGCGGTCGGCGCGGCGCTGGTGCCGGCCGATGAACTTGAGGTCGGTCCGGCCGTGAGGGTCGCCGTGGGCGCCGGCGTCGGCGTGGGCGTGGCCGTGGGTGCGACCGTAGGCGTGGCCGTCGGGGTGGGAGTCGGGCCGCTTGCGGTCGGCGTCACCGAAGGAACCGGGATCGGGGTCGGCGCCGGAAGGAGGTTCGTCTCTTTTGTGCGGACGGTGAAGTAGTGGGCCGAGTCCTCGCTGACGTCGGCGCCCTTGATCCCGTTCGCATTCAGCACCCGGACAACGTCCGCGGTGTTTGCGTTCGGGTTGTTGAACTGGATCTCCCAGATCGTGCCGCCGGTGTAGTCGACCGAGAACTTCATTCCGACCTGCCCGCCGGTCAGGGGCGTCAGCAAGATGAAGATCAGTCCCGGGACGAGGATGATCCCCGAGAAGAGGAAGAACCAGTTCCGCTTCCCGATGATGTCAAACACGACCGCGGGCCTCCCTGCGAGTGCGGCCCGTCAGAGCGCGCGCCTGGAACTCCTCGTCCGTGACGCCGAACAGCCACGCCTTCTGGGCGAAGTTCTGCTTCACGACGAAGCGCATCAGGGTGCGCGACATGGTCACGGCCGTAAACATGGACGTCGCGACGCCGATGATCAGGACCAGGGCGAAGCCCTTGATCGTGGCCGACCCACCGAAGTACAGGATCGACGCGGTGATGAGGCTCGAGACGTTCGAGTCGAGAATGGAGTTCCAAGCGCGGTTGAAGCCGGCTTCCGTCGCCGAGACGAGCGTCTTGCCGGTCCGCAGTTCCTCTTTCGTTCGCTCGAAGATCAGGATGTTGGCGTCGACCGCCATGCCTACCGAGAGCACGAAGCTCGCTATGCCGGCGAGGGTGAGCGTGACCGGCACGATGCGGAAGAGCGCCAGCACGACGATCCCGTAGTAGGTGAGGGCGATACAGGCCACCAGGCCCGGCAGGCGGTAGTAGATGAGCATGAACAGCATTACGAGGAAAATCCCGATCGCGCCGGCGAGCAGAGTCTGGTTGAGGAAGCTCTGTCCCAGGGTGGCCGGAATGTCGCTATGGCCGAGCTCCTCGATCGGGTACGGCAGGGCTCCGTACTGCAGGATCGTGGCGAGCTGGTGAGAGGAGGCACTCGTGAAGCTGCCGCCGCTGATCGTTCCGGAGCCGCCCGTGATGGCGCTCTTGATGTAGGGCGCCTCCACGACCTTGCCGTCGAGGACGATGGCGAAGAACGCGTTGACATTGGCACCCGACCAGGTCGCGAAGTCCGTGGCCGCCTGGCCCTTGAAAGCGAAGTCCACGACCCAGCCTGCCGGCGTGGATGTCGAGTCGTAGCGGGCGCGAACCTGCCCCCCGTCGACGTCCTTGCCCGTGAACTTAACGGGCAGCGTTGGATCGATGGTGTCGCCCGCCACGGGTACAGGCTTGGTGCCTGGAGTTCCGTTCGTTCCGTACACGTCGGTCGGCAGGAGTACGAATTCGAGGACCCCAGCGTGCCCAACGAGATCGCGGATCTGCTGAGGATCCTGTGCGCCGGGGACTTCCACGAGGATCTGGTCCGCGCCGACGGTCTGGATGATCGGCTCGACCGCGCCGGTGGTGTTGATGCGATTTTCGATGATCGTCCGGATGACCTGCATCTGGTCCGCGGTGGGCGCGTTTCCGGCGTTGTAGACGGCCTTGTACGTGAGTTGCAGCCCGCCCTTGAGATCGAGGCCCAGCTTGGTCTCGAGCGGCTGGTTGAAGCCGCCATCGATGTTGCTCAGCACCCCGAAATGCGAGCCGGGCATGTCGATGAAGATGGCGAGCGCGCCAAGCACCAGGATCAGGATCGGAAGGACTCTTCGCACGAGGCGGGATGATAGCAGGGTGTCCCGGGCGGCGTGCAGCAGGCTGGACCGAAGCGCTCGCCCGCTACGGTTCCAGGCCGGCCTTGATCTTGGCGGCCAGGGCGGCGCCGATGCCGGGCACCGCGGCAACCTGCTCCACCGGCGCCTCGCGGACGCGCTTCGCCGACCCGAAGACGCGGAGCAGCGCAGCCCGGCGCTTGGGTCCGACGCCGGGGAGGTCGTCGAACGCCGATCGCGTCGCCGCCTTCGCCCGCAATGCCCGATGGTAGGTGATCGCGAAGCGGTGGGCCTCGTCGCGGAGCCGCTGCATGAGGTAGAGCGCCGGCGAGGTCGACGGCAGCAGGACCGGCGCTTCGCGGCCCGGCAGGAAGATCTCCTCGCGCTCCTTCGCCAGCCCGACCACCGCCAGATCGTGGTAGCCCAGCTCGTCGAGCACCTCCTTGGCCGCGGAAAGCTGGCCCTTGCCGCCGTCGATCACGACGAGATCCGGAAGCAGCCAGCGCAGCTCCTCTTCGCTCCCCTCGTCGCCGGACTTCGCCCGCACGAAGCGGCG
>JADGQJ010000209.1 GCA_017881885.1 Chloroflexota bacterium
GACGGCGAAGGGCATGCCGAGGAGTTCGAGCAAACGCTTCGATTCCTCGTCGGTCTTCGCCGTCGTCACGATGCTGATCTCCAGCCCGCGGAGACGGTCCACCTTGTCGTAGTCGATCTCCGGGAACGCAAGCTGCTCCCGAAGCCCCAGTGAGTAGTTGCCGCGCCCGTCGAACGACTTGGCCGGCACGCCGTGGAAGTCGCGGATGCGTGGCAGCGCGACGCGGGTCAGCCTTTCCAGGAAGTCCCACATCCGGTCGCCGCGCAGGGTCACCCGCGCGCCGATCGTGTTGCCGGTCCGCAGCCGGAACTGCGCGATCGAACGCTTCGCCTTGGTGGTCACCGGATGCTGGCCGGTGATCGCGGCGAGGTCTCCGACGGCCGCATCCACGGCCTTCGGATTTGTGAGCGCCTCACCAAGACCGATGTTGACCACGATCTTGGACAGGCGCGGGATCTGCATGTTGTTCGAGTAGCTGAACTGCTTCTGCAGCGCCGGGACGGCTTCGTCCGTATAGCGCTGGCGAAGGCTCCCGCTCATGCGGTCACCTCCAGCTGTTCGTTGCAGTGCGAGCACACTCGAACGCTCTTGCCGGTGCTCAGGGTCTGGTGCTTGACGCGCGTGACCCGTTCGCAGCGCGGGCAGACGATCATCACGTTGCTGGCGTCGACCGGCATCGGCTTCTCGACGATGCCGCCCTGCTGCATCTGCGGCGCGCGGTCGTTCTGCATCTTCTGGCGCGGCTTGGTGTGGCGCTTGGCGATGTTGATGCCGGAGATGACGACCGATACCGGACGGGTCGCGGTCCTCTTCCAGCCTGCCTTCGTCGAGCGCTCGCCGGACGGATTTCGCAGAACCCGCTCCACTTTGCCGCGCTTGCCGGCGTCTTTGCCGTGCAGGACGGTGACCGTGTCGCCGGTGCGGATCTCAGGGACCTTGTTCGCGGGTGCGTTCTTCGCGACCGGCATCACAGCACCTCCGGCGCGAGCGAGACGATCTTCATGTAGTTCCGGTCGCGCAGTTCGCGCGCGACGGGGCCGAAGATGCGCGTGCCGCGCGGATTGCCCTGGATGTTGATCAGGACGGCCGCATTCTCGTCGAAGCGGATGTAGCTGCCGTCCGGGCGGCCATATTCCTTGGCCGTTCGAACGATGACCGCGCGCACGACGTCGCCCTTCTTGACGGCCGCGTTCGGGATCGCCTGCTTGACGCTGGCGATGATCACATCGCCTACGGCGGCGGTGGTCTTCCGCGAGCGGCCCATGATCCGGATGCACTGGATGGTGCGCGCGCCCGTGTTATCGGCGACACGCAACCGGGTGTATTGCTGGATCATTGGGCGGCCTCGTGGTCAGCCGTGTGCCTGCCGGGGTGCGCCGCGCCGTGGATCGCCTCGTCGGTCGCCTCGTCCTCGACCAACGGCTCGGGCGTAGCGCCTTCACCGGCTCGAGCGACGAAGCTCACGAGGCGCCACCGCTTGGTAGCGGAAAGCGGCCGCGACTCTTCGATCAGGACCGTGTCGCCGATGTGGGCCTCGTTGGCTTCGTCGTGCGCCTTGAACTTCGATGTCAAGCGGATGACCCGCTTGTACAGGGGATGCCGCGTCTTGCGCTCGACGGAGACGACGATCGTCTTGTCCATCTTGTCGCTGACGACGCGGCCGACCATGGTCTTCCGCTTGCCCTGCACTGCTGCTCCTGCCATCGCGTGATCTCCTACGCCGTCTGTCGAGAGCGCTCGTCGCGGCGCTCGCGCTGCACGGTGAGGATCCGCGCGATTGTTCGTCTGGTTAGGGGGATGGTGCTGTAGTCCTTCAACTGCCGGGTCGTGAGCGCGAAGCGTGCCTGCCAGAGGTCCTGCTTTGCCTGGCGCAGCTGCTCTTCGAGCTCTCCGTCAGAGAAACCTCGAACCTTCTCAATGTCCATCTGCGAGGCCTTCCTTGAGGATGACTCGGGTGGCGACCGGAAGCTTGTGGCTGGCGAGACGCATTGCCTCGACCGCCTCGGCCTTGTCGACACCGGCCATCTCGAAGAGGATCCGTCCGGGCTTGACCACCGCGACCCAATGGTCGGGGGCGCCCTTGCCGGAGCCCATTCGAGTTTCAGCCGGCTTCTTGGTCGCCGGCTTGTCGGGGAAGACGCGGATCCAGATCTTGCCGCCGCGCTTGACCGAGCGGGTCATGGCGCGCCGTGCCGCTTCGATCTGGCGGCTGGTGATCCAGGCCGGCTCCAGAGTGGCCAGACCGAACTCGCCGAACGCGACGGTCGTTCCACCCTTCGCCTGGCCGGACATCCGGCCACGCTGGACCTTGCGGTGCTTGACTCGACGGGGCATCAACATGGCTACACCCCCTGCCCGACCACGGTCGGGGCCATGACGGGTTCGCGGCGAGGCTTCTCGGCCGCGATCTCACCACGGTAGATCCAGACCTTGACGCCGATCCGACCGTACGTCGTGAGGGCGTGCACCTGGGCATAGCTGATGTCGGCGCGCAGCGTCCCGAGCGGAATTCGGCCTTCCTTGTCCCACTCGCGGCGAGCCATCTCGGAGCCGCCGAGGCGGCCCGCGACGGCGATCTTCACACCCTTGGCGCCGGCCTTCATCGTCCGCTGGATGGACTGCTTCATCGCCTTCTTGAAGGCGATGCGGCGGGCCAGCTGCTGGCTGATGTTGGCCGCTACCAGGGCTGCGTCGAGCTCCGGCTGACGGATCTCCTTGACCTCGAGCTTGACCTTGCGCTTGGTCAGCGCGCCGACCTGCTGACGAAGCAGCTCGACGTTGGCGCCGCCCTTGCCGATCACGATGCCCGGCTTGGCGGTGTGGATCGTGACCGTGACATGGTTGATACCACGCTCGATCTCGACTCCGCTGACGCTCGCATTGGCCAGCCGCTTGATCACTAGCAGCCGGATCCCGATGTCCTCCTTGAGGAGGTCCGTGTAGTCCTTGTCCGCGTACCACTTCGCCGTCCAGGTGCGGGAGACACCCAGCCGGAAGCCGTACGGGTGAACCTTGTGACCCATCTAGGCCTCCCGGTCTTCGACGACGATGGTGATGTGGGTCATGGGCTTGTGGATC
>JADGQJ010000099.1 GCA_017881885.1 Chloroflexota bacterium
GTTCTTCATCCGCGGCAAGGAGACCGAGAACCCGATGAACATCCTCAATCGCGGCTACTGGGTCACCACGATCCTGTCCGCGATTTCTCTGGCGTTCGTCACCAGCCAGATGATGAACACCGGCTCCACGACCGGCGACAACGGCATCGCGACCTGGGTCTACTTCTTCGGCTGCGGTGTCGTCGGCCTGGCCACCAGCATCGCCTTCGTCTACATCACCCAGTACTACACCGCCGGCAACTTCCGCCCTGTGCGGGAGATCGCCGAGGCCTCCAAGACCGGTCCCGGGACGAACATCATCTCCGGCATGGCGGTCGGCTTCGAAACGACCTTTGCCACCGCCCTTACGATCGGCGCTGCTCTCCTTGCCAGCAACTGGCTCGGCTCGCACTCCGGCCTCGGCGCCGTCGGTGGCATCTTCGGTACTGCCGTCGCCACGATGGGCATGCTCATGACCACGGCATACGTCCTGGCCATGGACACCTTCGGCCCCATCACCGACAACGCCGGTGGTATCGCCGAGTTCAGCCGCGCAGAGGCAGGCGCACGCGATATCACCGACCGCCTCGACGCAGTCGGCAACACCACCAAAGCGCTCACCAAGGGCTACGCCATCGCGTCCGCCTCACTGGCCGCCTTCCTTCTGTTCAGCGCCTACATCAACAAGGTCAACCTGATTCTTGGCAACCAGATCAAGGACGGCAAGCAGGGCGTCCATCTCATGACCTCGGTCAACCTGGCCGATGTCAACGTCTTCGTGGCAGCGCTGATCGCCGCGATGCTTGTCTACTTCTTCAGCTCTCTGGCCATCCGCGCAGTTGGTACCACGGCCCAGGCGATCATCGTCGAAGTCCGCCGCCAGTTCCGCGAGATCCCGGGGATCATGGATTACACCGGCCGGCCGGATTATGCCCGTGTCGTTGACATCACGACCCGCGCGGCCCTCAAGGAGATGATGCTCCCGGGCATCGTCGCCGTCGCCACTCCGATCATCGTCGGCGTCCTGCTCGGCTACGAGGCCGTCGCCGGTCTGTTGATGGTCGGTACGATCGCCGGCGTCCTGCTCGCCACCGTCCTCAACAACAGTGGCGGCGCATGGGACAACGCCAAGAAGTACATCGAATCGGGCCAGCTTCTCGACGAGAACGGCAATGTCCTCGGCAAGAAGTCCCTTGCCCACCAGGCCGGAGTCGTCGGCGACACCGTCGGCGATCCGTTCAAGGACACCGCCGGTCCGTCGCTCCACGTTCTCGTGAAGCTGCTGGCCACCATCACTCTCGTGATGGCCCCGCTCTTCATCCGCTAGGCAGAGCCACTCGGCGCGGGCCGGCGGTCGCACGACCGCCGGCCCGCGCTCATTCGGGGCCACGAACGTCCCATCGCGGCCCGCCACTCGTTATCGGGACCCTGACGAAATCCACACCAGAGGAGACATCGCGTGGACCTGTCCATCCAGGCGTTGATCATGGGGCTCGTTCAGGGTCTGACCGAGTTCATTCCGGTCTCCAGCTCCGGCCACTTGATCCTTGTGCCGTGGGTAATGGGCTGGAAGGATCCCTTCATCGACTCGCTCGCGTTCGGCGTGATGCTCCACATGGGCACGCTGCTGGCGCTGATTCTCTATTTCTGGCGCGACTGGATGACGCTAATTCCGGCCGGACTGGCCAGCATCCGCGACCGCTCGCTGCGCGACGACCCCGACCGCAAGATGGCGTGGCTCCTGGTCGTGGCAACCATCCCCGCGGTCCTCGTTGGCCCGCTTCTCTCCGACAAGATCGAGTCTCTGGTCCGCGAGCCGGGTCCCGTCGCGGTGATGCTCTGCGTCGGCGCTGCGATCCTGTTGCTCGCCGATCGCTGGGGCAGCAAGGTGCGCGAAATGGATTCGATGACCTTCGGCGGGGCGCTCGGGATCGGCCTCGCCCAGGTCCTGGCTCTGGTCCCCGGCATCAGCCGCTCCGGCGTAAGCATCGCCGCCGGGCTCATCGAGGGTTTGAACCGCGAGGCAGCGGCCCGGTTCAGCTTCCTGATGGCCACTCCGGTCGTTGCTGGGGCCGGGTTATGGGAGGCTCGCAAACTCGTGACCGGCGAGGCAGGCGTGCATCCGGAGTTGCGGCTCGTCCTTATCGGGTTCATCGCCGCGGCAACGTCGGGCGTGCTCGCGATTCACTTCATGCTCGAATTCCTGCGGCGCCGGCCGGTTACGCTGTTTGTCGTGTACCGCGTCCTGGCGGCGATGGCCGTCTTCGTGATCCTGCTGTCGCCGCACGGCGCATGAGAGGGAGATCGGCGATGCCGTACCACGGCCTCGAGAGGCGGGAGGCGCGATGGAAGTGATGAAGCAGCTCCGGCAGCGCGAGATCCGCGATCTGCTGGCGCAACGACCCATCCGCACTCAGCAGGAGCTGGCGTCCGCCTTGCGGGACCGTGGCTTCCGCGCGACGCAGGCCACGATCAGCCGCGACGTCGCTGAGTTGGGCCTGATCAAGTCCAACCAGGACGGCGTCCAGTCGTACGTCGTCCCGGCGCGAGTCACCGAGGCCGAGAGCACGGGCGAGGAGCGGCTCCGGGCGCTCTTGCACGATCTCCCGGTCGACATCCGCGAGGCGGGGCTCATGCTCGTCCTGCGGACGCTTCCGGGTTCCGCGCACGCCATTGCGGCCGCACTTGATCGGACGCGCTGGCCGGAAGTCATCGGCAGCATCGCGGGCGACGACACCGTCTTCGTCGCCTTTGCGGACCGGATGTCGATGCAACGCATCCGCGGCCGCCTTCTCCAGCTGGGCAGCTAGCTCCGGCCGAAGGCGGCGCCCGGGGCGGGGTCCGATTTCGCTCGAGAAATGGACCGGCCCCACGGCTCGAGGAGGAGGAGGGAGGATCCGAGCGGTGGGGCCGGTGTTATTGCGTTGTTGTGGTCGAAGAATGCTCAGTCTCGCTTCAGGTTGCCATTCCTCATAGGTCCCTCCCCGCTCGGGACCTCCGTTCTCATCAATTCGAATGGTAGGGGGCAGATTGAGCCGAGCGGCCGGCAATCCTGCTCGCCGGCTGCGACCTGGGTGAATATCGCTTTGACATGGGGCAGGGGGGCGGCTAGGATACGCGCCGGCCGAACTTCAGGGCACCGCGACGGTGACGCCTGGAGTTTTTCCTTTATCGCGGGCCGCTGCAGGTCCAATCAGGGTCGCATTCCATACGAACGGAGCCCCTCGGCGGTGAACAACAAGACTCAGTACATCTCGGAAGAGGGCCTGACCAAGCTCCGAGTGGAGCTCGAAGAGTTGGTCAACGTTCGTCGCGCCGAGATCGCACAGCGGATTCATGACGCCAAGGAGCACGGCGACCTCGCCGAGAATGCCGAGTACGAGGACGCCAAGAACGAGCAGGCCTTCGTCGAGGGTTCGATTCAGCGTCTCGAGGCGCTCGTCAAGAACGCGACCATCATCGACAGCACCCACGGCACGGACCACGTCCAGATCGGTTCGACCGTGAAGGTGGACGGTTCGGACGGTCAGGAGCAGTTCACGATCGTCGGTTCGACCGAAGCCAGCCCGCGCGACGGCAAGATCTCGAATGAGTCGCCGGTTGGCCGTGCGCTTCTGGGAAAGCGCAAGGGTGAGTCCGTCATCGTGCACGTCCCGGCCGGGGACTTCTCGTACAAGATCCTCGAGATCCGCTGAGCGGGGGCCGGCAGCCGTGTATTGGGCCGACGAGCTGGCGGCGTCGGTCTCCGGCCGCCAGGTAGTCAACGACTCGAAGTCGCCATCGGGCACCGTCCACGTCGGTAGCCTGCGCGGGGTCGTTCTCCACGACGCCATCTATCGGGCGCTGCGACAGGCAGGCCTCGAGGCCACGTTCCTCTACGGCGTGGACGACATGGACGCCATGGACTCCCAAGCGCTGCTCACACCCGACGCCGTCGACAAGTACATGGGCGCGCCGCTCTCGCGCGTGCCTGCGCCCGACGGGAGCAGCGCGGCCAACTATGCCCGCCATTTCGTCGGCGAGATCTTCTTCCGGACCTTCGAGCCGCTCGGCATCAAGCCGGAGTTCTACTGGGTCAGCGAGTTGTACTCGGCCGGGAGGATGGATCCATACGTGAAGTTGGCCCTCGATCGAGCAGATCGCGTGCGGGCCATCTACCTGCGCGTCAGCCACGTCGAGCGAAACAGCAGCTGGTTGCCGATCCAGGTGATCTGCGAGCAGTGCGGCAAGATCGGGACCACGTTGGCCGACGAGTGGGACGGCGAGACGGTCGCGTACAAGTGCATGCCGGAACTGGTTTCGTGGGCGCGCGGTTGCGGCCACGAGGGTCGCGTCTCGCCGCTCGGCGGCCGGGCCAAGCTGCCGTGGAACCTGGAATGGGCGGCCAAGTGGGGCTTGCTGGGCGTCACGGTCGAGGGCTGCGGCAAGGATCTGGCCACCGCCGGGGGCTCGCGCGATCGCTCGGATGCGATCAGCCGCGAGGTCTTCGAGGTTGAGCCGCCGCGGAACGTCGCCTACGAATTCCTCAATGTCGGCGGCAAGAAGATGTCGACATCGAAGGGCCAGGGCGCGGCCGCGCACACGATCGCTGAGGTCCTACCGCCCGAACAGCTGCGCTTCCTGTTCCTGCGTCCGCGCCCGAGCCAGGTGATCGAGTTCGATCCCGAGGGCGATACGATCCCGCGCCTCTTCGACGAGTTCGATCGGATTGCTGCCGCCACGAACGGCCGCGAGGTCAAAGGCGAACTGCCGGCCGACTACGAGCGCCTCTTCGCGTATTCGCTGCTCGGGCCGTCGCCCGACGTTGCCGCCGCCGCTGCCGCCTTCCGCCCGGCCTTCGCCCACCTGGCCCTGCTGCTGCAGATCCCCGGAGTCGACATCGGCGCGCGGATGGAAGCCGAAAAAGGTGCGCCGCTTACCGAGCTCGAAGCCGCCATCCTGGGCGAGCGAACGGCTTCGGCTCGGGCCTGGCTGGATTCCTACGCCCCCGATCGGGCCCGCCTCGAAATCCGCCACGACGCCGTGCCGGAGGAAGTTGCGGCCCTGGAGGGTTCGCAGCGCGCCTATCTCGCTGCGCTGGCCGCAGCCGCCGAGGCAGGCATGCCCGCGTCCGGCGACGCGTGGCAGGGTCTGATCTTCAGCGTTGCCGCCGCCGCGGAACTGCCGTCCGGGCGTGCTTTCGGCGCCTTGTACGCGGCCTTCCTCGGCCGATCGAATGGCCCTCGCGCCGGTTGGCTGCTGGCCAGCCTCGAGCCCGCTTTTGTCGTTGGGCGTCTTCGCGCCGCCGCGGCCGTCGTCGCGTAGGAGCGGCCGGGCTACACTCTCTGGCGGAGAGCAGATGCGGGTCGGGCCGCCGGAGACCCCCCAGGAGAGAGAACGCATGAGCATAGGGCTGGTCAGGCTGCGCGAGGATTCGGATCGGATCCGTCAGGGAGCGATCGACAAGGGCGAAGACCCGGCCATCGTGGATCAGGCCCTGGTGCTCGACGGCCGCCGCCGCCAGCTGCTCGGCGATTCGGACCGGCTCAAGGCTGAGCGCAACACGGCCTCCAAGCAGATCGGCGAAGCGATCCGAGCCGGCGCGGCCCCCAACGGTCCCGAGGTTGCGGCGCTCAAGCAGGCTTCGACGGACGCCGGAGCCCAGATCGAGAAACTCGACGCCGAGCTGGCCGCAACGGAGTCCGCCCTCGATGCGCTGCTGCTGCGCATCCCGAACCCCGCCGACCCGGACGTTCCGGTCGGCGACGAATCGGCCAACCAGGTCGTCAGAACCTGGGGCGACCTGCTGCCGAAGGACGAGACCTCGGATGGCACGGCCTGGACCCGGCGGCCCCACTGGGATATCGCTGCGGACCTCAAGATGTTCGATCTCGAGCGTGGAGCCAAGATCACCGGCTCAGGATTTCCGGTTTACACGGGCCAGGGCTCACGACTCCAGCGGGCGCTGATCGACATGATGCTCGACATCCACACGGCCGAGCACGGCATGACCGAGATCTGGCCGCCGGCGCTGGTGAACGCGGCATCGGCCCGCGGAACGGGTCAGATCCCCGACAAAGAAGACCTCATGTACGTCGTCCCGCGCGACGATCTGTATCTCGTGCCCACCGCCGAGGTTCCGGTCACCAACCTCCATCGCGACGAGATCTTCGAGGCAGACCAGCTGCCGATCCGATATGCCGCCTACTCGCCGTGTTTCCGCCGCGAAGCCGGAGCCGCCGGGAAGGACACCCGCGGCATCTTGAGAGTCCACCAATTCGACAAGGTCGAGATGGTCTTCTTCGAGAAGCCGGAAGCTTCCGCCGAGGCGCTCGAGTGGCTCACCGGTCGGGCGGAAGTGATCCTCCAGCGGCTCGGGCTTGCATATCGGGTCCTGCTCATGGCCACCAAGGACATGGGCTTCGTCCAGGCCAAGAAGTACGACATCGAGGTCTGGGCTCCCGGCGTCGAGCGCTGGCTCGAAGTCAGCTCCTGCTCGAACTTCCGCGACTACCAGGCCCGCCGCATGGCGATTCGTTATCGGCCCGAAGCCGGCGGCAAGCCCGAGCTCGTCCACACGCTCAACGGCTCGGGCCTCGCCCTCGCCCGGACGGTGGCCGCGATCATGGAGACGTATCAGCAGCCCGACGGGAGTCTGGCGGTGCCTGAGGCCTTGCAGCCGTACATGCGCACCGACCGAATCACCGCCTGAGGGAATCGCAAGTTCGGGCGCCCGCTGGGTCGCAGCCCGGTGGATGGAGTGCAGTGGACGCCGCCCGTTCCCCAGGTTTGTGGATTCGCCCGAGTCCAGCAGTTTCTGCCAAGATGGGTTGCCGTACGGCCCGACGAAGCCACGGACCGAGTCGGGGGAACCTGGAGGATCGATGAAAGCTAACGAGCGCGGGGACCTTCGACGGAGCGCCCGCCTCGGCGGTCTGACGCTGCTGGCCGCCTGCGCGGCCCTCGCCGTGACCGGTTGCATTACGAACTACGCCACGCCTCGGACGATCATCATCACGCTGCCACCGTCATCCAGCGCGCCGACAGTCGCACCTTCTGCTGACGCGCCGACGGGTACGCCGGGGGGTTCGTCCGCGCCCTCGGCAACGGCCACCATTGTCGGCGCGACGCCGACCGTGTCGGGCACGACCCAGGTGACCTCCGCGCCGGACGGTCGCTGGAAGGCCACGTTCCGCACGCCCGTGGTCTCGGGCGGTACTCCGGCCGCGCTGACCGCAATGAACGCTGCCATAACGACCAGGGTGAGCGCTTACATAAGCTCGTTCAATGGCACGGAATTGCCCGTGGTCGCCAGCGGTGACGGGCCAAGCACGCTCAAAGGCGACTTCTCGGTGGCGTTTGCGTCGCCGTCTTTGCTCAGCCTGCGCTTCACCGTCGAAACCTATGTCACCGGCGCTGCCCATCCGGCGACCGAAGCGGGAAGCATCAACATGAACGTCGGATCCGGCGCCGTGATCCAGTTCCCCGACTTGTTCACAAGCCCTGCGGCGGCACTACCGGTGCTGCAGGCGCAGGCCCACGCGAAGCTGGCGGCATTGCTCGGCGCGGACCTCGTTTGGCCGGCATCCGTCACGATGGCCGACTTCGGCACAGCGTGGGTCTTCACGAAGGTCGGACTCGAGCTGACGTGGTCGCAAGGCGCGATCGCCAGCATGGCCGCCGGAACAGTGACGATCTCGATCGGCTGGTCCGCCCTGTCGAGCGTCATTGCCAAACCGGGCCCGGCAGCCGGCTTCGTCCCTTAGCCGAGTTCCGAGCAACCATGTGACAGCGCCAGATGGCCCGGGGACAGACTGACCGAGCGGCTGCGGGCGACCGACCCAAGGCCCCGCCCTTAGCGAGGCAACGGCCGGCACCCGGGGCGGATAGAATCACCCCATAAGGCGCCACGTGCGCTCCGACTTCTGTGCTCTCCTCCCACATCCAGGCTGGAGCGCGCGACCTACTCGAGCTCGTCTACTGTCGGGCGGGACCACCGCCCTGAGACGGCACGACCCAGGAGGCTCAATAGATGGATCAGCGGTGGGAGTGCCTCGACGGTAACGAAGCGGCCGCGCGCGTCGCGTACGCGGTCAGCGAGGTCATCTCAATCTTCCCGATCACGCCCGCGTCGCCTATGGCGGAGCACGCCGACGACTGGGCGGCGGCCGAAAAGCCGAACCTGTGGGGCAAGGTGCCCGACGTGGTCGAAATGCAGTCCGAGGGCGGAGCGGCGGGTGCCATGCACGGCGCCCTCCAGAAGGGCGCACTGGCGACGACCTTTACCGCGTCGCAGGGCCTCCTCCTGATGATCCCGAACATGTTCAAGATCGCCGGCGAACTCACACCCGCGGTCATCCACGTCGCGGCGCGCACGCTCGCGACCCACGCGCTCTCGATCTTCGGCGACCACAGCGACGTGATGCATGCCCGGGCGACGGGTTGGGCGATGCTGGCCGCCGGATCGGTCCAGGAGGCTCACGACTTCGCCCTGGTATCTCACGCGGCGACTCTGCGGGCCCGCGTGCCGTTCCTCCATTTCTTCGACGGGTTCCGTACTTCCCACGAAGTCAACAAGATCGTGGTGCTCGAACAGGACGACATGCGGGCCCTGATCCGCGATGAGGATGTCCTCGCCTTCCGCAGCCGCGGCCTCACGCCCGAGGCCCCGGTCGTCCGCGGCACGGCCCAGAACCCGGATGTGTTCTTCCAGGCTCGCGAAGCCGCGAACCCGTACTACCTTGCCCTGCCGGGGATCGTCAAGGAAGTCATGGCCGAGCTTGGCGCTCGGACCGGCCGGCACTACGGCCTGGTCGACTACCACGGCGCCCCCGACGCCGAGCGCGTCGTGATCGTCATGGGGTCGGCGATCGGCGCCGTCGAGGAAACGGTCGACGCCCTCGTCGCCGCAGGCGAGAAGGTCGGCGTGATCAAGGTCCGGCTGTTCCAGCCGTTCCCCACGGACGAGTTCCTGGCGGCGCTGCCCTCGACGGTGCGCTCGATCGCCGTTCTCGACCGGACCAAGGAGCCGGGCGCGGTCGGGGAGCCGCTGTACCTCGAAGTGGTCGCCGCCGTCGCCGAGCGAATGGATAGCGACACGCCGCCGTTCGCCAAGGTGCCGCGCATCATCGGCGGCCGTTACGGCCTCTCGTCCAAGGAAGTCACGCCGGCGATGATCAAGCCGGTCTTCGATGAGCTCTCCGCCGCCAAGCCGAAGAAGCACTTCACAGTCGGCATCTACGACGATGTCACTCATCTCAGCCTGCCGATCGACA
>JADGQJ010000026.1 GCA_017881885.1 Chloroflexota bacterium
GGAGTTCCTCGCCTTCATGCTCGGGGTGACGCGCCAGAGCGTCGGGATCGCCGTCGGCGAGCTGCAGGAAACGGGGCTGATCAGCTACCACCGCGGCCACATGACGATTCTCGACCGGGACGGGCTCCTGGCGATCTCGTGCGAGTGTTATGGGATCGTGCAGCGCGAGTTCAAACGGTTGCTTGGAATCGGCCGCGCCTAGCCGCCGCCGGCCCCAGCTGCAACCCTTCGGCGTCTCATCTGGTGGCCGCTTCCGCGTGTTCGACATCGGCCGTGGCGCGCAGAGTACAGTGGCGAACGGGGTCCCACGGTCAATTCTCCCGCTCGCAAGCGACAACCCAATGCCCAACAGCCCAACTCCGAACGACTTCCACAAATCGATCGTCGACAACCTCGCCGACGGCGTCTATTACGTCGAGCCCGACCGCACGATCAGATATTGGAACAATGGGGCCCAGAAGCTGGCGGGCTACAAGGCCTCGGACATCGTGGGACGGCGGTGTTACGACAACATCCTGGCCCACGTCGACGCGCAGGGAAATTCGCTTTGCCACACGACATGTCCGCTCGCCGCGTCGATGCTCGACGGCGTGTCCAGGGACGTGACCATCTGGCTGCGCCATCGAGAGGGGTATCGGAAACCGGTCCGCGTCAGGACCGCCGCGGTCCGGGACCATAGCGGGGCGATCGTCGGCGGCGTGGAGACCTTCTCCGACGCGTCGGCCGTCGTGAGGGCCGTCGAGGATGCGGATCGGGCTCGCCACGACGCTCTCACCGACGAGTTGACCGGCCTCCCCAACCGTCGCATGTTCGACACGGCGCTAAGAGGCCGACTGGAGAACCTCGGCCGCTACGGCTGGCAGTTCGGCCTGCTGCTGGTGGACATCGACTACTTCAAGGATGTGAATGACCGGTTCGGGCACGCGTTCGGAGACCTCGTCTTGACCGGCGTAGCCACCACTCTGCTGGGCGCGGTTCGGGCCGGCGACCTTGTCGCACGTTGGGGCGGTGAGGAGTTCGCGGTGCTGGTCGAGGCTTCGGACGCGGCCGGGCTCGCCGAAACCGCCGAGAGAGTGCGCGTCCTGGTGGCACAGTCCGAGGTTCGTCATGAAGAGACGGTGCTCACGGTCCACGTCTCGGCCGGTGGCTCATTGGCCTCCCGGGACGACTCGGGGGAGAGTCTTTTCGAACGAGCCGACGGCGCCCTCTACGCCGCCAAGCGCGATGGCCGCGACCGCGTCACGATCGTTGATTAGCACGCGACCCCTCGCCGGCCGTCCGGGAGGGGTCGCCTCGGATCGTGAGTTGGTGAGCCCGCAGGGATTCGGACCCTGAACCTACTGATTAAGAGTCAGTTGCTCTACCGTTGAGCTACGGGCCCACGGCCGCGAAGGATACAGCAACCGGGGCAACCGTTGCCGAACGAGCCGCCTTTCCCACCGGATACCGGCCGACCATTCCGCACGGCAGCGGCCGCAGTTGCCTGTCTCACCAGAATTGACTAGTGCGAATCGGGACCCACGGCGGCTACAGTCATGACTCGTCGGGAGGCTACGATAGCGGCGCGATGGAGGCCCCGACGTGAGTTCGGAGAGACAGTCGCGCCCGGGGCTGTAACAACGTGACCAAGGTGTTGTCCAGAGAGGATCTCAAGCTGCTGGAGCAGCTCGGTGCAGGATTGGCGATCGTCGATCCGGCCGGGAACGTCGTGCTCTGGAACGAGGACGCGTCGCGGATCCTGGGGATAGCGGCCGGCGACGCCCTGGGCAAGCAGTGGGTCGACTGCCTGACCCTCATCCGAGGCGACGACACGGGCGGCGCCACTCTCCGCGTCGAGATCCTCCAACCGGCCGGCTGGCACGGGCCACTTCAGGTGCGAACCTGCGATGGGCGCACGTTGTGGCTGCGGGCCCACATCCAGCCGATCAAGCTGCCCGAGTTCGAAGGCAAGGCCGGCGTGGCCGCGATGTTCTGGGACGGCGAGGGTCCGGATCGAGCGGTGTCGGGTCCCGACGCGGCGCAACTCCCCTATCGCGACCTCTTCCTCAACTCCCCCGAGGCACTCTTTCTGGCGGACCTGGCCAGCGTCATCATCGACGCCAACGAGGCGGCCGCGGCAATCCTGGGGACAACCACGAGAGACCTGATCGGGAAGATTCTGGTCGGTTACATGGTCGGGAGGTCCGAGGCAGATACCGCCCTCGACCGAGCGGAGCTGCTGGCCTCAGGTTCGATAGTCCGTCACGTCCCGGTTCAGCCCGAAACCGGCGATCCATTTCCCGCCGAGATCATCGTCTCGCTCGCGACTCAGATGGCCGGCTCGCACGGGTACGCCCTGATCCGCATGCGCGACACGACCCAGGAAGAGCGACTGGAAGGGACGCTTGGCAACCTGGCGGCTCTTGCGCGGCCCGGCCCCGAGCTGCTGGAGGTCGAAGAAGTCGCCCAGAAAGCGCTCGAGCTCGTCGCCGCGAACTGTGAGGCCCGAGCTTCGCTGGCCATCCTCGACGGCACGGGGGGCTTCTCACTCGTCGCCGGCTCGAGCACTCCGGAGGCTATCCGCGCCACCCTGGGCGGCGTCGATCCGGCGCGCTCGCCTCTGGCAATGCTCGTCAAGGATGCCAAGGCTCCCTTCGAAATGGACCTGGGCGACCCCGACTCGCCGGCTTGGACACAACGGGCCAAGGCGCTCGGGCTCTGCTCCCTCCGCGCGACGCCGCTCTGGTATGACGATCGCCGCATCGGCGCCATGATCTTGCTGTGGGCCGGCGATTCCCCACCTTCTCTGGACCACTCCCGCCTGGACCAGCTCGGCCGCCAGGTCGGCCTGGCCATCGGCAACGCAGAAGCGCGCTTGAAGCTGCGGCGCGATGCGGAGCTGCGAGAGAGTCTGGCCGGATCGGCACGCATCGGCGGTGTGATCGTCGAGCAGATGACCGATGCGATCGTAACCACAGACAAGAGCGATCGGATTACGGCCGTAAACCCTGCCGGCGAGCGCCTATACGGGTTCTCGACCGAAGATGCGGTGGGACGCCGCCTGGACGAGGCGATCGAGCAGCTTCGCCTGGACGGCTCGCCGTTGGGGCCGGAGGCGATGCAAGAGGCCGGCTCCATGGGTTACTGGCGCGGCCGGGTCGTCCATCGGCCGCTTATCGGAATACTGGCCGGCCGGCACGTGGTGGTCGACCTTTCGCTTACCTCGATCCGAGACGACCGGCACAAACCGGCAGGCTTGATCGCGATGAGCCGCGAGGTGGCGGCCTCGGCGCACCTGGAGTCCGAGGCGGCCGCTCTCGGATCCCTCGCGGTGGCGACCGGGCGCGCTCGGAGCCGGCGCGAGGTGGCCGAGGTGGCGCTGGAGCGATTGTGCGAAGCGACCATGGCGGACATGGGCATCATCGCCACGTGGGCAGGCGAAGGCTCTGCCACGATCGAAGCCACTCGCGGACTCAGCCAGGAGTTCCTCGACGTCATTCTCGACTCAGACATTTCCGATCTCACGGCAACCCTCCAACGGCCCGGCACGGTTGTCGCCTTCGAGAGCCTGGGGTCATTCGTCGACGGACGTGAGATCGCCGCAACATTCGCCAAAGAGGGGCTGACAACGGGCTTCCTGGTCGACCTGTGCAGTCTGGACGAGTCGGTCGGCTTCCTTGCCCTGGGGGCGCGTCGCCCGGCCTGGGGCCGGCCCAGCGACGAGGTCATTCTTCAGGCCGCGGCCCAGGTCGTGAGCGCGCTCGAAAACGCCCGGTTGATGGAGCGGCTCGAAGAGGGCCTTAAGCAGGAGCGCCGGCTCACGACCCAGCTCGAGACCCTGATGGGCCTGACCCTGCTGCCCCAGGGTGAGATAGACGAAGGCACGCTTGCGCTGTTCCTCCTGGAGCGAGTCGTCGGTGCGCTTGGCGCGGAAGGCGGTATTGCACTCACAGTCAGCGACGGTCGGGTCCGAGTTGTCGCCTCGCATCGGACTCCATCGAGCATAGGCGCAGCGCTCGAAGCCCGACCGGCAGACGAGTTCCACTTCTGGCGGCGCCTCACGACCCAGCCCGGCGCAGGGGCATTCCATCAGCTCCTGACCGATGTCGCCGCCGAAGGCGGGCGCGTCAGCGAGATGATCGCCGCCGGAGTGTCCTCGTACGCTGTGTTCCCCGTCCGGGAGGGCGACCGGGTCATCGCGGCATTCCTCTGCTACTTCCGCGGCTCCGAGGAGACGACCGCAGCCGATAGTCGAACGATCGAGACAGTGGGCCGGATCATCTCGATCGCCTACGCCAACGTCCGAATGAGTGCGGGCCTCAATGAGGCGGCCGAGCACGAGCGCCGCCTGACGGCAGAGCTGCGGGCCCTTCAGGAACTGACGCTGCTGGGTGCATCAACGGACGATCTCGCGCGTCTCGCGCAGGAGACGATCGAAGCGGTGGTCGTGTCGACGGGCGCCGCAGGGGGCGGCTACATCCTGGTCGACCCGTCTACGTCGAAGGTGGACCCGATCGTCTGGGTCGGCCAGTCGAGCCGCAGCTGGGCGGCCATGAGCGAGTCTCCGAGGATCCCGTCCGATTGGCCCTCGATCGAGCGGCTCGGCTCCGAGGAAGGCGTCTGGCTCTCCAGGGTCGGCGAAGGCGGCATCGGGTCCGAGGTTGGCGGCGATTCGGCCGGCGCGCAGGCGGTTCTGCCGCTGCGCGTCGATGAGCGGCTCGCCGGGGTATTGCATCTCGAGTGGGCGGCTTCGCCGCGGGTGGAGCAGTTCGACGACCACTTCCTGGAGCCGATAGCCCGCATCTGCGGAATCGGTCTGGCCAACTTCCGCCTGCGCTCCGAGTTGCTGCACCGCGCCGCGGCGCAAAGGGCTCTCGGTCATCGACTCGATACCCTGGACGAACTGACCCGCATCGGCGAAGAGGCGGGCTCGTTCGAGGAGCTGGCTCACCGGACCGTGAGCCTGGTGAGGGAAGCCCTCGGCGCGGCCGGCGTCTGCTATCTGCTCATTGAACCCGGGCACCATTTCGAGACGCATGCAGTAGCCGGCGAGACGGGTCCATTCCGGTTGTGGCTCAAAGGCGTCCCGGCCAAAGAAGCGCCGGGAGGCTCCCTCCTGCTTTCCGGCGGCGGCAGTGTCCTGGGCGATTTCGTCGCCGGGCAGGTCAACGAGCGAGTCCTGCCTCTGGCACAGGCCACAGGCTTTAAGTCGTTCGGCGCAATCCCGATCCGCACCGGCGAGGAGCTGGCGGGAGCGTTGCTTTGCTTCTTCGAGCAGACGGCGGAGGGCCTGCCGGTGGACGAGGCAGCCCTCGATTCAGTGGCACGGATTTGCGGTATCGCCCTGGCCAACTACCGTCTGCGCGAGCGCCTCGTGTCGTCCGAAGAGAGGTACCGGACACTCTTTGAGGAGTCGCCCGACGCGTTTTTCGTGACGGCTCTGGACGGCACGGTCCTCGACGCGAATGAGGCCGCGGTGCGGCTGTATCACGTCAACCGCGGCGAAGTCATGGGCCGGTACTTCGGCCAACTGCTCTCGGCCGATGAGCGCGAGATGGCTCGCCGGCGCCAGATCGTCTGGGCTCAGGGCAGGGGCACGTTCGGCGACCGCGGCCGCCGTCCCGACGGCTCCGAATTCCCTATCGAGGTGGAGGTCCGGGTCGTCGAACTGGGCGGCCAGCGGCGCTTCCTCTCGCTCGTGCGCGATCTCTCGGACCAGGAGCGCCTGACCAACGAGCTGCTGCAAGCCCAGAAGATGGAGGCGATCGGCCAGCTCGTGTCGGGAGTAGCCCACGAGCTCAACAACCCGCTGGCCGCGATCATCGCGTTCAGCCAGCTGATCCGCGGCGATGAACGCCTGCCCGAGGACATGAAGCACGATGCCGGCTTGCTCGTCCAGGAGGCGGACCGAACCCGGCGCATCGTCCAGAACCTGCTGGACTTCGCCCGCCAGCGGCCGCCCGAGCGGCGTCAGACGAGCATCTCTACTCTCGTGCGGAGCGTCCTCGAATTGCAGTCGTACGCGCTCGGCACGAACCGGGTCGAGGTATTGGTCGACATACCCGCCGATCTGCCCGAGGTCGACCTGGACCGGGCCCAGATGCAGCAGGTTCTCCTAAACCTGACGATCAACGCCATACAGGCATTCCGGACTCGCGACCGGACAGCACCCGCGCACCTCTGGGTAACCGCGATTGTGCCCCAGACCCATCGGGGACCCGGCGGCCCCAAGACCGACAAACTGGTCGACGACCCGGAACGCGTCCGAATCACCATTCGTGACGACGGACCGGGCGTTCCCGAGACGGCGCGAGTGCGGCTGTTCGACCCGTTCTTCACGACCAAACAGCCGGGCGAGGGAACGGGCCTGGGGCTGTCGGTTTCGTTCGGGATCGTCGCTGCGCACGACGGCCACCTCTGGTACGAACCAGGCCCGAGCAACGTTGGAAGCTGCTTCATGATCGAGCTGCCGGTTCGGGCCAGGCCGCTGAACGAACGGCCGGCTGCATCGGACCCCGAGCTGGACGTGCCGAGCGTCGCGCCCGACGACGAGCGATCGGCAGCCGAAACGGATCCGGCGGATCCCAAACCCAAGAGCCCGGCGAAGTCAGCGAAACCGGCGAAGCGGTCACGCATCGCCGCGCCGGGCGAAGACTCGACGCCTGACGAGGCCCCACGGCCGGCAGGCGCGTGGGCGCCCGAGACTGCCGCCTCGATCGCCCCGGCGGCCGCGGTCGTCGCGCCCGCGCGAACTACCTCGAGTGGACCGGCGGACAAAGATGCGGCCGTCCCGCCGGTCGCTCGACCCCGCATTCTGGCCCTCGACGACGAGCCCTCGATCCGGGCATTTCTCACGAAAGTCCTGGCGGCGTCCGGCATGGATTGCGACCCATACATGGACGGCGCCCAGGCCCTCGAGGGGTTGCGGGACACCACGTACGACGTGATGCTCATCGACCACCGCATGGCCGGCATGAGCGGCACCGAGTTCTACGATGCCGCCGTCGAGTTCCGGCCCGAACTTTCCAGACGCGCCGTGTTCATGAGCGGCGACGTGCTGAATCCGGACCTGCGCGGCTTCGCGACCAAGCGCGGCGTCAGGCTGCTGGCGAAACCATTCGACATCGACGCGGTGATCCGGGTCGTGCGAGAGGCGATCGCGGCCGCACAAGAATCCGAGGGGCAGGCCCGCTAGCCGGGGGCCGTTGGCGCCGCGCGGCCGTCGCGCCGTGCCGCACAGCACCGCCGCAGCCCACTATTTGCGCGCTTCCCGCGACCCGGGTGCGTCGCCGACGAGACGAGCTAGGATCGCGTCCGCGGCGGCATATGGGTCGATCTCGTGAGATGCCACTGAGCGCAGCAGCCCTCCGGCGGCCGATACCCTGGGCGATGGGATCGCGGCCGACAAACCCGCGGCGGGCACTTCCTCGGCGCCCTCCAGCGCACGGACTCGCGCGTGGAGTCGATCCACGAGCACGGCCCAGACCTGCGCCTCGGCGCGCTTGAGGCGCGAGGTTTCACCGTCGGAGCCGCGTACGGTTGAGCGATGCCGGTCGATTGCGGCGAGGAGCTCCGCCACTCCCTCGCCGGTCGCCGCGGTAGTAACCAACACCTCGGGGCGCTTTGGCGATGGCCGCCCCGGCCGTGCGTCGCGCGGCGCATCGGCGAGCATGGCGTGGAGCTGGCCCGCGGTTCGATGCGCCCCCGGTCGATCGCCTTTGTTCACGACGATCACGTCGGCAACTTCCAGAAGGCCCGCCTTGATGGCCTGGACCTCGTCGCCCATCTCGGGCGCCTCGACGACGACCGTTGTGTCGGCCGCGGCGGCAACCTCAACTTCGCTCTGCCCGGTGCCCACTGTCTCGATCAGCACGATGTCGAAGCCCACAGCATCGAAGACGGCGGCGGCCGCGGTGGTTGCCGCCGAAAGCCCGCCCGAATGGCCGCGCGAGGCCATGGACCGAATGAAGACGCCGTCGTCGGCCGCGTAGGCCTGCATCCGAACCCGATCGCCCAGGACCGCGCCGCCCGTGATCGGACTGGAAGGATCGACCGCCACGACGGCGACCGGCCGGCCGGCGCGACGAAGCTCGGCGATCAGCGCCGCCACGAGCGTGCTCTTTCCCGCGCCCGGAGGTCCAGTGACGCCGACAAGCTGGGCGCGCCCGGCGAGCGGGTACAGGCGCCGCAGAGCCATTTCGGCCAGAGGGGTCCGGTTCTCGACCGCCGTCAGGAGCCGGGCGAGGGCACGCCTGTCGCCGGCCAGGGCGGCGTCGCAGAGGGCCTCCGCGTCGGGCGCGCCGGGCGTCGTGCTACTCCCGCGGGCGGGCGTTGGCACGAAGGAAGTCCGCGACCTGGGCGATCGTCGTGCCCGGGCCGAATATGGCGGCCACACCGGCCTCCTTGAGGGCCGGCACGTCCTCGTCGGGGATGATGCCGCCCGCAGCGACCAGGACATCGTCCATGCCGCGTTCGTGCAGCAGCGAGCAGATCCGCGGCAGCAGGGTCATGTGAGCCCCGGACAGAATCGACAGGCCGACGACGTCGACGTCCTCCTGGAGAGCGGCGGTGACGATCATCTCGGGCGTCTGACGCAGGCCCGTGTAAACCACCTCAAAGCCCTCGTCGCGGAGCCCGCGCGCCAGCACCTTGGCGCCCCGATCGTGCCCGTCGAGCCCGGGCTTGGCGATGAGAACCTTGAGCGGTCTGTCAGTCATGCCGGGAATGATAGCCGCGCCGCACCCGCCCACGCGCTCACCGCCCCGCTGTGGCGGTCCCAGCCGGAGGACTCAGAACCAGCCTTGCGCCAGGGTTATGACCGAGATCTCGACGTCTCGCTCATCGCCCGTAACCTCGATGTGGCCGGCTGCACGGATGCGCCTGACGCACTCCGAGCATAGATACCCGCGCGTCCCGTCCGGCAACTTGGCCGCACTCCGGTCGGAAAAGAAGACGCTCCCGACAGCCGTTTCCTCGCCGCATGAGAGGCATGGCTCGTCGTGGGGATTGGACTCGTTCGGATCGATCGTCATGTCGTGTCCTCCGTTTGGTCTGCGCGGACCCGCATCGCCGCAGGTTCGCTCGGCTGGGGTGCGGGACGGTCAGACCCGGGGCACTGCCCGTTCCAGATGGGCCATGAACTCGTTTCTGGTCTCCTTGTTCGTCCGGAATGCGCCCAGGACGCTGCTGGTGACCATCGTGGCGCCGCCCTTCTGAACGCCACGCATGGCCAGACACAAGTGCTCTGCTTCTATGACCACGCCCACGCCGTAAGGGTTCAGCCGCTCTTGCAGGAAGTCGGCGATCTGCTGGGTCATGCGCTCCTGGACCTGCAGACGCCGCGCATACATCTCGATCACGCGGGGGATCTTCGACAGCCCGATGACGCGGCCACGCGGCAGATATCCAACCGACGCAATTCCCAGGAACGGAAGCATGTGGTGCTCGCAGAGCGAGTAGAACGGAATCCCCTTGACCACGACCATCTCGCTGTAGCCGACGTCGAAGACGGCACCGTTGATAAGCCGATCCGGATCGACGCGGTAGCCGCACGAAAGCTCGAGCCACATCTTGTGCATCCGCTCGGGCGTCCGGAGCAGCCCTTCGCGATCTGGGTCCTCGCCGATCTCGAGCAGGATCTGCCGGACCGCCTGCTCGATGCCGGCGTCGGCGCTCGGCTGCGGCCCGCCTTCGGCGCCCATCGCCCGTTCGGCCGTCGCGTTCGCCCGGTCCTCGGAGCCATCTTCGATCTCGTTGACCAGCCGGCGCACATGTGCGTCGAGACCTTGCTGTTCGGTCGAGTTCGGCTGGTCGGTCGGCATCGTGGGGGCTCCTTCGCCCTCATCGTACGACGCGGACGGCATCGTGGTTGCGGCCACGCGGCGCACAGCACGCCCCGGCGACGCGGGCCGGTAGCATATGGGCCATGCCCGACAAGAAGCCCGGACTCTCCCGCCGACGTCTCCGGCCCCGCCACGGACTCACATCGATCCAGTTCCGCGACCTTGTCGCTCGCGCCCTGGACTCGGTCCCCGAGCCGTTCGCCGGGGCCCTGGACGATGTCGCGGTCGTGGTCGAAGACGCGCCGTCACCTCAGCAGCGCCGCGAGCTCGGCCTCGGCCCGGGCGACGACGTGTACGGCGTGTTCGAGGGCGTTTCCCGGACGGAATGGGCCTCCGACTGGGCGGTCATCCCCAACAAGATCACGCTCTTCCGGATCGCCCTGGGGGAGGATTTCGAGGACCACGCCGAACTCGAGCACGAGGTCCGAGTGACCGTGCTCCACGAGCTCGGCCACTACCTCGGCATCGACGAGTCGCGCCTCCACGAACTCGGCGTGGACTGAGGGCGGACTCGCCGGCTCGGGCGCCGGCCGACCGGGCGGCGGCCTCTTCCCTACTCCACGGTCGGAGGGATCTCGAGTGGCGCCGCGCCCGCCAGCAATTCGCCGAGCCGCCCCAGCTCCACGTTCCCGCCGCTGAAGACCACACAGACACGCTCGCCGTCGTGGATCGGCACGTGGCCGAACAGCACCGCCGCCAACGCCGCGGCCCCTGCGGGCTCCACGAGTTGCTTCATCCGCTCCAGGGCGAATTTCATACCCGCCAGGATCGTGGCGTCGTCTATCAGCGCGATCCCGTCGAGGTAGCGTTTGCCCATGGCCATCGTCCACTCGCCGGCGAACGGCGAGCCCAGGCCGTCGGCAACCGAAACAGGCTTGATCGGCACGATCTCGTTCCGCTCCAGGGCGAGCGACAGCGCGTTGGACAGGATGGGCTCCACGCCGTAGACCCGAACCCCGGGCCGTGTCTCCTTGATCGCGGCCGCGATGCCTGTGCAGAGCGCCCCGCCGCCGATTCCCGCCACGATGACGTCGACTTCGGGCAGATCGTCGAGGATTTCGAGGCCCACCGTCCCCTGGCCCGCGATGATCAACGGGTCGTCGAACGGTGGGACGAAGGTGAGTCCGCGCTCGGCCTGGACCTCTTCCATACGAGCCCACGTCTGGCCGATTTGGTCGCCAAAGAGAATCACCTCGGCGCCGTAGCCGCGGCACGCGTCGACTTTGGAACGGACCGCGCCGGCGGGCATCATCACCACCGCATGGACCCCGGCTTCGTGCGCTGCCAGCGCCACTCCCTGGGCATGGTTGCCGGCGGAGAGAGTGATGACGCCCGCGGCGCACTCCGCGCCGGTCAGCGCCGCCATCTTGTTGAGTGCGCCCCGGATCTTGAAGGCCCCGGTCTTCTGGAGATGCTCCGCCTTGGCGTAGATCCGGCCGTCGGCCACGCGAATGCCGCGCGCCGCGAGCACCCGAGCCGCTGTCGACGACGCCAGAATGGGTGTGCGATCGATGCGTCCATCGAGGACGCGTCGGGCTTCGTGGAATCGTTCGAGCGGGACGATGTGGTCGGTCATGGGGCGAGTATGCCAGGCGTCCGAGTGAGAGGCTGGCCGACTTCAAACCCGATGCAACCTGAAGCCCCGGCCGAGCATCAATACAAGTAAGGGCAAAGAACGGCGGCGACTCCGCCGGTTCAGAGGGAGGCAGATGGAGCGAGCGCTCGTCGGGAGAGCACGATCCGGCGCGTCGGCTGCATGAGCGCCGCCGACGCCCGCGATCGAGCTGCTTTCGATGCCCTCGTTCGTAGCCGGATCGATGCCGTGTACCGCACTTCACTCGCGATCCTGGGGGATCAGGCCGACGCCGCCGACGCCACGCAGGAGACCTTCGTCTCGGCCTGGTGCCACCGCGACGCGCTGCGCGACCCGGACCTGTTCGACGCCTGGCTCGGGCGGATCAACCTGAACGCCTGCCGCCAGCAACTCCGCCGGCGAGGCCGGACGGGCGTGCGGGAGCTTCGGCTGCCCGAACCCGAAGACGGCCGTGAGCCGGCTTCGACCGACCGGGCGCTCGCCGACCGAACCGCCGACGCCGACGCGTTCGATCGAGCCTTCGCCCGGCTTTCGGCCGACGACCGCGCAGTCCTCGTCCTGCACCACCTCCAGGAGCGGCCCGTCGCCCAGATCGCGGCCGCGTTTGGCTCGCCCGAAGGCACGATCAAGTCCCGACTCCACCGCGCCCGGGCGGCGCTCGAGTCGGCACTCGCGAAGGAGTCCCGATGAACGGCCAGCTCCCCCCGATCGACTCGGAGATCCGCGACCAGCTGGCCCGACGTTCCGCCGGACGGATGCCCGAAAGCCTCCTCGCGGACGTGCTGACCGCCGTCGATTCGGCTCCGGCGCGGCGAGGCGGTGACGGATGGCCGCGCCTGATCTGGCCTGTTCCGCGACTCGCCGTGGCGGGCATGGGCATTGCGCTCGTGGCCATTCTGGCCGTCGCGATAGCCTTCCCGGCGGTCCGAACTGGGCCTGCCGCACCTCCGGCCAGTTATCCGGCGGACCGGGCCCTGACGACAGCCGAACTCGCTGCCGTGATGGCCGGCCCAGCTCTGGCCACGAATACGGCTCTCGTCGCGGCAGTCACGATCGATGCCAGGAACGATGTCTGCCCCATGAATCGCTACCCGACCGTCGGAGTCGTCGATGGGATGGCCTCGCAGGTCTGCGTCATGGGAGCCACCCTTGCCGCCCAGATCCAAGTCCCCAAAGCCACGGGCACCTTCGCCTTCCGGTACCTGGGGCCGGGCTACCTCGGGCTGCTCGGCGAGATCACGCCGGCGTCGGTGAAGCCCGCCTTCAGGGTCGCCGACAACTGGCCCGGCAGCGGGACCTTCCTCGTGGTCGGCTGGCTCGGCGCCGATCCATATCCGTGCCCAACCTACCTGGCCACGTTGGGAGGAGACCCTCTCGATCCCGACGGCCAGGATCAATGCGAGTCCAACTGGCTGGCCGACGATCCGAGCGCGGCGCAACCTGCATCATCCGCCGGGGGTGTGCTCCCACCCGTCGGGGGCAAGATCGTCCAGGCCGGCGGAATGCGGGTCATCGATGCCGTGCCGAACGACGTTCCTGTTCTCGGAACTTACGTCGTTCGAGGAGGGCGGGTGCTCGCCAAGGTCGCCAACCTCTCGTTGCCGGCACCGAGCCCGGAGGCCGCAACGCCATCGCCCACCGCCGGACCCTCGGCTGCGCCGCCCGAAACACCGGTCGCGGAGCCGTCAGGCGTCCTGTCCCCCGCCCCGCTGGGGTTGCTTGGGCCCGGAAATCGACCGCTGACCGAAGCCGAATTCGCGGCCGTCTGGGCCGCCGACCCAGCACACCTCGCCGGCCGCATAGCGATCGTGAAAGGGCCGGTTCCGACGGGCTTCGAATGCTCGCCTGTCGGGGCAGCCGACGCGGCGGGCCCATCGCCGGGCTGCCGCATTGCGGTCCTCGACGGCCAGATTGCCGCTGACGGCCACTACTGGGCTATACAGGTCGGATCGAATGGCAAGCTCGCGATCGTGGGCGAAGTCACGGTCTTCCAGGCCGGCTATGTCTTCACGCTCGACCAGGCGTTAGAGTCGTCCGGGAATTCGGGCGCGGGCCTGCGGGTCGTCGATGCCTGGCTCGACTGGGAGCCCTCGCTGGCGTGCGACATGCCGGGCGGCGATCCACTGTGCCAGGCCGGAGCCATGTGGTCGCGCCTCACGAGCGCTCCGCTCGCGCAGCCCAACGCTGACGCCGCCACCCAGCTCGACGTGCAACTCGGCGCCTACCAGATTTTCGGGTCGAAAGACTTGGAAGCCCGGCCGATCCACGGCCTGTACCTGGTCCAGAGCGGCGGTTCGTCGGCGACGATCCTGGCCCGACTCGAGGTGGCGGCTCCATAGGACCAACGGGCCCTTCGGCAGCCATCGCGCGGCGGTAACATTCGGGCACACCGTCACCAGCCAGGCCGCTGGCTCAGCCGCGCCACCAGGAGTGGGTCGAATGCCGGGCTTCACGCCGTTCACCAGCAATTACCAGGACCTCTCGACCAACCAGGGCTACCAGTTCGAGTTCCGCTGCGACATCTGCGGCAGCGGCTACAGAAGCGAGTACCAGAAGAACCTTCTCGGGACGGGGGCTTCGATCCTCGGCGGCGCAAGCAACATCATCGGCGGGCTCTGGGGCGCCCGTAACGTGGCCGAATCGGCCCAGAACATCACCGACCGCGACGCCCGCGACAAGGCCCTCCAGAAGGCCTCCAACGAGATCATGCCGTTGTTCCACCGCTGCGTGCGATGCAACAACTGGGTCGACGAGACCTGCTTCAACGCCCAGCGCGGACTCTGCGTCAACTGCGCGCCGAACCTCGCCACCGAGATGGAAGCGGAGCGCTCGTCGGTCGAGATTTCCCAGATGCGCGATGCCGTTCGGGCCAAGACGATCTTCTCGGGCGACACGAGCGAGCGCGCGACCGAATGCCCGGGCTGCGGCAAGCCCGTCGGCAGCGAGAAGTTCTGCGGCAACTGCGGCCAGGCGCTCGGCACTCCCAAGTGCCCCAAGTGCGGCGCCGAAATGGCGGCCGGGACTCGCTTCTGCGGCAACTGCGGCGCCAAGGTCGGATAACCCCCGGTAGCGGGAGCGGCCGCCGGGCGCGTCACTCGTTCGAAGAACGGCGCCCGCGGCGCCACAGGACCAGACCGAGCACGGCCATCGCCAGCCCGACGGCGAAATAGATCGGCTCGACCAGCGAGCGCGGGCTCGTGCCGGCCGAGTTCTGGTTGAGCACGACCAGTTCGCCAACGATCCAGCTCATCAGAACCAGCCCCGCCAGTATTGAGATCGGCGCGCCAAGACGGGGCGCGGCAGCGGTTGCGGCGGCGGCGAGCGCAGCCGACCCTCCGACGACGATCGCCAGGATTGCCCCCGGCATGACGTAGTCGCTGAAGGGCGACCCGACGAGCCATTCGCGGGGGAAGCTGTCCACGTTCGTGGCAACGGCAATCCCGCCGACGATCGCCGAGACGGCCGCCGAAAGATCGAAGACGAAGAGCGCGAACCTGTTACGACCCGACCCCACAGGCTTGCCTCCGTGGCTCAGATGGCGGTAGTCAGTGTCCGCGGGCGGCCCTGATTGCGGAACCTCGTCCCGCAGGACGGCTCAGCCGGCCATCGTCCCGCAGATGGTGCAGAAACGAGCGCCGGCGGGGAGCGGCGCCCCACACCCGCTGCATTTGGCGCCCGGTGACAGAGAGGTAGCGGCCTGAGCCTGGACCGGGGCCGGCACCGCAGCCGGCGGAGCAGCTTGCTGAGGCGCCGCCTGTGGTGCGGCGGACCCAGCGGCGGCGCCGGAGCCCGCGCCGGCCTCGGCGGCAACCACGATCGTGAGCGACGCCCCGCAGGCCGGGCAAACGACCCAGCCTGGGTCTTCGACGATCTTGCGACAGTTCTGGCAGCGCTTCGGAGCGAACGGATCCACCCGTCCGCAGAACGGGCACGCAGCCACGACCTTGTCGATCAGCTTGTCGCAGTACGGGCACGGGTGCTTGAAAGTCGGCATCGTGTGCTCCTATCAGCCAGGGGTGCCCGAAGGCTTCGAATTCGTAATCGCGGCTCCGCTCACGGCGCTGCCCGGAGCTGCCGACTCCGACGCGGCGCCCGCGACCGAGCCCTCGTCCGAGCCCGCGTTCGGCGCGGCATCGGGCTCGCCTGCGGAACCGTCGCCGTCTTCGCCACCGTCGCCGCCCGCCGCGGATACCTGCTTCTCTTGAGCCGCGCGACCCGGCCACTCGGCCGCCTCATCGCGCGCCGAACCGTGCCAGCGGATCAGGTCCGCCACCGCGGCCGACCAGCTCGCCGGGTCGCGATGGACGATTCGGGCGACGAAGCGCGCCCGCGCCCAGGCCACGCTCGGCAATACCGCCAGAGCGAGCCGGTACCGCAAGTATTTCGGGAGCGCCAGCTGATCGGCCGGAAGGGCCATCGGCTCGCGCAGAAAGCGCATATCGACAAGCGCTTCGCTGATGTCACGGACCGCCTGCTCCGCCGCGATCCCCAGCTGCTCGGGAGGCTCGCCGTTGTATTGGGCTCGGGGCATAACCCGGAACAAGTACGTCGCGTGGGCGCCGGCCGTGACCAGTTCAAGCGCGACCAGGTTGCCCGGCAGCGCGACCAGGAACCAGATCTTGGGCTCGTCGCCGCCCGGATCCTCAGGCGACATCGCGACCCATCGCGGCGCCGCGGGACCGGCGGTCGTGCACAGGGACTCGTAGCTTCCGGCGAATGTGGGCTCGCCAAGGACGGCCGTTTCGACCAGAGGCCAGCCCGCATCGCCGAACTCCTGGGGTCGTGTGGGCCGGCCATCGACGAGCAGTTCTCCGGCCTTCTGACGCAGCCCGAACGGCGCGTCCGGCAGAAGCTGCTCCACGAAAGCCGCGGCATCATCGAAGGCGCCGTCGCGAAGCTTCTCGAGTGTGTCGCGGAGGCGCGTTGCCGCCTGACCGAGCCCCCGCAGCGTGAGCGTGCCGGGCACGCCCTCGATGACCACGTCACCCGGAGACGGCAAAGTCACCTTTGCGATCGAGGCGCGCCGGTAGTGGATCCACGTCGCCCGTTCGTCCACCGGGCACACGACGAATCCCCACGGATGTATCACGAACTGGCCGACACCGGTTGTCGGGCCGACCGGGCCGTCGGGACCGGGTCCGAGCGCGGTGGTCGTCGGCTTCCAGTCGAATTCGAATAGCTCGGCCGGACGGTCGGGCAGCTTCACCAGACCGTCGCTGAGACGCTGCTTCAGGCGCCGCTCGCGCAGCTCGCGCACGATCGGCCCGAGCTTGTCGCCGAACTTCTCGAGCAGCCAGCGCATCGCGTCGGGGCCGTCGCCCAGCACGAGCAGGACGGTCGATTGCTGGATGGCGATCAGGCTCAGGTCGCGGTAGCCGGCTCGAATTGGTCGCGCACCGCCGACTTCGAGCGTCAAGCCTGTTTCGTCCAACTTGAGCTTGGCGTCTTGTGGCGTCGTGTTCGGCCCCGCGAGGCGAGCCTGACCCGCGAACTCCACGATCTCCGACTTGGAAGCCGGACCGTCGCGAACAACCTTGTCGCGCCCGCCCTGCTCGCGCACGTCGCGCGAATCGCGCCCGTCCAGACCCGCAGGCCCGCGGACGTCCCGTGCATCGCCGCGCTGTTCCGGCACGCCCAGCATCTTGGCCAGACCCTGCAAATCAGCCGGGGTGTCAGCCCGCCGTGGATCTCGTGCGTCGCCCTTCTCATCCATGCCGCCATCGTAGCCAATGCCCGGGAACTCGTTGGGGCGGTCCAGCAAGCGGCGGGCAGCCGGCCGGACGAGCCACCGCCCTTGCGGGGTACTTGCGTAGTTGCGCAAACTGTAGTACAGTGCCCGCATGCTCGAGTTGAGTGATCTGGAGGCAACGCAACAGCGATCCGCCGCGGTGGCCAGGGCTCTGGCCGACGCCAAGCGACTGTGCGTCCTGCAGTGTCTCGGCGAGGGCGAGTTGTCCGTTCGGGATCTGTCCGACCGCGTCGGTTGCCAGGTGCCGAACATGAGCCAGCACCTTGCGGTGCTCCGAAACTCGGGCCTGGTTCTGACCAGGCGCGATGGAAATACCATCTACTACCGCCTCGCGGACATGCGAATTCTCGAGGCCTGCCGGTTGCTCCAATCCATATCCGGCTGAGTCCCATGAAAGACTCGGCGTCAATCCATCAGGGAGAAAGGACCATCCACCAGATGGCCGACGTCAAGCAAGTCACCGACGAAACATTCGAACAGATCGTCCTCAACGCCGAGCGACCTGTGATCGTGGATTTCTGGGCCACCTGGTGCGGCCCGTGCGCCATGGTCGCCCCCGAGCTCGAGCGGATCGCCAAGAAGTACGAGGGCGTCATCGACGTCGTGAAGATGGATGTGGATGCCAACCCAGGGGTCTCTCAGGCGCTCCAGATCATGAACCTGCCGACGGTTGCGTTCTTCCGTCCCGGCCTCCAGCCGATGGCCGTAATCGGGGCCCGGTCGGCGGAACAGTTCGAGGCAAGCTTCGGCCTTTCGCAGTACGCTACGGCCAAGACCTGAGCGGGAAATAGCCCGCGCACAATTCGAATATCCCAAAACGGGGCCTCCCCCTCGGCCCCGCTCAACGACCCCGGCCTACCCCCTCAGGCCGGGGTCGTGCTTTGCCCGCGAATTCACAGGCGCTACAAGGAGCCGCGCGCTCAGTTCGGGCGTGGAGGCTGCGGTCGATCGTCGGGTAGCTCCGCGGCCAGGCGCCAGGCGCTCTCGAACCAGGCCAGAGCTCGATCGAGCGTGAAGCCGTCCACGATCCGCGGCTGAAGCGTGACCCAGTCCGATCCTCGCGAGGAGCGAACGGTATCGGGCGTTCGAAGCGCGGCCTCGACTATCTCCGGTCGCAGGCGGAAGCCGACCACCGTTCCCTGGCGGACCGCGAAGACGGTGGCGCTTCGGACGTATTCGACGAGCGTGCCGGATTCGTGGCGATGGATCGCGTCCAACTCGTCCGCGAGGCGGTCGATCGCCTCGGGCAGGCTCGGCGATTGGGGTTGGCCGTTGTGTGTTCGGTCGTCGGTCATCCGGTTGATAACCTCCTCGCCGCTACGGTAAGGGATCAGCGACCGGCAGCCCCCAGGATGGCCTGCAGATCCGCCATGTGGTCGCCGTAGTGCTCCGTCGTGTTTCCGAGGAGCGATTTCAAATGGGCCGAGTCCTTGAGCCAGCGCGCCTCCGGCACCACGGTCAGGTAGCCGCGCAGCTCGCCCGGGAGCGTCGCGAAACGCTTCCTGACTTCGGCCATCGGCAGCGCCGCCCACTCGGACTCGATGCGGGCGTTGATGACGTCGCCCTGAACTTCCCAGTCGGCGCCGACCTGCGTGAGCCAGTCGAAAGCCTGGCTCTGCGGCCCGACGGCCAGTTCCTGGGCAATGTTCAGCCAGCTCTGCAGCCAGAAACCGAGGTGCGCCATGAGATCTCTGCCGCGCCAGCCGTGGGCGCCTTCGATCGGCAGCTCGAGCTGGTCGTCCGTGAGCTCCAGGAGAGCCTCGAATGGCCTCCACGCTTCGCGTTCTTCGTCGAGAAATGACAAGCCGTCGGTATACATGCGCGGATGTTATCCCCCGGTGCGCAGGTGCGCCGGACTTAGTAACTGTCCTAGGTACGCCCGTCCGGGTCATAGCCGCTACCCGATCAGGGGGTAGGGTGGGTATTGGCCGCCGATGACCGAACACAAGAAGGCCAGGGGCGTCGGACACGGGCCGGGACTACCGCTACCGCCACCTTGAGACGACCGGGGCGTCGTACAGGAGGTAGCCAGCCCCGACCACGACCCGAGCAACCACGGATAGCCGGCCAGCATGGCCTTTTCGGATCGGCGGCCGCCAACCCCTCTTGTCCGTGATGCCGGGCCGCGTCAGGCCGGGTCGAGCCGGCGGCGGCGGATGGCGCCCGGACGCTCCAGGTAGCGCAGCACGACACGTGCCGCCAGGAGCAGGCCCGCGTCTCGATTGATCGTGCGCACGATCCAGGCGACGTACGTAGGCTCGAGTTCGGCGACGTCGGCCAGCGTCAACCCCTCGAACTTTCCGAATGGGAGCCGCGTTTCCAGCGCGTCGGCGAGGGCGGGCAATTCGCGATCCATGTTTGGGCCCGCTCGCCGGTTCATCGGCCCCGTTGGAGTCGATGCGCGAGGCGGCTCGCGATCTTCGGTGGGACGAGGTCGCGGCGTGAGCCCCGGCAGCGGGCTGCCTTCGAGCGGGTTCAGGGTCGAGTTGCGGGGGCGGAGGAGCGCGCTGGTGTCGATCCTGGCGGTGACGGGCCGATCGGTGCGAGGTTGGTACGCCCGACCGGGGCCGTAATCGGAAGGCTGCGGTACGCCGCCGAACGGGGTCGAACCCGGCCACTCCCCGGAGTGGCCGTTACGGGCCGCGCGAGCCGCCGCTTCGCGGTGCCGCTGCCGACGTTCTGGGTCGCTCAGCTCGTGATACGCGGCGTTGATCTCGGCCATGCGGCGGTTGGCGTGGCGCTCGACTCCGTCATCGCCGCTCGTGACGTCCGGGTGATGCTGGCGGGCAAGCCGGCGCCAGGCCGCCTTGATGGCGTCCGACGAGGCGTCGAGCGGGACCTCCAGGACCGTGAACGGGTTGCGGGTCGGCATCCCACCAGTCTACCGGGCCGGGCGATATCCACCGCCGCCTCGCTCTTGACAGTGGCGTCGCGGTGCCGTCCCCTTGTCCCATGCCATCTCTACCGTCCCTTCTGCGTCCCAGGCGCCTGGCACTGGCCGCAGGCGTCGCCGGCGCGGTCGCCTTCGGCCTCGCCTACCGATTTGCACTCGAATACCGAGCGAAAGCCGGGCTGCCGCATCGAAGTCCCGTAGAAGGGAGTCCGGCCGACTTCGGGTTGGCGTTCGAGTCGGTCGAGATTCCGTCCGGGGACGCCCGTCTCGCCGCCTGGTTCGTGCCGGCCGAAGGCTTGGACGGTGGCGGCGCAGCGGCCGATCCCCGGCCTGCGGTTGCGATCGTGCACGGCTGGGAATCGAACCGCGGCCGGTCCATGGCCCATATCAGATACCTGCACGCCGCCGGGTTCCACTGCCTGGTGATCGACGCGCGTGGCCACGGCGACAACGCGCCCGAGGAACTGCCGATCAACGTTCCCGAATTCGCCGAGGACGCCGCGGCCGCCGCGCGCTGGTTGGCCGCCCGGGCGGATGTCTCGGCCATCGGCCTTCTCGGGCATTCGATGGGCGGCGCGGGCGTGATCGTGGCCGCCGCCTCCGAGCCCTCCGTTCGGGCCGTGGTGGCCTTGTCGTCACCGGCGGACCTGGTTCGCATGACGCGCAAGACCTTCGAGATGGCTGAGATTCACGTATCCGATCCGATCGCCACTCCCCTCGCCTACCTGACTGCCGCCGTCCTGCTGGCCCCGCGCCGCCATGCCATCGACGACGCGAACGCCTGGCTCGCCGCCTCCCGGTATCGCGGTCCGTTACTGCTCATGCACGGCGAAGACGATCGTGGCGTTCCTGTGGCACACCACGAGCTGATCGCCCAAGCGGCTCGCAGTGCCCGGACCGGCCCGGGCTCGGAGCCGGTCGAAACGCTGGTCGTGCCAGGCTACGGGCACAGATGGCTTTATGAGGCGGCAGACGTCCGCCGGAGAACGGCATCGTTTTTCGCCAGAGCGCTCGGCGGGCCCATTGCCCCGGAGAAGGCCGGCGAGCTGGCGGCGGCCTGCGTCGTCGAGCGCCCGGAGAACCCCGTCTACGGCTTCGGTTCGGCGAGCACGGCCTTTGCGGCGGAAGCCGAGGACCGAGAGAAAACGCGCCGGGAGGCTCGCGAGAGGGCGACCGGAACACTCCTCAACTGATCGGCTGCGGCGCCAACCGCCTTGACCCCTCACGACTCATCGGAGAACCAATGGACACCTGGCAGGCAATCGACACGACCCGCGCAATTCGCAAGTTCGCGGATCGGCCCCTGGACCCCAAGCACCTTGCCCGAATCCTAGACGCGGGGCGGCGCTCGGGCAGCTCGAAGAACCAGCAGAACTGGGACTTCGTCGTCTGCACCGACAGGTCCCACCTGACGGAGCTGGCCGGGGTCGGCCCGTTCGCCCAGCATCTGGCCGGCGCCGCGGTTGCGGTGGCCCTGGTGACGCCCGATCCGGCCACCGCCGATGCGCCGCTGTCGGTGATGTGGGACCTGGGCCGCGCTGCGCAGAACATGACTCTAGCGGCCTGGGAGCTCGGGATCGGCAGCGTGCCCGC
>JADGQJ010000210.1 GCA_017881885.1 Chloroflexota bacterium
TGCGCTTGTTCATCGTCTGGACGCGGCCGAGGAGCCGCGACTCGACGAACGGTCCCTTCTTGACCGAACGCGACATGCCTCTCTCTCCTCTGCCTTATGCCTTGCCGTGCCGCGAGCGGATGATCAATCTGCTCGAGGACTTCTTGCCAAGGCGTGTCCGATAGCCCATCGCGGGCTTGCCCCACGGCGTCTTGGGCGGCATACCCGTTGGTGACTTGCCTTCGCCGCCGCCGTGCGGATGGTCTCTGGGGTTCATGACGACGCCGCGGACTTCGGGCCGCAGGCCCATGTGCCGTGCCCGTCCGGCCTTGCCGAGGTTCTGGTTCTCGTGATCCAGGTTCGAAACCTGGCCGACAGTGGCCATGCACCGCAAATCGACCCGCCGGACCTCGCCTGAGGGAAGCCGCACCGCGGCAAAGTCGCCCTCTTTGGCGAGCAGCTGAGCCGCCACGCCCGCAGAGCGGACGATCTGGCCACCCTTGCCCGGAACGAGCTCGATGTTGTGGATCGTGGTGCCGAGGGGGATGTTGGCCAGGGGCAGCGCGTTGCCGACCCGGGCCTCGGCCTCGGGACCGGCGACGACCACGTCACCGACCTTGAGACCGTGCGGCAGGAGCATGTACCGCTTCTCGCCGTCCTTGTAGTGCAGCAGGCCGATGCGAGCCGACCGGTTGGGGTCGTACTCGACGGTGGCCAGCTTCGCCGGCACGCCGACCTTGTCGCGCTTGAAGTCGATGATGCGGTAATGCTGCTTCTCGCCGCCGCCACGATGGCGAACGGAGAGCTTGCCCTGGTTGTTGCGGCCGGAGCCACGCTTCTGCGACTCGAGCAGCGGCTTGTAGGGTTCCTTGGTCGTGACCTCTTCGAAGGTTGACCGGGTCATGCCCCGGAGACCCGCGGAGGTCGGCTTATAGCTGCGAAGCGGCATCTCAGACAGCCTCGAAGAATTCGATCTTCTGGCCGGGGGCCAGCGTCACGACGGCCTTGCGCCAGGGGGTCGTGTGGCCGCTGAGGCGGCTGCGGCGCATTCCGCCGCGCTTCTCTTTGGCCTGGGTGGTCAGGACGTTCACGGCCAGAACCTGGACCTTGAAGAGCTCCTCGACCGCCGCAGCGATTTGGACCTTGTTGGCGTCTTTGTGGACGGAGAACGTGTACTTGCCGCGCTGCGCCTCGTCCATCGACTTTTCGCTGATGACGGGATGGATGACGATGTCGTGCGCTGTGAGGCTCACGCATACACCTCTTCCATCTTGATCAGCGCGGGCTGCTCGATGAGGACGGTGTCTGCGTTGAGCAGAGCCACTACGTTGAGCGAGTCGGCGCGAATGACCTCGACGCCCGGCAGGTTCCGCGCGGAGAGGATCAGCGTCTCGTCGGTGCCCGGAGCCACGATCAGAACGCGGCCCTCGGAGCGACCGAGCGCGGCGAGGATGTCGATCACGTTGCGGGTCTTTGGCGCTTCCATTCCGAACGCGTCGACGACGCGGATCGCGCCGTCGTCGAGCTTGGCCGTCAGCGCGCCGCACAGGGCGAGGCGCTTCATCTGACGCGGCAGGCGCTGGGCGTACGAGCGCGGGTGCGGTCCAAAGACCACGCCGCCGCCTGTGTACTGCGGCGACCGGATGGAACCCTGGCGAGCCCGGCCGGTGCCCTTCTGGCGATACGGCTTCTTGCCTCCGCCGGAGACCTCGCCGCGCCGTTTGGTGTTGCTCGTACCGAGATGGCGGCCGGCCAGCTGGGCGGTCACCACCTGGTGGAGGACGGCCATGTTGACCGGAGCGGAGAAGAGCTCGTCGGGGAGCTCCACTTCGCCGATCGCCTCGCCCGTCCTCGCGTAGAGGGTCGTCTTCGGCATCGCTAGACCTTCTTCACGAGGATCAGCGCGTGGGGGGCACCGGGGACGGAACCCTTCACGAGCAGCAGGTTGCGCTCGGCGTCCGCCCGGACGACCCGCAGCTTCTTGACGGTGATGCGGGCGTCCCCCAGGTGGCCGGCCATGCGCATGCCCTTGTAGACGCGGCCCGGCGTGGTGCCTGGGCCGATCGAGCCGGGGGCGCGATGGTGGTCGGAACCGTGGGTCTTGGGTCCGCGCTTGAAGTGGTGGCGCTTGATGTGGCCGGAGAAGCCCTTGCCCTTGCTGACGCCGATTACGTCGACTTCATCGCCGACGGCGAACAGGGTGACGTCGAGCTTCTGACCGACGGTGTAGGCCTCGGTGCCTGCGGCGTCGAGTCGGAACTCACGCTTGACGGACACCTTGGGCAGGTTCTTGAGCTGCCCCATGTCCGGCTTGTTGAGCTTGCCCGACTCCTCGATCCCGAGCTGGACGGCCGTGTAGCCGTCGCGCTCCGGAGTCCGAAGGCGGGTGACCGTATTCGGCTCAACGGAGACGACGCTCACGGGGATCATCGTTCCGTCTGCCTGGAACAGCTGAGTCATACCGACCTTGCGGCCGATCAATCCAATGCTCATCGCACTCGCTCGCTGGGCCGGCCCATGCCGGCGTTGGCTCCTGCGCGCGTTCGCTCACGCACGGAGGTGCGCTTGCTCACGTGCTCGTCGCCGCCTAGGCCTGAGCTCGGCGCAGCGGCGAGATGCTCGTGGTGAAAGACGTTGTTCATCACCGGCATCACATCTTGATTTCGATGTCGACGCCCGCCGCCAGCGAGAGTCGCATCAGGGCGTCGACCGTCTTGGACGAGGGCTCCAGGATGTCGACGAGCCGCTTGTGAGTGCGGATCTCGAACTGCTCCCGGCTGTCCTTGTCGATGAAGGGCGAGCGGAGGACGGTGAACTTCTCGATGCGCGTCGGCAGCGGAACGGGACCGACGACATCCGCGCCGGTCCGTTGGGCCGTCTCCACGATCTGCGCCGCCGACTGATCGAGCAGTCGGTGGTCGTAAGCCTTGAGGCGGATTCTGATCCGCTGCCTTGCCATGGTCGCCTACTCGGTGATCGAGGTGACAGCCCCGGCGCCGACCGTTCGGCCACCTTCGCGGATGGCGAAGCGCTGGCCGACTTCGAGGGCGATCGGGGTGATGAG
>JADGQJ010000211.1 GCA_017881885.1 Chloroflexota bacterium
CGGCAGGAAGACGCCGTCCGGGCATAACGAGAGGGCCGTCCGAAGCGGCATCGCCGAATGGACCCCGAACTTGCGCGCCTCGTAGCTGCAGGTGCTCACGACGCCGCGGGACTGTGGATCGCCGCCGACGATGACGGGCTTGCCTCTGAGTTCCGGGCGGTCGCGCTGTTCCACGGCCGCGAAGAACGCGTCGAGGTCGACGTGAATGATGGTCAGGCGGCCGGCGGTCATGGTCCGAATGATGGCGCCGGCGGCAACACCTGGCGAGGGGCGGCCGGGCGAAAGCGGCGCGTGGCGCGGGGAGGGCGCGGGCGGAAGGCACGAGCGCGCGATGCGCGGTGGGGCGCCGGGTCGATCTTGCGTTTGTTCGGCCAGCCCGAACACGTTTTCGTGTGGAGGCCGGACCACCAGCCCAACACGCCTCCTCGGCAGTCGAATCCCGCGGGCGGGGCGCCGTTGATTGCCCGCCGGGCCCTGACTTCGCGTCCGGCAGCGGCGAGGACGGACTCGAGATCAGCCTTGGTCGGCGTTCCCGCCGATTCGCGTTCGACCCAGCCGAACATGTGCGACATCTGACCTACCGGCCGCTCAACGGCCCAGGCCCGCCGGAAGAACGCGCACCTTCGGCTCGCGCGGCGCCAGAGACCACGCGCCGCGGCCCACGCAGGGAGACGATTCGGCGACATGAATGACGCCGGGCCCGGCGGCCTCATCATCCGGAGCGATGAAGCTATCGAGGCCCCTCCGTCGCGCCCGCCTCGCCCGGGTCCCGCGACTCGTCCGGCTGTACCAACCTTTCCTCGTCGTGATTCTCTTTGTGGCGTCGCTGACCGCCTCGGGCGCGATGGCCCGTCCCGTCGCCGCGGCCGGAGATCCCGTCATCGCGGCCGCCGGGGACATCGCCTGCGACCCGTCGAATTCACGGTTCAACGACGGCCAGGGCGTCGGCAACACGTGCCGGCAACTCGCCGTCTCAAACCTTCTAGTCAAGGGCCACTTCGCCGCCGTCCTGACACTCGGCGACACCCAGTACTACTGCGGCGGCTATGCCGCGTTCCAGCAGTCGTACGACCTCAGCTGGGGCCGGGTCAAGTCGATCACTCACCCGGTGGTCGGCAACCATGAGTACCTGACGTCGGGCGGCACCGGTTGCACGAGCGCCAACGCGAACGCCGCCGGCTACTTCAAGTACTTCGGCGCCGCCGCCGGCGCTCCGACAAAGGGCTACTACAGCTTCGATGTGGGGGCGTGGCATCTGATCGCCCTTAATACGAATTGCAGCAACGTCGGAGGCTGCGGCGCCACGTCGCCCCAGGGCAAGTGGCTGGCCGCGGACCTGGCGGCGCACGAGAACGAGTGCACGCTGGCCTACTGGCACATCCCGCTCTTCAGCTCGGGTGGTCGGGCCAACACCAACAGCCGCTCGTTCTGGCAACAGCTTTACACCGCGCACGCCGATCTGATCCTCGACGGCCACGACCACATCTACGAGCGGTTCGCCCCTCAAACCCCAACCGGCGCCCCGGACGCGGTCAATGGCATTCGCGAGATCACGGCAGGCACCGGCGGCTCGGATCACACCACTCTCAGGACGCTCGCCGCAAACAGCGTCGTGACCAATACCGATACGTTCGGGATTCTGCAGGTGACGCTGCACGCGTCGAGCTACAGCTGGCGCTTCGTGCCGGCCGTGGGTTCCTTCACGGACAGTGGATCGGCAACCTGCCACGCATGAGGTGAGGAGTGGCCGGACTGCCCGGCTCTCACGCTTCAGCCCTGCGAGTTAGCCCTTCGGCTCCACCACTATCGTCACCTCGGGCGTCATGCCCGGGTAGACCTTGATCGCCACCTTGTACGTGCCCAGCGACTTGAGCGGGTCGGGCAGCTCCACCTTGTGGCGGTCGACCGTGATGCCGCGGCGGGCAAGCGCGTCGGCGATGTCCTTGGCCGTGATCGAGCCGTAGAGCTTGCCGCCCTCGCCGACCTTGACGCCCATCGTCAGCGTGGTGCTGCCGATTCGGGTGGCCGCGATCTCGGCGTCCTCGCGCTCACGCTGCCGCTTCTCTTCGCGGCTGGCGATGTCGTGCTGCCAGGCGCGGTAGGCGCCACCGGCGGCCGGCACTGCGACCTTCTTCGGAATCAGGAAGTTCCGGGCATAGCCTTCGGCGACGTCCTTCATCTCGCCGCTCTTGCCGAGCTTGTCGACGTCGGCGGTCAGGATGACCTTCACGCGAAAGATTCCTCCTTAGAGATGAGAGATCGAACCTTCGATCCGATCTCTGATTTGACGATCAGCCGGCCTGCCGAGTCGATTGCACCGGGCAGCCGACGGATGATCCTTCTTATCGGTGCTGGGGTGAGCCTTCGCACCTGGTCCATGTCCCGCCGGAAAGCCTCGGGGTCGATGCCGATCTCGTCGAGCTTCTCTTCGAGGATGTCGTCGGGAATGCCGTCGAAGAATACTTCGACTGCGAGGATAACCACAGCCAGGTCGTCGAGCCCGCCCAGGATCGGAATGTTGTCGGGGATCAGGTCTCGACCGACGAGCACGTAGCCGGCGGCTCCGACGAGAACGACTTTCCGGCTGGCCGGGATCCGCGGGTCCACGACGAGCGCCCAAATCAGACGCGCGTACGTCGGTCCACGGCTGGCGATCGGCATGAAGGCGAGCCATTTGAGGGCGCGCGTAAGCCCGCCTTTGCGGCCGCGACGCCGCCCTTTGGAAACCACTCGACCCGTGCTCGCCATTCGTCCTCGACCCGCCGGGCAACCCAACTCGCGGGTCCGCTCCGGGGAATCGAGAGTCTATCAGGCGCGACCGCCGATAACGAGGGGCGAGCCGGCGTCAGCGGGCGTTGATCCAGAGCCACTCGCGGGCGCTTAGGCCCGAGTCTCTGATGGCCGCTGCCGTCGCCCGGCCGAAGTAGCGATAGTGCCAGGCCTCGGCCTTGTAGCACGTGAAGTCGGGGCTGAAGTGATCCGGGTAGCTGCCGATGAACCCGTACTCCCAGGCGTGCGCGGCAAGCCAGGTCCCACC
>JADGQJ010000002.1 GCA_017881885.1 Chloroflexota bacterium
TTGCGACTCTGTTCCTGCTTCGAGTCGGCAACCGAGTGATCGAGCCGTACGGCGGGATGACGGCGCAAGGTGCAGAGACCCGCGCCAACTACCTGCTCAAGTGGGAAGCGATCCGCACGTCGCGCGACCGGGGCGCCGCGAGCTACGACATGTGGGGCATCTCGCACGAGGGGATCGAGCAATTCAAGAGCGGTTTCGGCGGCCGCGAGATCCACTATGTCGGGGCGTGGGACCTGGTGTTGGATCCCGCCGGACGCCTGGCGTTCGACAGCGCCCAGAGCTGGCAGGACCGCGTCGGGCGGCTTCGCCACGGCATCCGCCACGTTCGAGGCGGCCGCAAAGAGGCCGCGGGCGGGTCGGGCGGCGACGGCGGTGGCGCAGAGGGCGTGGAGTGACCTCAGGTTCGGGCCGCGAGAGCGCTCTGGCGGAGCTGATCGCGTCGGCTGAGCGGCAGGCCCCCCGCCTGTTGGGCGAGCTGATCGAACGCCTGGAGGCCGAAGGCCGGCTGCGGACCGTCCGGATGCCGGAGGCTCCCCGGGGCGAGGCCTCGGCCGCGCAGGTCGCGATAGGCTCGATACCGATTCGCGGTCTGACCTTCGACTCCCGGCGTGTCACGGCCGGTTCGATCTTCGTGGCGGTTCCGGGCGAGCATGTCGATGGCCGCGACTACGTCTCGGCGGCCGTGGCCCTCGGCGCCGCGGCCGTGATCGTGGAGCGTCCTCTCGCAGGAGTGGCCACTCCGCAGATCGTGGTCGATCGCGCGCAGGCGGCGCTAGCCGTCGCCGCTGCCTGGTGGTACGGCGACCCGAGTCGCGAGCTGGGCGTCGTCGGCATCACCGGTACGGACGGCAAGACAACCACGTCGTTCCTGGCCACCGCAGTGCTCGAGGCGGCGGGAATCTCGACCGGCCTGCTGACCACCGCCGAGCTCAAAGTCGGCGAGCTTCGGAGCGCCAACCCCGAGCACGTGACAACCCCGGAGGCGCCGCAGCTGCAGCAAACCCTGCGGGCGATGGTCGACGCCGGCAACCGGGCTGCGATTGTCGAGACCACCTCCCACGGCCTGACCCTGGACCGGGTCGGTGGGGTCGCGTACGACATCGCCATCTTCACGAATCTGACCCACGAGCACCTCGAGCTGCACGGCACATTCGAGGCGTACCGCGACGCCAAGCTGAGCCTCTTCCGGCGGCTCGGCGTGAACGTCGCGGCGCCCAAACAGCTGTCCCGGGAGTGGCCGCGAACCGGAATCGTCAACCACGACGACCCGGCCGCAGCCCTGTTCGAGGAGGCTGCCGGATCGGCAGGGGCTGCGCTGATCACTTACGGCATGTCGCCGGCGGCTGAGGTGTGTGCAGTCGGCATCGAGGAGGACGCTCGGCGTTTGAAGATCCGCGTCCGGACGCCCCGGTGGGTCGACGACGTGACTGTCCAGCTCGTCGGACGGTTCAACGTCTACAACGTTCTGGCCGCGATCGCTCTCGGAGAAGCGCTGGGGTTGGATCCGGCGGCCATTCGCACCGGCCTTGCAGGCGTTGGCGGAGTACCCGGCCGCATGGAGCGCGTTGATTGCGGTCAGCCGTTCGGAGTCATCGTGGACTACGCCCATTCGCCCGCATCGCTGCAAACAGTCCTCGATCAGCTGGCGCCGCTGACCGCTCCGGGGTCGGGGCTGATCGCCGTCTTCGGTTCGGCCGGTGAGCGAGACGTGCAGAAGCGGCCGATGATGGGCCGCATCGCCGGCGAGCGCTGCCGGCTCGTCATCGTCACCGACGAGGATCCCCGTGGCGAGAGCCGCGATGCAATTCTCGATGAGATCGCGGCAGGGGCCGAGGCCGCCGGCAAGCGTCGCGGCGAGAATCTCCTGCTGATTCCGGACCGCCGCGAGGCAGTCGCCGCAGCCTTAGAGCGGGCCCGGCCCGGGGACATGGTGGTGCTCGCCGGGAAAGGTCACGAACAATCCATCATCATGAGAGACGGACCCCGAGCCTGGGACGAGCGAACCGAGGCGATCGCCGCGCTTGGGCTACTGGGTTTCCGCCACCACGAACACGGCGAGCGCGACAACAGGAACGCGCACTACTAGCGGGCGCCGCGAGGCGTCGATGGAGGCCACCAGCTGATGCGATCCTGCCTGTTCCAGATCCTCGTCATGCTGGCGATCGCCTTCGGGCTGGTGTGGTTCGGCCTCCCACTCGGTGTGAGTGCGCTGGCCACCGGCGCTTTGAACTCCAGCGGCTTCACCGGCACCGATACGAAGGTCGAGGTTTCTTCGAACCCGCCGTTCATGCTGCTGACCGGCCACGCCGACACGATCCGCATCCGGTCCAGCGAGGCCAGGATGGGCGATCTTCATGCCGCGGCCGTGGACGTGGTCCTGGGCGACGTGGAGCTGCTCAGCCGCAACATCGGGACCGTGACCGGCACGCTCGACGGCGTGCGTGTCGCCGCCCCCAACGGCGACCCGGTGGGGATCGACAAGGTGACCCTCGAAGGATCCGCCACGGCGACGATTGCGACCGCCACCCTGACCGTGCCCGAAGCCGAGACCCTGGCCGAGTCGCAGCTGAAATCGCAGACCGGGATCACGGCGACCGTCACCCTGAAAGGCCCCAACCTGGTCACTCTCACGGTCGCCGGCAAGCCTGTGTCCGGGCGGCTCGTGACGAGCAACGGATCGCTGCTCGTCGTTCCCGACAGCGCCGCTCTGCCGATCGTGACATTGATCTCGCCGGGAAGCGGGAACCCGTTCCGGGTCACATCTGTCGACATCGGCTCGACGATCGTGACATTGGTCGGCACGATCAACATCCAGAATCTGCTCAGCTGACCCTGTCGGCACCTCGGATCGCCGACCCGCGAGCCGCCGGGCTCGGCCTGACTGACTGGTAGACTCTGGGCAAATGTCGATCGATCCATCCGGCCCGGAAGCCCCTGCCACCGCTGTCGGGCCACTGCCCACACCACGCATCTCGCCACCGAAACTGTCGATGGCGGAGCGGCTGCGGGCCGGCGTGCGCGGATCCAATTCGCCCGAAACCAGCTTCCGCCACGTCCGTGATTCGCTGGCGCGCCATTTCCCGCAAGCCGATCTCACGGCTCTGCGCGACGCCTTCGATTTCGCCCAGGAGGCTCACCGCGACCAGACGCGGGTCACCGGCGAACCTTACGTCACCCACCCTCTGGCTTCCGCACAGATCCTGGCCGATATCGGCATCGACGCCACGGCCGTAACCGCCGCGCTGCTGCACGATGTCCCTGAGGACACGGACTACACCCTCAACGACATCGAGGAGCGATTCGGTGCCGAAGTAGCCCAGCTTGTGGATGGCGTCACCAAGCTGTCCAAATTCAGCACCCACAGCCACGAGGAGCAGCAGGCCGAGAACATCCGGAAGATGTTCCTGGCCATGGCCGACGACATCCGCGTCGTCCTGATCAAGCTTGCGGATCGGCTTCACAACATGCGCACCCTCTACGCGCTGCCGTCTGAGAAGCAGATCCGCATCGCCCATCAAACCCTCGAGATCTACGCCCCACTGGCCGAACGGCTGGGCATGTGGAGCATCAAGTGGGAGCTCGAAGACCTGGCCTTCAAGACCCTCGAGCCCGAGGCCTACCGCGAGCTGTCACGGATGCTGGACACCCGGCGCAAGAGCCGCGAGTCGTTCATCCATCGGGCCATCGAGGAGCTGCGGCCGGAGCTGGTCCGGGCCGGCATCGAGGCCGAGCTTTCGGGCCGGCCCAAGCACCTCTACAGCATCCGCAAGAAGATGCAGCGCAAGGGCGCCGAGATCGGCGAGATCTACGACGTCTACGCGATCCGCATCCTGGTCGCCGAGGTCAAGGATTGCTATGCCGCCCTGGGCGTCGTGCATTCGCACTGGCGGCCGATTCCGGGCCAGTTCGACGACTACATCGCCGTGCCCAAGCCGAACCTGTACCAGAGCCTCCACACCGCGGTGATCTCGCTCGACGGCCAGCCGCTCGAGATCCAGATCCGAACGCAGGCGATGCACCAGGTCAGCGAGGTCGGCATCGCCGCGCACTGGCGGTACAAGGAGGGATCTCGGGCCGATCGCGAGTACGACGCCAAGCTCGCCTGGCTGCGCCAGGTCATGGACTGGCAGCGCGACGTCTCGGATGCCACCGAGTTCGTCGAGGGCGTGAAACTCGACGTCTTCCAGGACCAGGTCTTCGTCTTCTCGCCGAAAGGCGACGTGAAGGATCTGCCCGCCGGCGCCACGCCGCTCGACTTCGCATACCGCATCCACACCGACATCGGCCATCGCTGCATCGGCGCCAAGGTCAACAACCGCCTGGTCCCGCTCGATTACAAGCTTCAGAACGGCGACATCGTCGAGATCGTCACGACCAAGGGAGAGCACGGACCCTCGCGTGACTGGATCAACATCGTCCGCACGAGCCATGCCCGGGACAAGATCCGGCAATGGTTCAAGCGCCAGGAGCGGGACGAGAACATCACCCACGGGCGCGAGTCGCTCGAGAGGGAACTCCGGCGCCTTGCCAGGACGAGCCTGGGCGCTGTCGGGCAGGATCGAATCCTCGAAATCGCGCGCGGCTACAAGTTCGACAACCTGGACGACTTCTACGCCGCCGTCGGGTACGGAGCGATCGGCGCGCAGCAGGTCGTCACGCGACTCGGAGTCGTGGACGACGCCCAACTGGCCCTGCCGCCTACCTCTCCGCCACCCAGCCCTTCCCGGCAGGGCGGCGTCCGGGTCAAGGGCGTAGGCGACCTGCTCGTCCGGTTCGGCAAGTGTTGCCACCCCATTCCGGGCGACCCGATCACCGGCTTCATCACCCGCGGCAAGGGCGTCACCGTGCACCTGAAGAACTGCCAGACCGTGCTGAACGAGCGCGAGACTGCCCGCATGATCGAGGTCGAGTGGGAGAGCCAGGTCCAGCAGACCTATCCCATCTCGATCCGGATCGAGGCCTACGATCGAACCGGCCTGCTGTCGGACATAACCCAGGTCGTCGCCGAAAACAAGGTCAACATCATGTCCGCGAACGTCTCGGTCACACCCGACCGCACGGCCACGGTCAAGGCCACGCTGGAAGTTGCCTCGGTAGCGCAGCTGGCGCGCGTAATGAGCCGCCTGGAGCAGCTCAAGGACATCATCACAGTCTCGAGAGACCTGGGGTAGGCAACGGGCTCCGGCGAGCCGCGATGACGGCGAGGTCAGGACCGGGTAAACTCCGCCGTCGGCCCTGTATGCAGGGTATGCTTCATGTTGCTCGACAGCAGACAGGACCGTCGCGCCCCGGCGCCACCTCCCGGCCAGCCAAGTGGCACCGCGCCGGAGCATAAGGAGTAGTCAGACAAATGGGTGTTCCGAAGAGGCGAGTCTCCCACGCCCGCCAGGGCGATCGCCGCGCCCACCATGCGCTAACCGTGCCGCACCTCGAAGCGTGCCCGCATTGCCATCAGTCCAAGCAGGTCCATCACGCCTGCCCGAACTGCGGCTACTACGCCGGTCGGCCCACGGTCGAGATCAAGCAGGAAAAGCCGCAGCAGACCACCTGAGCCGGTGGATCTGAGCACGGTTCGAACGATTGACGGTGGAGCGGTCCGGGTCGTCGTCGACGCCATGGGCGGCGACCATGCGCCCCTGGAGATCGTCACCGGGACCCTGGCCTGGGCGCGCAAGCATCCCGCCGACACGATCCTGCTCGTTGGCCTGCCAGACGCTATAGACAGGGCGGCCGGAGGCCCGCTGCCGCGCAACGTCGAGGTCGTGGCGGCCAGCGAGGTCGTCGAGATGGACGAGTCGCCGGCGCTTGCACTCAAGAACAAGAAAGACTCCTCGATCATGGTCGCAATGGACCTGATCAAGCAGGGCAGGGGAGACGCCCTCGTGACGGCCGGGCACTCGGGCGCTGGCATGGCCGCAGCGGTATTGCGGCTCGGTCGCCTGCCGGGCGTCGATCGCCCCGCGCTGGCGGTCCAGATGATCACCGAGACCGGGCCGTTCGTGCTTCTCGACATCGGCGCGAACGTAGATGCCACGGGCAACAACCTGTACCAGTACGCCCACATGGGCTCGCTCTACGCCGAGCGTGTCCTCGGGGTCAAGAACCCGCGCATTGCGCTGCTCTCGATCGGCGAGGAGAAGGGCAAGGGCGACCTGGCTATTCAGCAGGCAACGCAGATGCTCGACGAAGACGGCACCCTAAATTTCGTCGGCAACGTCGAAGGCCGGGACCTGGTCAAGCACAAGACGGACGTGGCCGTCTGCGATGCCGTCGTCGGCAACGTGACCATGAAGTTCTTCGAGGGCCTGGCCGGCTTTATCTTCGATTTGTGGCGGAGCGAGTTCAAGCGCGGGATCCGCGGACCGATCGGCTACGTCTTCATGCGCGCAGGCGTCGGCCGCATCCGCTCCACGTTCGACTACGAGCGGATGGGCGCCTCGCCGCTCCTGGGCGTCAAGGGCATGGTTTTGATCACGCACGGAAGCGCAAAGCGGCGCATGATCGAGTTCGCAGTGGAGGCGGGCGCGACCGCAGCGCGGGCCCACATTCCCGAGCTGATCGCCGAGGAATTCCGCGGCCAGGCCCGAAAGCCAAAGGGTTGATCGGAGACGAGATGGACGGCCACTCTGACGACACCGCCGGCGCACCAGGGCCGACCGTGCGCAAGACGCCGAACGACCCGCTCACCGTGAGCCACGGCGTCATCGTAGAGATGGTGCGGGTTGCGGCCCTGGAGGTCCCGGGAGTACTCAAGGTGAGCCGCGGAGGGCCGCTTGCCCGTCTCGCCGGATCTCCGGTGCGTGCCAGCGTCGGCGACGGGCGAGTCTCCGTGCGGGTCTGGATCGTGGCGCGGCCCGGCCACCCCCTCGGACCGCTTGCGGCTCAGGTGCGCCAGGTCGTCGGCGCTACGGTCGTCCGGCTGCTCGGCCTGGAGCTCGACGCGGTGACCGTCGTCGTGGATGGGGTCGGGGGCTGGGGATCGTGACGCCGACCGAGCCCAGCTCGGGGCCCGGGCGCGGCCGGGGCTCAGCGCGCGACGTGGGGTCTGGAACGGGCGTGAGGGCGGGCAAGAGGACGCCCGACGAAGTGACAGCGGCCCGGCTCGGGCGCCGGCTCGCGTTGGCGTCTCTGTTCGAAGCCGAATTCGGGCAGCGCACAGCCGCGGCGATTCTGGAGCGCCATCTGGCCGAAGGCGGCGCCGACGTGCCGACTGCGGAATTCGCGCGGGCGCTCGTTGAGAGCGTCATAGCCAACCGCGAGCGGATAGACGCATTGATCGAGCAGGTCGCGCCGCAGTATCCGGTCGTTCAGCTCGCCAGGATGGACCGGAGTCTGCTGCGTAGCGGCATCGGCGAGGTGCTACACTCCGGCACGCCGTCCCGGGTGGCGATTGCCGAATGGGTCGAGCTGGCTCGCACTTACAGTGGCGAACCGGCCCGCCGTCTTGTCAACGGCGTACTCGGGAGGATCACTCGCGACTCCGTCGCCGGTGCGCACCGCGCCCCGGAGCCGGGGCCGCAGTAACCGTCAATCGCAAGCCCATGGAACCCCGAGGAGGGCGTAAGTGGCCACTACCTACGAGCGACTCAAGAAGATCGTCGTCGAGCAGCTCGGCGTCGACGAGGATGAGGCCAAGCCGGAGGCTTCGTTCGTCGACGATCTGAATGCCGATTCGCTGGATCTCGTCGAGCTGATCATGAGCCTCGAGGAAGAGTTCGGGACCGAGATCTCCGACGAAGACGCCGAGAAGATCCGGACCGTGCAGGACGCCGTCGACTACATCGACGAGCACTCGGCCTAGCCCGCCCGACTGATGCGACCCGCAGCCGCTCTCGCCGAGCGGCTGGGGCTCGCGGTCCGTGACCTCGAACTGCTGCAACAGGCCCTGATCCACAGCAGCTACCTGCACGAACATCGGGACCTGGCCGTCGGTCACAACGAGCGCCTCGAGTTTCTCGGCGATTCCGTCGTGAGCCTGGCCATATCGGACGCCCTCTACCGTCGCCATCCCGACGACGACGAGGGCGTTCTGTCCGCCCGGCGCGCTTCGATCGTGAGCACGGCCGGCCTGGCTCGTCTGGCTCGCCGGCTCGCGCTCGGCGAGTACCTCTTCCTTGGGGAAGGCGAATCGCAGCGTGGCGGTCGGCGCCGGCCGGCTCTCTTGGCCGCCGCGTTCGAGGCTCTTGTGGGCGCCCTGTACCTGGATCTCGGGTACGAGGCCGCCGCCGGATTCGTGGTCGCCCTGGCTGCTCCCGAGTTGACCTCCGACCGACCCCTCGGCGCTCTGAAGAGCCCCAAGAGCCGGCTGCAGGAGTTCACCCAGCGCCTTTCCGGCGAACGGCCCCAGTACCACCTGGTCGACGCCGTCGGACCCGACCACGACAAAGTCTTCCAGATCGAAGTGGCGGTCTCCGGCCGGGTCATCGGGGTGGGCGAGGGCCACTCCCGGCGCGTGGCCGAGACGGCTGCCGCGGCGCGTGCGATCGAAGCGCTGCGCGAGACGCCCGGCGATCTCGCCGAGCAGACCGAAGGGGCGCCCGAGCTCGTTTCGTTCGGGCCCGGTCAGGGCGAGACCGAAGACGACGAAGATGCCGAATGGGAGGCCTTCGGCGAGCCGATGCCCCCGCATGAGCCCTGGGTCGAGTTCGATCTCGAGCCCAGGGGCGATGACGTTTCGGAGCACCAGCCGGACGACCCCGACACGGACCTTCGCGACGACGGCCAAGCCCGGTGACGGCACCTGCGCGACTGCTGGCGCTCCGTCTGCAGGGCTTCAAGTCGTTTGGGGAGCGGACCCTCGTCGAGTTCGGTCCCGGCATCAGCGCCGTGGTCGGCCCGAATGGCTCGGGCAAGAGCAATCTCGCCGACGCGTTGCGATGGGCCCTCGGCGAGCAGGGCAAGGCGCTGCGCTTGCGCAAGTCCGAGGACGTCATCTTCGCCGGGTCCGAGAAGCGCTCAGCTCTCGGCATGGCCGACGTGACCCTTGTCTTCGGGAACGGCGACCGGCTTCTGCCGATCGATTACGAGACCGTCGAACTCGGACGTCGGCTCTTCCGCTCGGGCGAGAACGACTACCTGCTGAACAAGCAGCGCGTCCGGCTGAAGGACCTTGTCGATCTGCTCGATGCTGCCCATCTCGCCGACAACGCCTTCCTGTTTATAGGTCAGGGAATGGTCGACCAGGCATTGGCGCTGCGTCCAGAGGAGCGGCGGCCGCTGTTCGAGGAAGTCGCCGGGGTGCGGCGGCACGAACGGCGCAAGGTGAGGGCCGAAGACCAGCTGACCGAAGCCGAGGCGAACCTGGCGCGCGTCGAGGATGTTCTGGCCGAGTTGCGGCCCCAGGCCCGGCGGCTGTCGGCACAGGCCGAGCAGCAGGCCTCGCGGCAGACGGCCGGACGCGAATACGGCCGGGCGATCATCACATTGGCCCGTTCGCGCTGGCAGGAGGCTGCGGGGCGATCTCGCGAGGCGGAGCGGCATCTGCGCTCGGGCCGGGGTGACGCCGAGACTTCGCTGACGGCGCTGCGCGAGTCCGAGGCTCGGGCGGCGACGATAGCCCGGGACCTGGCTTCGCGATCCGAGACGGAGGCCGAGCGACGGGCTGCGCACGAGTCGGCTCGAGGCCTGCTCACCGAACTGCAGCTGCGGGACGCGAGAGCGGCGAGCGACGCCGCCGGAGTCCTGCGCGAACGTGGCCGGCTGGAGGCGGAACTGGCGGCCGCCGAGGCGGACCTGGCCGTCCAGCAGCGTGAAGTTGCGGCGCCGGTGCCGGCTCGCGACATGGCTCTGGCCGGGACTCTCGCCGAGGCCGAGCGGGCACTCACCGAGGCGCTCGAAGAGCTCGGCGCGATGCGGGCGGCGAAGCAGGCCGAGGGCGAGGCGTCGGCTGCGCTGCGACGCGTTGAGGCGGCGCGGTCGGCTGAACTGGAGACGGTGCGGCGGCGGCTTGGAGAGGCGTCGCGGGCGGCCGTGGACGAGCGGGCCGCGGCCGACGAGTCGGCTCGAAGGCTGGCCGAAGCCGAGGCGGGGTGCGCCGGTCCACGGGCCGCCGCCATCGCGTCGATCGAGGCCGAGAAGCACGCCGTGGCGGCACGCGAGAAGGCCCGGGCGGAACTGGACACTCTGGAAGGTGCGCGGCAGGCCGCGGCAGAGCGGGCCGGCTCGACGGCGAGCAAGGCGGCCAGCCTCCTGGGACGCCACGAAGCGGTCCAGGCGCGGCTGGCCGAAGAAGAGACGCGAGGCATCGCGAAGGCCGCGAAGCGGCTCGGCGGAAAGCCCCTGGCGGACGGCCTCGAGGTGGAGGCCGGGTTCAGGGTCGCCGTCGAGGCGGCGCTCGGCGAGGCCATGCGCGGCTACGTGATGGGTCGCGAGGGAGTGCTTGGCCTCGACGGACAGCGAGGAACTCTGGTTCTGGACGGTGACGGGAGTGGCGCCGGCAGTGGCGGCGGCCGCCCGCAAGAGAGTGGCGCAGGCCGGGCTGCCGAGCGTGCTTCGGAGCGCGCCGCAGAGGTCGGCGAGGCCGTCGTGGCCACGGCCGTGAGCCACGGCGGCGGCAAGCTCGCAGACGCCGTGCGCGTCGACCCGAACGGGGCCGCGTCGCGATTGCTCGCGCGGGCCGTCTGGGTACCGGATCTGAACGCGGCGCTGGCCGTGCAATCGCGGCTGGCCACCGGCTGGATCGCGGTGACGCGCGACGGCGCGGTTGCCACTGCGGCAGGCGTCGTGACGGTGGGCCGCTCGGAGTCGGTGCTGGACCGGCGCGCGGAACTGCAACGGCTCGGCGAGGAAGTGGCGCGCCTCGACGTGGACGCCCGGGCGGCGGCGACCGAGGCAGCGCACACCACGCGCAGCGCCGCCGACGCGCGCGCCGCTCTGGACGCCGCCCGCGAGGCGGAACGCCGGGCCGGAGCCGGTCGACGGGAGGCCGAAGAAGCGGAGAGGCGCGCCGCACGCGCATTGGAGAACGTGGCCCGGGAAGCGGCCTGGCGGACGGCCCAGGCGGCGCGTGCGGAAGCCGATCGCGATCGACTTGCGGCGGCAGTGCAGGATGCAGAAGCGGCGAGCGCCGCGCCGTTGGCCGGGGCCACGGCTGCCGCCGCGGGCGCCACGACCGGCGCCACTCCCGGCGCCACTCCCGCCACCGAGCACGCGAGCGCCCTGCGCGAGTGGGAAGCCCGCGCCGCCGCACTTCGCGCCCGCCGCGACCAGCTCGCCGCCGAAGAAGCCAGGCTGGAAGCCGCCCGTCGCGAGGCGGAGGGTCGACGCGCGCGCGCCGCCGCGGCCGCCGAATTCGATCAGGCCCGGATGGGCCAGTTGGAACTTCAAACTGCCGATCTCGCGGAGCGCGAGCGCGGTCTCGCGGCCGAGCGCGAGGGGCTCGGGGAGGATTTGGCGGCGGCCGGGATGCGCGAGGCGGCCGTTCGCGCCGAGCTGGACGAGATCCGCAGCGCGGAGGCAGTGGCTCGCGCCCACCTAGCGGACGCCGAGACGGCCGCCGCCCAGGCCCGCGAGCGCCTCCGCGTCTGCCAGGACCGCGTCCGCAATGCCGAGGTTGCCGAGCTGGAATCGCGGCTCGCGCTCGACGCCATTCGAGAGCAGGTCCTCGTGGAGCTGGCCGGTCTGGGGAATCTAGGCCTTCGCCTTCTTTCGATCGAGGGCGATCTCGACGACGATGGAGACGCGCCGCACCTGGCCGGCGCCGATCTCGTCGACGAAGCCTCGCCGGACGAAGACGACGACTCTGCCTCCGACTCGCTGGAAGAAGCCCTCACACTCGCGGCCGAGCGCTGGATCGAAAGCCCGGTCGTAGAGCCGCCGGTCGCCACGCGCCTCGCCTCCCTTCGGCGCCGCTTCCACGAGCTCGGAGCGCCGAATCCATTCGCGGCCGAGGAATACCAGGGCGTAAAGGCCCGCCTCGACGGCCTCGAGACCCAGCGCGCCGACCTGACCGACGCCATCGCCAAGACCCGACTGCTGATCGAGCAGCTCAACGCCATGATTTCGACGCAGTTCCGCTCGACATTCACGGCCCTGGAAACAGCCTTCGACGGCAGGTTCCGCCAGCTATTCGGCGGCGGATTCGCCCGCCTCAGCCTGACCGATCCGGAGGACCTGGCGTCCACCGGCATCGAGATCGTGGCCCGGCCGCCCGGCAAGAAGATGCAACCGCTGAGCATGCTCTCGGGCGGTGAGCGCGCACTGACGGCCGTGGCCCTGCTGTTCGCCATGCTCGAAGTCCACCCCGTCCCGTTCTGCGTCCTCGACGAGGTCGACGCGGCGCTGGACGAGGCCAACGTCGGTAGGTTCGCGGAGGCTCTCCGAGGGCTCGCGGACCAGACGCAGTTCATCGTGATCACGCACAACCGCGGTACGATCGAGGTCGCGGACGCGCTCTACGGCGTGACGGTCAGCGACGACGCGGTGAGCCGGGTCATCAGCCTGCGACTCGAGGAGGCTCGTGAATTGGCGGATCAGGTGACTCGCAAGAACGCCGCCGCGCCCGCCGGCTCGGGGAATTGACACGTGTTTCTATTTCGTAAGTCGAAGCAGCCCGAAGTCGAGCCCGAAGCCGAAGAGACTTCGGAATGGCCTCTGCGTGAACCGGCGCTCGAACCGGCGCTCGAACCGGCGGTCGAACCAGCAGCCGAGCTGGCGCCCGAACCGAAAGTCGAGCCGGCGGTAGTCGAGCCTGCGGTAGTCGAGCTCCCGGCACCCCCGACACCCGAGACCGACGATACCCCGGGCGATCTGGCCGAAGGCCTGCAGAAGACCCGCGGCGGTTTCATGTCGCGCCTGCGCGGCCTGCTGAAGAGCGGCCCCGATGCGGCCGACTGGGATTCGGTGGAGGAGATGCTCATCGCCGGAGACGTGGGCGGCGCGCTGGCCTCCGAGGTCGTCGAACGGGCCCGCGCCCGCAAGGACGCCCCGTCCGCCGAAGCCGCGGTACGCGAAGAACTCGCGGCCCTGCTCATTCCGAGCGACCCCCGCTGGCGTCCGGTGCCCGCCGCGCCGGATCAGCCGGCCGTCCTGCTGATGGTCGGCGTCAACGGCACGGGCAAGACCACGACCATCGGCAAGCTGGCCCACCGCTACCGCGCCGAGGGGAGTTCCGTCCTCCTGGCCGCGGCCGACACATTCCGCGCCGCCGCGATCGACCAGCTCCGTATCTGGTCCGATCGGTCGGGCTGCCAGTTCGTGTCGCACGCCCCAGGCGCCGATCCCGCCGCCGTGATCTTCGACGCCATCGACGCCGCCGTCGCGCGCCACGTGGACATCGTCATCGCCGACACCGCCGGCCGCCTCCACACCAAGTCCAACCTGATGGACGAGCTGGCCAAGATGCGCCGCGTCATCGACCGCCGCCTGCCCGGCGCGAAGCCCGAGGTCCTCTTCGTCCTCGACGCCACCACCGGCCAGAACGGCCTCGCCCAGGCCCGCGTCTTCCACGAAACCGTCGGCCTCACCGGCATCGTCCTGACCAAGCTCGATTCGACCGCCAAAGGCGGCATCGTCTTCGCCATCGAGGACGCCCTCCACGTGCCCGTCCGCTTCGTCGGAGTCGGTGAGAAACTCGGCGACCTGATCCCGTTCGATCCCGCGGCTTTCGTCAACGCGCTGTTTGCGTGATGCGGCCACCGCAGGAGTGAGGGAGCCTGATGGAGCATTCCGCAACTGACGCAACGGTCTTCCTGTTCGCCGTGGCCCTGCCCTTCAGCCTGTTTAGCTGGACCGTAGTCGTTGTCGGTGCCGGTCTTTTGAGGGACCCGCAGGTACAGCCGATCTGGCTCAGGCTCTACATGAGAGTGGTTCCGGATCTGGTGAGCGAAGGCCGAACAGTCATCTGCTTCGGATTGTTCTGCCTGGCGTTGTCCAACTTCGTTCCGCTAGGGATCCTTGTAGGCGACTCCTATGGGGAACAGATACTTAGAGTGGATCTGGCATACTTGATCGTCCAGGGCATCTTCTTGATCCCGCTCGCCCGCGCACTGCTGCGGGCTCGAGTTCGGGATTGGGATTCGTAGGCTCCGCTCGCCGATCCCGCCTCTGTCCACCCCCGCGCTTATGCGCTAGACTTCCCGAGCTTTCGGTGCCGCCAGAATCCGCGGCCCAACGCCGGTCCATCTGCCTCGGACCGACGGGACGGATCAGGAGTCCACTCCACTAATGTTCGACGCGCTGAGCGACCGGCTGCGCAAGACCCTCGGTACCCTGACGGGCCGCGGGCGCGTGAGCGAGGCCGACGTCGATGCCGCCATGCGCGAAGTTCGGCTGGCCCTGCTCGAGGCGGACGTCAACTTCAAGGTCGTCAAGGATTTCGTTGCGCGGGTGCGCGAGCGCGCGACCGGCGTCGACATTCTCGAGAGCCTGACCGCCGGCCAGCAGGTCGTGAAGATCGTCAACGAAGAGCTGGTGGCCCTCCTTTCCGCAGGCGATCGTAACTTCCACCTGACGGGAAATCCGGCCGTGATCGTGCTCGTCGGCCTCCAGGGTTCGGGCAAGACCACCAGCGCCGCCAAACTCGCGCGCCTCATGGTCAAGCAGGGCCGCCGGCCGATCCTCGTCGCCGCGGACCCGTACCGGCCCGCCGCCGCGGATCAACTCCAGACTCTGGGCAAGTCGCTCGATGTGCCCGTCTTCCGCGCCGCGACCGGGACCACCGTCCTGGCCATCGCCAAGGGCGGCATGGACGCCGCCCGCAAGCAAGTGCGCGACACCGTCATCATCGACACCGCCGGCCGCCTCACCATCGACGAGCCCCTCATGAAGGAGATCGCCGACCTCACGGCCGCGCTCAAGCCCGCCGAGACGCTCCTCGTCGTCGACGCAATGACCGGCCAGGAAGCGGTCCACGTGGCCGAGGCGTTCGCGGCCGCCGTGCCGGTGACCGGCCTGGTCCTGACCAAGATCGACGGAGACGCGCGTGGCGGGGCCGCGCTCTCGATCAGCGCCGTGACCGGACTCCCGGTCAAGTTCCTCGGCACCGGCGAGAAGACCGACGCCCTGGAGCCGTTCCACCCCGATCGCCTGGCCGGTCGGATCCTCGGCATGGGCGACGTCCTGACCTTGATCGAGCGGGCCCAGGAAACCTACGACGAAAAGCAGACTGCTCGGATGACCGAGAAGCTGCGCAAGAACAGCTTCACTCTCGAGGACATGCTCGAGCAGATGGAGCAAGTCCAGAAGATGGGCCCCATGGGCCAGCTGATGGAGATGATCCCGGGCATGGGCGGCATGGCCAAACAGGCCCAGGCCGCCGTCGACCGGGGCGACCTCAGGCGCGTCCAGGCGATCATTCGATCGATGACGCCGCTCGAGCGCCGCGATCCCAACGTACTCAACGCTTCGCGCAGGCGCCGGATCGCCACGGGCTCCGGCACGCGCCTCCAGGATGTGAACCAGGTCGTGAAGCAGTTCACCGAGCTTCAGAAGATGATGAAGCAGCTGTCGGGCGGACGGTTCACGCGCCGCATACCGGGCATGCCCGGGAAAGTCTGAGGGAGGACCTCTCATGGATCAGCAGCAGTACCCAGCCGGCTCGCCGGAACCGCGTCTCGAGCCGATCGGCGAAACATGGGCAACCGGCGTCGGTCCGGTCAAAGTCGCGTCCAGGTCCAGCAGATTCCGCTGGGCTATCGCCATCGGAGTCGTGCTGTGCGTGGCGCTTGTAACCGGCGCCGGGGCCTTCGTCCTCTCGGGCGCGGGCGGGGCTGCCAAATCGCTCACCGCCGGCAGCGCGCCGAAGGCCACGATCATGTTCGCGGACCTGCGCACCGACCTGCCGGGCGATCAGCATCAGAAGCTGGCCGATTTCATGAGCCACTTCCCGGGCTTCAAGGATCGCGCCCAGTTCGACAACGCCTTTGACGACATCCTCAACAGGGTTACCAGCTCGATCTCGCCGGATCTGAACTACACCTCGGCCTTCAAGAGCTGGACGACCGGCGAACTTTCGATCGCGGTCACGAGCATGGGCGGCATCGACATGTCGAACGCGATGATGCCCTCGGCGCTTCCGACAGGCGACGTCGTGATGCCGAGCATTAAGACCACGCCGGAGAGCGGTGTCGTCATCGTTTCCCTCAAGGACCGCGCGGCGGGCGAGGCGTGGGTCACCGCTGAAGTAGCCAAGACCGGCCTGACCTTCACCGCGCAGGACTACGCGGGCACGAAGCTGTACGTGGCGCAGAAGGCGGCCACGGAGCGGTTGACTGCGGCCTACGCGTTCACCGACAGGGTCCTCCTGCTCGGCACCGCGGACGCCGTGAAGGCCGGCCTCGATGCCCCGGCAAAGGGTTCACTCGCGGACAACGCGAACTACCAGGCCGCGACTAGCTCGCTTTCGGGCGACGCCATCGCCAGCTTCTACGTCGACCCGCAAGCCATGATCAAGCAGGAGATGAGCTCGATGCCCGCCGGAATGGCGATCTCCGGGATGGTGGGCGTCGGTTCGATGCCCACCTGGGTTGCTGGTTCGGTACGAGCCGACTCGGACCATATGACGGTCGAGATCAAGATGCCGAAGACCGCCGGGATGCCCAGCCCCGGCAACAAGGAGTCGGTCCTGGCCTCGGAGCTGCCCGGCTCGACGGTAGGCGTCCTCGAGGTGCATTCGGTCGGCAAGCTCGTGACCGACGGCATCAAGACGATTTCCGGCTCGGCCACCGGGGCGTCGGAGAAGGACGCGATCAAGCAGGTCCAGGACGCGCTGACCAAGATCGGCGGCATCGACTGGATCGGCGACGCCGACCTGGTCCTGACCAGGACGGGCTCGACCTATGGCGGTGGGCTCGTGGTCAAGACCCCGGACGCCGCCGGCGCGACCGGCAAGAAGATCATGATCACCAACCTGATCGCCCTGGCGGGCGGCAGCATGGGCATCACCTCGGCCGACGAAACGTACAAAGGCACGACCATCACCATGGTGAACGTGCCCACAGGCGGATCGGGCCCGACGATCAAGATCGGGATCGCCGCCAAGGGCGACCTGCTTGTGGCCGGCTACGGGGACTCGTTCGTCAAGGCGCTTCTCGATACGACTTCGAGCGACTCGCTCGCGACTCAGTCCGACTACAAGACGGTCATGGCCGCAGTCGGAGCGTCGAACGCCACATACGGCTACTTCAATGTATCGGCAGTCGCCGACCAGATCGGTCAGTCGTTCACCGGCAGCGCGGCGAAGTACAACCTCGACTACAAGCCATATGTCGATCACATCGGAGGCGCCGCCTTCGCATCGATCGACGGCAATACGGTTACCCTGCGGCTCGTCTTCACGGCCAAGTAGGCCGGGCCCCGAGTCGCCAGTATTTCAGGAGGAGAAGGCTCGCACATGGCAGTTCGAATTCGCCTCACCCGGGTCGGGGCAACCAAGCAGCCCGCCTACCGCATCGTCGTCACCGATAGCCGAAACGCCCGGGACAGCCGCGCAATCGAGACGATCGGCCACTACAACCCCCGGATCGAGCCGGTGGAGTTCGTGGTCGACGCCGACAAGGTCAAGAGCTGGATTGCCAAGGGCGCCAAGCCGTCTGACACGGTGGCACGCCTCCTCCAGGCCGCCGGCATCCTGCCGAAGACGGAGCGCAAGCCAGCCCCCACCGCCAAGTAGCGAGCCCGCGGCGGCGCTGGGCCGCTCCAGGAACGCTTCCAGGTGGAACAGGGCACATATGAAGAGGTAGGCAATGGCAGCCCAGGATCTCGTCGCGTACGTCGCCCGCAATCTCGTGGACGACCCCGACGCCGTTCAGGTTGAAGTCCACACCGGCCCGGATGGCACCGTCATCGAGCTGCATGTCGCCGAAGAAGACATGGGCAAGGTGATCGGCCGCAACGGCAGCGTCGCCAAGGCGCTGCGGACGCTGCTCAAGGTCATGTCCGCGCGCGACGGCGAGACCGTCTCACTGGAGATCAGCTGAGCATCCGGCCGTGACCGCCGGTGAAAGGCTCGTGGTGGCCCGGGTCCGGGGCTTCCACGGGTTGCGCGGGACGATGCGACTCGAGTCGCTCACGGATCTGGCGGAACAGCGATTTGCCGTGGGCAAGTCGCTGTTTGTCGAGGGCAGCGACAGGCCGCTGACGGTGGTCGAGTCGGCGCCCGACTCTCTCGGTTGGCGCGTACGATTCGCCGAGGTGTCGGACCGGACGGCCTCCGAGGCCCTCCGCGACGTTTATCTCGAGGCGGTGGTGGCACCGGGCGAGGAGCTGCCGCGCGGCGAGTTCTACTGGCATCAGATCATCGGTGCGGCTGTGTCCGACGTAGACGGCACGGCCTTGGGCAAGGTCGTCGACATGTACCGCGCCGGCGGCGCCGAAGTCATGGTGGTCATGGGGCCCGCGGGGGAGCTGGACGTTCCCGTCGTTCGCTCGATCGTGCGGATCTTCGCGCCTGCCCGCGGGGAGATCGTCGTCGACGGCGTGGCCCTCGGGCTGCGCGACGAAGAAGTCGACAAGCAGGAGTCCGCGGGCGTGTCATCGTCCTCCCCCGAAGCGGGCGTTCCCGGCGAAGTGCGCGTCGCCGAAAGCGGGTCGGAGCCGGGGGCGTGACGGCCGAACCTTCGGCCTCGGGAGTCGAGGGCGAGCTTGCCGACGAGGCCTCCGAAGCCGCGGAGGCCGCCGTCGAGCCTGCGCGCCGGCCGCTCGAGATCGAGGTCCTGACGCTCTTCCCGGCGATGCTCCAGGGTCCGCTCGCGGAGAGCATTCCGGGGCGGGTTCAGGCTCGCGGCCTGGCCCAGATCCGCATTCACGACATGCGCCACTGGGGTCTCGGCCGCCACAAATCCGTCGACGACTACACGTACGGTGGGGGAGCGGGGATGGTCCTGCGGCCCGAGCCGGTCGCCGCGGCGTTGGACGAGTTGCGCCGGCCCGACAGCACCGTCATCCTGCTGGACCCGGGCGGCGAGGTGTTCGGACAGGCTCGCGCCCACGACCTCGCCGAACGCACCCACTTGATCTTCCTCTGCCCGCGTTACGAGGGCGTCGACGCGCGGATCCGCTGCCTGGTGGATGTGGAGCTATCGATAGGGGATTACGTGCTGTCCGGCGGCGAGATCCCAGCGCTCGTGGTCGTGGATACGATCCTGCGGCTGCTCCCCGGCGCGATCGACGCCGAGTCCACGGCCGAGGAATCGTTCACCTCGGGGCTGCTGGAGTACCCGCAGTACACCCGCCCCCCCGAGTTTCGCGGAATCACCGTCCCGACGGTCCTGACGAGCGGGCACCACGAGGCCGTGCGCAAGTGGCGGCTCAAGGAATCGCTGCGCCGCACATGGCGCCGCCGGCCGGAGTTGCTCGAGGACCGGCCGATGTCGCGGGAAGAGGCCAAGCTGCTGGCGGAGGTCAGCCGCGAGGAAAGCGCGGCGGCCGCGGATGCAGCGGAAGAGGCTGCTGTGCAGGCCGCTGCACAGGCGGCAGGCGCCCTGGTCGGAGACGCCGACCGCGATGGTCGTTGACGTCACGCGTAGAGGTCACCGCTGAGCCCAAACCCGGCGAACTGGCCAATTGCTAACCCCCGTGGCAGGATTCCGGATCGGCAGTGCTTCCTGGTCCCCGGCGGGCGCGGGACGGTTGTGCGCCAGCGGCCGCCACGCTCGGCGTCGAGCTCCGGCGGCCGGCTTCGCCACTTCGTAGGGCAGGATTCATGGCCGCGTGCTACCCCGGTTAGCAAGTGGCCGGAAGCCCGGTCGGCGGCTCGGCCCCTCCCGCGGCGCGCGCCGGCCCTCCCGCGGCGCGCCCCGGCCGGGTCGCATCCCCGCCCGCGTGTGCTATCCTTCGCCGTCGGCCGCGCGCGCGGCCTCATTTCATGTGTCTTCATCGCAGCCGGGCTGCGGGCAATATCGGCCACTGAGCGCACCCGCGCCGCTTGACGAAGAGTAGGGAACGCCGTGAACGTGCTCGACGAGATAGTTCAGGATCAGATCCGGACCGACCTTCCGGAGCTCGCCTCCGGCGACACCGTGCGCGTCAACGCACGCGTCGTAGAGGGCACCCGGGAGCGCATCCAGGTCTTCGAGGGGACCGTCATGCGCCTTCGCGGCGGTGGCATCCAGCGCTCGATCACCGTCCGTCGGGTTGCGAGCGGCGTAGGCGTGGAGCGCACCTTCAAGGTGAACAGCCCCCGCATCGACAAGATCGAAGTCGTCCGCCACGGCCAGGCGCGCCGCGCTCAGCTGTACTTCCTTCGCAAGCGCGTCGGCAAGGCCGCAACCCTGCGCGAGCGCCGCACCAAGGGCTAGACGGGTTCGGGAGCCACATGCCCGGCGCCCGACGCTCCAGCCTCCGGATCGGGGACCCCGACCGCTCGCCATCGGCGACGCGACGGGGTCCTACTGTTTTCGCGCCCGGGGCTCCCACCGGCCGCTTCGAGGTCGCGGTCTGGCATCACGAGCGTCTCGACCCGGACTTCGCCGAGGAGCGGATCCTGTGGTCGCGCGGATACCGCCACGTTGCCGGCATAGATGAGGTCGGGCGCGGATGCCTGGCGGGTCCTGTGGCTGCGGCCGCGGTCATCCTCCCGCCCAACTGGAAGCCGCGCGGCCTTCGCGATTCCAAGCTGCTCAAGCCCGAAGATCGAAGGCGGCTCGATGTCGAGATCCGAGCCCGGGCGGTCGCGTGGTCGATCGCCTTCGTCGGGCCGGAGCTGATCGACCGTATCAACATCCTTCAGGCGACCCTGCTCGCCAGCACTCTCGCTGCGGCTCGTCTCCAGGTCAGGCCCGATGCGCTGCTGCTCGACGCCGTCTCGCTGCCGGAGGTTCGGATCCACCAGCGCGTCCTCGTCTCCGCCGATCGGCTGTGCGCCTCCGTGGCGGCGGCTTCGGTGATCGCCAAGGTGGCCCGCGACGCGCTCATGGCCGAGATGGACGTGCGCTATCCCGGCTACGAGCTGGCCCGCAACAAGGGCTATGCCGCTCCGGAGCATCGCGCCGGCCTGGCGGCGCTGGGCCTCAGCCCGATCCATCGCCTCTCGTTTGCGCCATGCCGTGAGCGGGAGCAAATGGGCTTGTGGGACGATGCGGCCGCGGACGCCGTCGACGCCGATGCGCTCGGCGAGCAAGCCGACGAAGCCGGTCGAATCGAGGAGGCCGAGCCGGTCGACTGACCGTCCGCAGGAGGAGCAATGGGCGAACGGACGGACCGACAGCAGGCGGGCGATGCGGCCGAGACTCTGGTCGCGGAACTCCTCGCCGGCCGCGGGTGGCAGATCCTGGCGCGCAACGTCCATTTCGGGCGCAGCGAGCTCGATATCGTCGCGATCGATCCCGGTCCGGCGCCGAGGCTCGTCGTCGTGGAGGTTCGGTGGCGGCGCTCCAGGGAGTTCGGGCTCGCAGAGGAAACCTTCGACTATCGGAAGCGAGCACACCTCAGGGCCGGCATCGCACGCTTGCTCGAGGCCGGGCGACTCCCCGGCGGTGAGCGGCTGCCGCACCTGCCGCTCGGGCTGGACCTGGCGATAGTCGAGCCCGGCGCCAGCGGCCACCCGGCGGTCCGCCTCTATCGCGACGCGCTCGCCGACTGAATAACTACCAGTGGAGCGTCCGGGCGGAGGCAACTCGGATTCGGTCGAGGACGCGCCTGCCGTCGCCGGCCGGGTCGAGCAGGTTCGCCTGGGAGTGATCGACCATGAGCGTTGGGTGGAGGTCCACCTGGACGAGCCGATTGCCGACATAGGTGAGATCGGCCACGACACCCTCTTGGGTGCTCTCGCTGTAGTTCAGATCGAAGAGCAGATCGCCGAGTGAATAGGCCACGAACACCGGGCCGCCGCTGGGTCGGGCGATCGCCTCGATCGGGCCGGTGAAATGGGAGTGGCTGCCGAGGATCAGATCGGCGCCCGCCGCGACAAGGGCGGCGGCGTCGCGGCGCTGCTGCGGGCCGACGTATTCGCTGTATTCGGCGCCCCAGTGCGGCATGACGATCACGAAATCGGCGCCGGCCGCGCGGGCGGCCTTGATGTCGGCCGCGGCGCGGGCGACGGTGAACGGCGCGGCTCCGGGTTTGCCGGAAGCGGCGAAGTTGCCGGCCTGCAGGGAGTCGTACGCGAGAAACGCCACGAGCTGGTGGCCGGCGTTGAACCACGCCGGCGTCGATGCCGCGGCCGGATTGGCGCCTGCCCCGGCATGTTTGATGCCGACCTTGTCGAGGTTCACGCAGGTGTCGAGGACGCCCTGGCTGCCGGCGTTGCGGATGTGGTTGTTGGCCAGCGACACGCCGTCGATGCCGGCGTTGGCCAGGCCGATGAGCAGAGCCGGATCGAAGCTGAACGAGAGTCCGTCGTCGTGATAGACGAAGTTGTTCGGGGCGGGCCCTTCGAGGTTTACGAGGGTGAGGTCCGCGCTCTTCAGCAGCGTCGTGAACGCACCGGCGCCGCCCGTTCGGCGGCCCACCGCCAGCAGATTCTTCTCGAAACCGCAGCAGACGTGGCTCTTGATGACCGCATATCCGCCGGTCCACGGGTAGTTGGGGCCCCTCTTCTTGCTGACGGCGTAGTAGTAAACGTTGCGCTCCAGGTTGACGTCGCCGCCGGCGTCCACGACCCACGCGGCCGTGGGGTCGAAGGTCGAGGGCGAGTCGGCGGGGACGTTGAGAGGCCAGGCGCCGAGGTCGACGATGCGCCCGGAGCCGAACAGCGAGACGTCGTCGACGCGGAGCGCTCGGACGTCCGGCGTGACGTCGTCGGCCCGAAGCACGCCGATCGTGCTCGCGCTGCCGCGAACCGCCGCTTTGACGTCGTCGGGGCTCGCGCTCTGCACCGACGCCCCGAGAGTAACCCCGAGCGTTGCGGCGAGGGCGGCTGCGTCTTGGGCCGCCAGAACGACCTTCGCGTGGGCGGGCCTGACCGATGCCCCTGCGCCGCTCACGAGAAGCGCGAGATCGGCCCGCGTGATCGCGCGCTGCGTGGACCAGAACGAAACGACGGGCACGAGCGGGACCGTCGGTCGGGGGGTCGGGCTGGGCCCGAGAGTCGGGACCTGAGTCAGCGGGTGAGTCGGCGAGGGCGAGACAGCCTGCACGCCCGGCGACGCCTCGGCGGATGCAATCGTCGTCGCGCCGCTCGGCGCACCCGGCGGAGAACTGGAGGCACCACTGCCGCAGGACACTGTACCAATCGCGATCAGCGCGGCCGTCGCCACCGAAGCCACCGCTCCGGCGACCCGCCCACGAGACCCCATCGGACAACCCCTGTACCCCACGCAGTCAGCGTATCCTGGGAATTGCCCGCCTGTGCGGGGAATTCGCTTGGGGCTCTCGCCCGGGCCCGGCCGCGCGGCGCGGTTCGGAGACCACTGGCCGCTGTGCTACACTCCCGGCCGGTCGTCGCGCCGCGACGGCACACGCACCGCGCCCGCCAAGAGCGGGACGGAGCGGAGATCACACGCAGTTGCCGTGTCGGGGCGGTGCCGGAGCCGCATCAGCGGACCGGTTCCCGACAGGAGCGCTGCGGAGGTAGAAACCGCAGGAGGTCAGTTCATGCCGTCCGTTTCGATGCGGCAGCTCCTGGAGGCCGGGATCCATTTCGGCCACCAGACACGTCGCTGGAATCCCAAGATGAAGCCGTTCATCTTTGCCGAGCGCAACGGGATCCACATCATCGACCTTGCCCAGACCGTCAAGCGGCTCGACGTCGCCCTCGACGCGGCCCGCGAGACCGTCGCTCGCGGCGACTCCGTGCTCTTCGTCGGGACCAAGAAGCAGGCCCAGGAGCCGGTCGCCCAGGAGTCCACACGCGCCGGTCAGCCGTACGTCAACCGCCGCTGGCTCGGCGGCATGCTCACCAACTTCGTCACTATCAAGAAGCGGATCGCTCTTCTCGATCAGCTCGAGGCGCGCCAGGCAAGCGGCGACTTCGAGCGCCTGACCAAGAAGGAGACCTCCAAGCTGGTCGAGGAGATGGATCACCTTCGCGACGTCCTCGGCGGCATCCGCAAGATGAAGCGCGTGCCGGCCATGGTCTTCATCGTCGACCCGCACCGCGAGCGCATCGCCGTTACCGAAGCCCGCAAGCTCGAGATCCCGATCATCGGCACCGGCGACACGAACGTTGACCCGGACGAGCTCGACTACATCATCCCGGCCAACGACGACGCGATCCGCGCCATCCGGCTGCTATGTTCGCTCGTCGCCGACGCCTGCATCGAAGGCCAGCGCGAGCGCGGCGCTCGTGCCAACGCCGAGATCGAGGCGCCTGAGGCTCCGGTCATCTCCGAGATCGAGGACATTCCTTCCGACGAGCTCGTCGCGGCCCTCGCGGGCGGCGCGGCCCTCACCTTCGAGCCCGACGTCGAGGAGGAGGAAATCCTCCTGCCCGGCGTGCGAGTCGTCCCGGCTCACCCGCGCGATCTCGAGGGCGAAGGCGCACCCCGAGTTCACGAAGCGCCCGTCCGTCCTCGCGAAGAGCCGATCCGGCCGCGCGAAGACAACCCGCGCGCTCACTGAGCAACGAACTCACCCGCCCGGCGGTCGGGGCCGACAGGCCGATCGACCGCAAAGGCGCTAAGAACAGGAGACACGAGAACACGATGGCGACCATCACTGCGGAGACCGTCAAGATCCTCCGCGAGCAGAGCGGCGCAGGCGTCATGGAATGCAAGCGGGCGCTCGAGGAGACCGGCGGCGACATCGAGAAGGCAGCCGCGATTCTCAAGGAGCGGGGCCAGGCGGCGGCCGCCAAGCGAGCCGGCCGAGACGCCAATGAAGGCCAGATCGCGAGCTACATCCACACCGGCGGCAAGATCGGCGTTCTGATCGAAGTCAACTGCGAGACCGACTTCGTCGCCCGCACCGACGAGTTCCAGAGACTCGTCCGCGATCTGGCGATCCAGGTCGCCGGTCTGCGCCCGATCTGGACATCCGTCGAGTCGATCCCGGCGGCCGAGCTCGAGGCCAAGCGGGCCGAGCTCATGGCCGGCGACATGGTTCAGGGCAAGCCTGAGGCCGTTCGCGCCCAGATCGTCGACGGCCAGCTCAAGAAGTGGTTCGGCGAGGTCGTTCTTCTCGAGCAGCCGTTCCGCGATCAGGATCGGACCGTCGGCCAGCTGGTCGGCGAGGCAATCGCCAAGACCGGCGAGAATATCAAGGTCCGCCGATTCGTCCGGTTCGAGCTGGGGGAGGAAATGTGAGCGAGGCCAAAGCGGCCAAAGCCACGTCCGCAGGAGCCGCCGCCGAGTCTGTCGACGGCGCGCCCACGCGGCCGCGCTATCGTCGGATCCTTCTGAAGCTGTCCGGAGAGGCCCTGCTCGGGTCTCGCCAATACGGCGTCGATCCGAACTTCTGCGCATTCATCGCGGCTCAGGTCGCCGAGGTCCACCAGCTCGGTGTCGAGATCGGCATCGTCGTCGGCGGGGGGAACATCTTTCGCGGGCTCGCGGCGGCGGCCAAGGGAATGGACCGCGCCACCGGCGACTACATCGGCATGCTCGCCACCGTCATGAACGCCCTGGCGCTTCAGGACGCTCTGGAGAAGGCCGGCGTCCAAACCCGGGTCATGAGCGCCATCGGGATGAACGAGGTAGCGGAGCCGTACATCCGCCGCCGCGCCGTCCGGCACCTCGAAAAGGGCCGCGTCATCATTCTGGCCGCGGGCACGGGGAATCCGTACTTCACCACCGATACCGCCGCCGCCCTCCGGGCCGTCGAGATCGGGGCCGAAATCATCCTCAAGGCGACGAAAGTCGATGGCGTGTACGACTCGGACCCGCTCACGAATCCGAACGCCGTACGCTATGAGCGGCTGACGTACTCGCAGGTGCTGGCACAGCGGCTTCGCGTTCTCGACGCCACGGCCGTGTCGCTGTGCATGGAGAATGACACTCCAATCATCGTGTTCGACCTCAACAAGCCCCAGAACATCACGCGGGTGGCCGTGGGCGAAACCGTCGGCACCCTGATCACCGGAGGCAGCCCCGCATGAGCAGCGAGACTTTGACCGCCACCGAACACAAGATGGTGCGCGCGGTGGAGGTTCTCGAGCGCGACCTGCAAGGTGTCCGCACTGGTCGCGCCTCCACTTCGATCGTCGAGCGGTTGGTGGTGGAGTACTACGGCTCACCCACGCCGTTGAATCAGATCGCCGGCATCAACGTCCCCGAATCGCACCAGATCACCATCCAGCCCTGGGATCGCACCGCCCTCCAGGCGATCGAGAAGGCGATTCTCAAGAGCGACATCGGCCTGGTGCCCAACAACGACGGCAGCGTGATCCGGCTCAACATCCCGCCCCTCACGGAAGAGCGCCGGAAGGATCTGGTCAAGCAGGTCCACAAGCGAATGGAAGAGGCACGAGTCGAGATCCGGAACCTGCGTCGCGAGGCGGGCGACCAGCTCAAGAAGGAAGAGCACGACGGCACGCTCGGGGCCGACGAGGGACGGCGAGAGCACGAGAGCCTGCAGCGCATCACCGACAAACACATCCTGGACGTCGATCGCGTCGGCGCGGTGAAGGAGCAGGAGATCCTGGAGGTCTAGTGGCCCGTCCGATCGACCGGCCGACGGACTCTCCGTCGATCGTCCACAGGGACCGCCAGGCTCCGACCGAAGCGGCCGGCGGCCCGGCGATAGATGCGCCCGCGGCCGTCGCAGCGGCGATCCCCGTGGCCCCCGCCGAGCGTGCCGAGGCCGCTTTCGATGTCGCGGCGGACGAGATTCCACGCCACGTGGCGATCATCATGGACGGCAATCGGCGTTGGGCTCGCGCCCGCGGCCTCACCGAGATGGAGGGCCACGCAGCCGGCGTCGAGGGGATCCGCGAGATCATCCGGCACGCCGTCCGGCGCGGCATCGAGGTTCTCTCGCTGTATGCGTTCAGCCGCGAGAACTGGGCCCGATCCGACGAAGAGGTGAGCGGTCTCTTCATGCTGCTGGAGCAGGTCATTCGCAACGAGACCGCCGAACTCAAGTCCCAGGGAGCGCGGGTCAGGCTGCTCGGGAGGATGGAGGAGCTTCCTCCCGAGACTCGCGCATCGATCCAGGATGCCCTGGACGCGACGGTCGGCGGAGAGCGGCTCCAGCTCAATATCGCCTTCAACTATTCGGGCCGAACCGAACTCGTGGACGCGGCCCGGAAGGTCGTCGCGTTGGGTCTGCGGCCGGACGAGATCGACGAGGACGTCATGGCTGCGGCGATGTACACGGCCGGCTTGCCGGACCCCGACATGGTCATCCGCACCGGCGGCGATGAACGGCTTTCCAACTTCCTGATCTGGCAGTCGGCCTATGCGGAGATCGTTTTCACGCCCACGCTGTGGCCCGATTTCGGGCCGGCGGAGCTGGACGCGGCCGTCGTCGAGTTCGCGAGCCGGCAGCGCCGGTTCGGGCGGTAAAGGGGCCGGGGGCATGAGGCAGCGGGCGCTGAGCGCGCTGATCTTCGTCCCGCCGCTTCTCATCGTGCTCGCGTTCGGCGAGCCGTGGTTCGGGGTCCTCATCGCGGTCTTCGTCGTGATCGCGGCATGGGAGGCGGCCCGGCTGTTACGTGGCGCCGGGTATGAGACGGTGCCGTGGCTGGTGGTCGCGGGGGCCCTGGCCGTAGCCGCAGACGTTGCCGCTCCTGCATGGCTGGCCGGGTACGGCGATCTGCTCATTGCAGCCGTAGTCGTGGCGGCCGGGATTGCGGCATTCGCCGAGACGGACACCAGGGTTGGCTTTGCGGCGTGGATGGCGACTGCTTTTGGCGCGATCTACGTCGGGCTGCTGGGGGCCCTTGTTCGGCTTGGGCTGGCCGGTCCCGCGGTTGCGGCGTCGGCGCCGGCAGGCCAACTCGGCGGGGAGCGTGGCTGGATCCTGCTCGTCATCCTGCTCGTCTGGTCGTACGACACCGGGGCGTATCTGGTCGGCATCGCCCTGGGCAAACGCAAGTTCCTGGCCCACATCTCGCCGTCGAAGAGCTACTGGGGTCTGTTCGGTGGGCTCGTTGCGTGCACGGCCGTCGCCGCGGCCGGGTTCTGGGCGTTCGGCCAGCCCATTGTGCTTGGGCTCGCCATGGGGCCGCTGATCGGGCTCGCGGCGCAGGCCGGGGATCTCGCCGAGTCGATGCTGAAGCGTGCCGCGGGTGAGAAGGACTCCGGCGCACTGATTCCGGGCCACGGCGGCATACTCGACCGCGTGGACTCTTTCATCTTTGCGGCGCCCGTCGCCGCGCTCTTTGTCGCCGCACTTGTCCGCTGAGTCGGGTCTCGGGGCGGGCGGGGAGGGGAGGGGTCGCTTGACGTGGTTTGCTGCCCGAGCCGCGCACCGGGCTGCGCACGCCGTACCCCGATGAGCACCTTGCCGCTGCCCATTCGCGTCGCTCTGCTCGGATCGGGCGGTTCGATCGGTCGACAGGCCGTCGACGTGCTGGCGGAGATGCCCGACGCCTTCCGCATCGTGGCCCTTGCGACGGGCTCGCAGGCAGCCCTTCTCGAAGAGCAGGCACGTCGGTTCCGGCCGGCTGTCGTCTCGTTGGCCGATGCCGGCGGGGCGGCCCGGCTCGATCTCCCCCCTGGAGTCGCGCGCCTCTCCGGAGCGGACGCGCTCGAGGCGATCGTGGCCCGGGAAGACGTGGATCTGGTCCTGGTTGCAACCGGCGGCCTCGTCGCGTTGCGATCCGTGCTCGCCGCTCTGCGCGCGGGCAAGATCGTGGCCACGGCGAACAAGGAGACGCTCGTTGCGGGCGGGCATCTGGTGATGCCGCTCGCCCGCGCCCTGGCGGACGCGAGGGCGGCCCGGCCGGCAGCCGCGGGGTCGGCGTCGACCGGATCCGCCGCATCGGCCGGAGGCACGGCGTCGGCGGCGGATCCGCTGGCCGGACCCCTTGGCTGGCTCCGCCCGATCGATTCGGAGCATTCGGCCATCTGGCAGTGCCTGGTCGGGGAAGAGCACCGCTCCATCGCGCGCTTGCTGCTCACAGCTTCCGGAGGGCCGTTCCTCGATACGGAGGCCGCGGATCTCGCGAGCGTCACCCCGGAGCGTGCTCTGCGACACCCCACGTGGCGGATGGGCGCGAAGATCACGATCGACTCCGCGACGCTCGCAAATAAGGGGCTGGAGATCATCGAAGCACACTGGCTGTACGATGTTCCCTTCTCGGCCATCTCGGTCGTCATCCACCCTCAGAGCGTCGTCCACTCCGCTGTGCAGTTCGTGGATGGCTCGATCAAGGCCCAGCTCGGTGCCCCGGACATGCGACTTCCCATCCAATACGCGCTGACTTACCCGGCTCGCCGCCCATCGCCGGCGGCCGCGGCCGATTTGATCGCCGCGGGCACGCTGGAGTTCCGTGCTCCCGATGAGGAGCGCTTCCCGGCGCTGCGAATCGCTCGCGAGGCCGGCGTGGCCGGATCTCGAGCGAGCACCGCCCTGATTTCGGCCGACGAGATCGCGGTCGCTCGATTCCTCGCCGGAACTCTGGAGTTCCAGGGGATCCCGCGCGTGCTTGGTGCGGCCGTGGAGAAGTTCGGGTCGGGAGAACCCCGCGAGCCCGGTTTGGAAGAGCTGGTAGCGCTCGACGCGCAAGTTCGTGCATTCGCGGAGGTTGTCCGGTGACATTCGAGGGGATCTTCTTCTGGGTCGTGGCCGTGCTGGCGACCCTTCTGGTCCTTGGCACGCTTGTCGTCGTCCACGAGTTCGGGCATTTCATCACCGCGCGGCTGGTCGGCATTCGCGTGCTGGAGTTCGGGATCGGGTTCCCGCCGCGAGCCAAGGTGATCGGACGAGACCACGAGACCGAATACACGCTCAACTACCTGCCGATCGGCGGCTTCGTGCGGCTCGAGGGCGAGGAGTCCGACTCGGACGACCCCCGCGCATTCGGAAACGCTGGGTTGCCCAAGCAACTCCTGGTCCTGGTGGCCGGCGTGACGATGAACGTGATCACCGCCTTCGTGTTGTTCTTTGTCGTCGCCTGGGCGTTCAACCCCGTCGTGCGGCCGCACGTCGCCTCGGTTGTGGCCGACTCGCCGGCCGCCCTGGCCGGGATCCAGCCCGGAGACTCTCTTGCGTCCATCGACGGCCGCAGCTACTCACTGGTAGACCTGGGCGGCGATCCGTGGTCGGCCTTCATGAACGATCTGGCCGCGCAAGAGGGCAAGTCGGTGACGCTGGTCGTGACCGACTCTTCGGGCCGACAACGGACGGCCCAGGTCCAGCTGGCCCAGCGTTCGGACTCTGGCTTCCGACCATCCGGGGAGAGCAAGGGCTACGCCCTGGGCGTCCAATTCAACTTCGGCATCGCCTACACGCAGGGTGATCCCGTAACGGCGCTCGGCACCGCGGCCTCGTCGACCGGTAAGGCGATGAGCCTGATCTGGGTGGCTCTGGGCGACCTGGGCAAGCACATCGCGACGAGTCCCACGACCGGGCCGCCCGGCGTTTCGGGACCGGTCGGGATTGCCGCAGTGGTCGGTCACACTCTGTTCGACTACGGGCCGATCCTGCTGCTGCTTCTGGCGGCGGTTATCTCGGCAAACCTGGCGTTGCTGAACGTGCTGCCGATCCCGCCCTTCGACGGCGGCAAGATGGCCATCATGGTGATCAAGCGCGCGTTCCGAATCCACGACGTCACCCGGCTGGAGTCGGCGATCTATCTCGTCGGCTTTGCCCTGCTGATGGCGTTCCTGGTGTGGATCAGCTACTTCGATCTCTTAGGCCTGGGGTCTCACGGGTAGCGCTGTGAGCGATCCGGGCCTCGGGCCGCGGCGGCATTCAGTTGCGGTAGACGTGGACGGCGTCATCGTCGGCGGCGGCAATCCGATCGTCGTCCAGTCCATGACGAACACGGACACGGCGGACGCGGACGCGACGGCGATCCAGGTCGCCCAGCTGGCCCACGCCGGCTCGGAGTTGGTCCGGATCACGGTCAACAACGAGGCCGCGGCCGCGGCCGTTCCGGAGATCGTCCGCAAGGTGCGCGGACTCGGGGCCGCGGTCCCGATCGTCGGTGACTTCCACTACAACGGCCACAAGCTGCTGATCGCATACCCGGAGGCGGCGCGCGCCCTCGCCAAGTACCGCATTAACCCCGGGAACGTCGGCTCCGGACGCTACCACGACGACCATTTCGAGGCGATCGTTCGGGTGGCGGTCGATAACGGCAAGCCGGTCCGGATCGGGGTCAACTGGGGATCGCTCGACCAGGCGGTCCTGGCGCAGCTGATGGACGCGAATGCGCGTCTTGCGGAGCCGAAGGACGCCCGCGACGTCATGATCGAGGCGATGGTCGAGAGCGCCATCCGATCGGCCGAACTGGCAGAGGCGACCGGCCTGGCCCACGACCGAATCATCCTTTCGGCCAAGGTCTCGGGCGTTCGCGATCTCGTGGAGGTCTACCGGCGGCTGGCCGCGCGCGGCGACTACGCACTCCATTTGGGTCTCACCGAAGCCGGGATGGGCATGAAGGGGATCGTGGCCTCGTCCGCGGGCCTCTCGCTGCTGCTGGCCGAGGGGATCGGCGACACGATCCGCGTGTCAATCACCCCCGAGCCGGGCGGCGACCGAACGGAAGAGGTGGCCGTAGCGCAGCAAGTCCTGCAGTCGCTCGGCCTCCGATCCTTCATGCCGCAGGTTTCTTCGTGCCCGGGCTGCGGCCGAACCACCAGCTCCTATTTCCAGGAGCTCGCACGCGACATCCAGGCTTATCTGCGCGATCAGATGCCCGTGTGGCGCGAGGTGCATCCGGGCGTGGAGGAGCTGCGCGTGGCCGTCATGGGGTGCGTCGTCAACGGCCCCGGCGAGTCCAAGCACGCCGACATCGGCATCAGCCTGCCGGGCACGTTCGAAGATCCGGTGGCGCCGGTCTTCATCGACGGCGCTCTGGAACGTACGTTGCGCGGCGACCACATCGCCGCCGAGTTCAAGGCGCTCCTGGATTCGTACGTGGAGCGGCGCTTCCCGGTGGCGGGCAGCGCCTCTTAGCGGCTCAGTAGCCGCTGCCTCCGCCGCCCTTGTTGCACGCGGCGAGGATGAGTGGGAGTGACACAAGCACGAGCGACCATGCGTGCGTTCGTGCCCATGTGAAAGTGGACTTGAGCGTCGTCATCGGGAATCTCCAGCAAGGGATTCATCTTCAGTACGTCGCGCCGCCCGAACACGGCTCCGAGTTGCGGTCCGTGCGACTCGGGAGCAGCGAAGAGCCTCATGTCTGTGTGTCCCTCGGCGGTTGGAACTCGAAGAGGACCGCCAGCCGACCATGCGGTGCGGAGAGACCGGACAACCAGCCGGCCACTGTCGGCCATCGCCAGAACAGGCCGGGTCTGAACACGTGCGACCGGCGCACCCAGCCGTAGCGGGCGGCTATCTGGGCCGCCCTGTCTGCAAGCGCCACGGTATCGCTCTCCGATCCGCCGTAGTTGACCGTATGCGTTTCGCCAGGTGTCGCTGGCCGGTCATACCAGACCAACTGATGACTGCCCCCGTGGCTGAGGGACAGCATGCAGAGGTGGCCGTCGGGGTCCTTCGTCTCGCAGCGGTCCCAGCGGTGCAACCCTTCGTGCGACGGCGGCCGCATGCACGTGTACGCCTCCTCGTTCGTCGCGGAGCAGCGGAACATCTTCGCCAGGTCGAATTGAGGAAAGGCCATCGATCAGTCTCATTTCTCAGCGCCCAGGAGCTCTCGCGGCTCGGACGCCGAGAGGCCGGCCACGCCCGGCATGTCCGCGCCGGAGCGATCAGGAGAGTCTGCCGCCGGTTACGCTGCGCCTTCACGGGGCGGAGCTCGGCGGTCGGGCCGATTCTAGTAGGGTCGACCCGGAAGTGGGGGCGATCCACAGCGGTTAGGATTTGAGGACACAGCCGCGCCACCGGTTCGAAATAGGAGGAACAGCGTGCCCAAGGAGGGTTTCGTCACCAGCATCACCCGCCAGTCCGAGGATTTCCCGGGCTGGTACAACGACGTCGTCCTGAAGGCGGAGCTGGCCGACTACTCCCCGGTTCGCGGCTGCATGATCATCCGGCCGTACGGGTACGCCATCTGGGAGTCGATGCAGGCCGAGCTCGACGGCCACATCAAGCGGACCGGCCACAGCAACGTCTACTTCCCGCTTTTCGTGCCGAAGTCGCTGCTCGAGAAGGAAGCCGCGCACGTCGAGGGCTTCAACCCCCAGGTCGCCTGGGTGACCCATGCCGGCGGGAAGGCGCTCGACGAGTGGCTGGCGATCCGGCCCACAAGCGAGGCGATCATCGCCGACAGCGTGAAGGACTGGATCCAGTCCTACCGCGACCTGCCGCTGCTGATGAACATCTGGAACAACGTCGTCCGCTGGGAGCTGCGCACCCGGCTCTTCCTTCGCACCACGGAGTTCCTCTGGCAGGAAGCACATACGTTCCACGCCACCAGCGAGGAAGCTGAGGCGGAAGTCGCGACCGGCCTCGACTGCTACGACAAGGTGTCCGAGGAGTGGCTCGCGATCCCCGTAATCAAGGGTCGCAAGACGGACAGTGAGAAGTTCCCGGGCGCCGATTTCACGTGGTGCATCGAAGCCATGATGCGCGACAAGAAGGCGCTCCAGGCCGGGACGAGCCACATGCTCGGCCAGAACTTCGCGCGGGCGGCGGGCATCGAGTTCCTCGACCGCGATAACGTGCGCAAGCACCCCTACGGAACGTCGTGGGGCTTCTCGACCCGCATGGTCGGGGCCACGATCATGACCCACGGCGACGACTCCGGGCTGGTCCTGCCACCCAACGTCGCGCCGGTCCAGGTCGTCATCGTCCCGATATTCCGCAAGGACGAGGAGAAGGCCGCCGTAGCCGAGGCGATCGACCGCTTCCAGGCCGTGCTCGCTTCCACGCCCGAGGGCGCGAAGGTGCGGGTCAAAGTCGACTGGCGCGACGACTCGCCCGGCTTCAAGTACAACCACTGGGAGTTGCGCGGCGTGCCGTTCCGGATGGAGATCGGGCCGCGCGATGTGGCTGCCGGACAGGCCATGCTCGTCAAGCGCGTCGATCGCTCCAAGGAGGCCGTGCCGCTGGAGCAGCTCGCGGCCGAGCTGCCCGCTCGCCTGCGCGCTTACCAGGCGGAATTGTTCGACCGCGCTCGCGATTTCCGAGATGCGAACACTCATCACGTGGACACGTACCAGCAACTCAAGGACGGGCTGGATGGCGACGGCGGCTTCTTCCTCGCGCCCTGGTGCGGCGGCGCGAAGTGCGAGCGCCAGGTCAACGAGGAGACCGGCGCCACGATCCGTTGCATCCCGTTCGACTCTCCTGCCGAGGCCGGCAAGTGCGTGGTATGCGGCGCCGCCTCGGAGCGCCGAGTCCTGTTCGCGCGGGCATACTGATCGCGCCGTCTTGTCGTGCCATGCCGGCACGGAGGAGACTCACACCGCGTCCCGTCTGAGTCCGTCAACGTCATCCACCGCCAGCCGCACCGTCGCCGGAGGGGCAAATGACGTCGCCAAGGGATCCGAATCAGCCGGGTTGGGGCGAGCTTCAACCGGAGACTCCGCAGCCTTGGGGAGCACTGCCGGCCGGCAGCCAGCCACCCGGCAGTCCACCCCCGGGTTGGGGCCAGCCGTCCGGTAGCCCGCCTCCCGGTTGGGGTCAACCGCAGCCCGGTTGGGGTCCACCGCCGAATCCGCCGCGGTCGTTCGTACGGCGCCACGGTTGCCTGTTGTCCTTCGTGGTCGTCCTGGGATTGGTGGCGATTCTCGTCGTCGGGTGCGTAGTCACGATCGGGCCGACGGTCGGCATGGACCTGAAGCTCATGACGGACCTCCAGCCCAACGCCAACCAGGTCGAGTTCCAGATGGTCAACGGCGGAACGACGTGGGTGATCCACGTCGCGCCGGGCCACGAGGCGCAGGCCGCCGACATGGCCTGTCGCATCGTGAAACCGGACCTGGCCGGAACACAGTTCGCCAACGATCGGTTCCAGTTGATCGACAGCCGCGGCTTTATCCTCGCCGACCAGAACACGCCCTGTAGCTGAGAGCGGCCGCGGTGCCCGGGCCGCCCAGGGCACCAACAGCCGCTCGGCCGGCGCACCCGAACCGGTGATCTGTGCGCCCCGCCAGGGGATCCGGACAGATGGCCTCGTTTGGATGGCCCTGGGTCGCCGTGTATACTCTGGGCAATCTACCGGCCGCTCGTGACGTGGGTGACCCCCACGTCTTTTGTTGAGTAGCCGGCGGGCCGAGTGACCGGTCCGCGGCCGAAATACCAGAACGGGAGGCGCGAAGTGAGTCGAGATTTCGTCGGCGCCCTCCTGCAGCTCAACGCCGAGAAGGGGGTCTCGCGTGAGCAGCTGATTCGGACCGTCGAGGAGGCGATCCAGTCGGCCTACCGCCGTACTCCGGGCGATGAGGACATCCATGTCCGCATCGACGCCGAGTCCGGCAAGGTTCGCGTCTTCCGGGCGCGTCTGGTCGCCGAGGAGATCGAGGATCCCGAGACGCAGATGAGCGTCGCCGATGCCCAACCGTTCCAGCCTGGAGCGGAGCCGGGCGATCTCGTCGAGACCGAGCAGCTCGATCAAGAGGCCTTCGGCCGCATCCACGCCCAAACGGCCAAGCAGGTGGTCCTGCAGCGACTGCACGAAGCTGAGCGAAACGTCGTCTTCGACAAGTACGCCAGCAGCGAAGGCGAGCTCATGACCGGCACGGTCTCGCGGATCGAGCCGCGGGCCATCATCCTCGACGTCGGCAAGGCCGAGGCGATCCTATCGACCACCGAGCAGTCGCCGCTCGAGCACTATCGGATCGGCCAGAACGTCAAGGCCTTCGTGCTGGAGGTGCGACGGAGCGCCAAGGGACCGCAGATCTACATCAGCCGGACCCACAAGGGGTTCCTGCGCCGCCTGTTCGAGCTTGAAGTGCCGGAGATCCACGGCGGCACCGTGGAGATCAAGGCCATCGCCCGTGAAGCCGGCAGCCGTTCCAAGGTTGCCGTGGCTTCGCGCCAGGCGGGGCTCGATCCCGTCGGAGCGACCGTCGGCCAACGCGGCGCGCGCGTCCAGGCCGTCGTGGCCGAGCTTGGTGGCGAGAAGATCGACGTCATCGAATGGTCTGAGGACGCCTCGACCTTCGTCGCGAAGGCGCTGAGCCCGGCCCAGGTGATCGAAGTCAGGATCGACGAGGAACACCGCATCGCCAACGTGGTCGTGCCCGAGCGGATGCTCTCGCTGGCCATCGGCCGCGAGGGCCAGAACGCCCGTCTGGCGGCCAAGCTCACCGGCTGGCGCATCGATATCCGGAGCGACGTCTCGGTCGCCGAGGCAGCCCGGGTCGACGCCGTCCATGCCGCCGAAGCCGCTGCCGAAGAGCCTGCCCAGGCCGTCGCCGAAGAAGCCGAAACGCCGACCGAAACGCCTGTGGAAGTCGCCGTCGAGCCGGTCGCCAAGCCCAAGCGCCGAAAGGCTGCGGCGGTGGAAGCCCCCGTGGAAGCGGCGGTCGAGCCGGCTGCGGTCGAACCAGAGCCGGTCGCGGCCAAGCCCAAGCGCCGAAAGGCGGCCGCGAAGATCGAGAAGACCGAGCCTGCCGGCGAACCGGCGGTTATCGAGGAGGTACCCTCGTAGCCCGGGGCGCGCCTCCTCGGCGCTATCCGACCCGTTCCTGCGTCGTCTGCCGCCAGCCCCGACAGAAGCGCGAATTGACGCGCGTGGTTCGGACGCCGCAGGGCCTCGTCGTCCTCGACCCGACCGGCAAGATGCCCGGTCGCGGTGCATACGTATGTGAATCGAATGAGTGCCGCAAGGCGGCCCTCGACAAAGGATCGCTCCAGCGCGCGCTGGAAGTGCCAATCCCAGTGGAGCTGTGGGCCGAACTGACAGGGGAGGCGAGCAGGATCGAAGAAGGAGTGAGTCGTGGCAAAGAGTAGGAGCGGCACGCGGGGCCGTCGTGGTCCCCGCAAGCCGATGCGCCGCGACGCAGGCGGCCCCGGTTCAACGGCGGTCCTCGATCCGCGAGATCGAGCCGCAATCGAGCTGCCGTCCAGCATCACCGTCAAAGACCTTGCCGATCTGGTGGGCGTCAACCCCGCCGACGTGATCCGCGAGCTCATCAAGAGCGGCATCTTCGCCAACATCAACCAGGGCATCGATCGCGAGACCGCGTCCCTGGTGGCCGAGGAGTTGGGCTACGAAGTCGCCGAAATTGCCGCGCCCGGTGCAGCGGCCAACTCCGACGGCTCCCAGCCCGAAGCAGCCCCGGTCAGCGCCGCCACCAAGGAGCAGCTCTACGAGGAGGACGAAGCGTCCCTCCTCCTGCCGCGCGCCCCGATCGTGACCGTCATGGGCCACGTCGACCACGGCAAGACCTCGCTCCTCGACGCCATCCGCACCACGAAGGTTGCGGCCGGCGAGCGCGGCGGCATCACCCAGCACATCGGTGCCAGCGAGATCGTGATGAAGGACGGCCGGCGGATCGTCTTCCTCGATACCCCGGGCCACGAAGCCTTCACGGCGATGCGCGCGCGCGGCGCCAAGGTCACGGACATCGCGATCGTGGTCGTGGCTGCCGACGACGGCGTCATGCCCCAGACCCTCGAGGCGATCGACCACGCCAAAGCGGCCAAGGTTCCGATCATCATCGCCCTCAACAAGATCGACAAGCCCGACGCCAACCCGGACCGGGTCAAGAACGGCCTGGCGGAAGCCGGCGTCGTCGTCGAGGAGTACGGCGGCGACGTGCCGATGGTGCCCGTCTCAGCAAAGGCCCGTCTCGGACTGGACGAGCTGCTCGAGATGATCATCCTCGTCGCGGACCTGCAGGAACTCAAGGCCAACCCCAAGCGGCCCGCCATCGGAACTATCGTCGAGGCAGAACTCGACAAGGGCCGGGGCCCGGTTGCGACGGCGCTGGTCCAGACCGGAACCCTGCGCGTCGGAGACGTCATCGTCGTCGGCGAGACCTACGGCAAGGTCCGCGCCCTCGAAAACGGCCTCGGCAAGCGAATCACCAAGGCGGGCCCTTCCAGCCCCGCCGTGGTCCTCGGCCTGGCCCACGTACCGCAGGCCGGCGATATATTGCGTGTTGTCGCAGACGAGAAGATCGCCCGCACGATGGTCGAGGGCCGGAAGGCCGCCTCCGCGGACCGGTCGGAAGGGAGTGGCCGGACCACTCTCGAGGATCTGTACGCACAGATCCAGGCCGGCCAGACCAAGGAACTGCGGATCATCCTCAAGACGGACGTCTCGGGCTCGCTCGGCGCGATCACTCACGCCCTGCAGCAGCTGTCGACCGACGAGGTTCGGATCAACGTCCTTCACGAAGCCGCCGGCGACGTGACCGACAACGACATCATGCTCGCCGCGGCGTCCAATGCGATCGTCGTGGCCTTCAGCACTAAGGTCACCGACACCGCCAGACGCGCGGCCGAATCCGAGAAGGTCGACGTCCGCCAGTACGACATCATCTACAAGCTCACCGACGACATCTCCGCCGCGCTTCGCGGCATGCTCGAGCCGGAGCAGGTGGAGACGGTCGAAGGTCGGGCCGAGGTCCGCAAGATCTTCAAGGTCGGCAAGGTGGCCGTCATCGCCGGCTGCTACGTCACCGACGGCAGAATCGTGCGCGGCGGTGGCGCTCGAGTCTGGCGAGGCGGCAAGATCATCCTGACCGACAAGATCGAGTCGTTGCGCCGAATGAAGGACGACGTCCGGGAGGTCGCCACGACCTTCGAATGCGGCATCGGCCTGGCAGGATCGAACGACCTGATCGAAGGGGACGTCATCGAGTGCTTCACCCAGCAGATGGTGAGCCGGGCGGCGGGTTGAACCGTCGTCGCGGCTCGTGCCAGAGCCGGAGTATCCAGCCCCGATGAGCCAACGAACCGAACGCATCGATGAGCTTCTCCGCCAGGAGATCGGCAAGGCGCTCGAGAGCGAGCTGTCCGATCCCAGGATCGGTTTTGTGACCGTGACCAACGTCGAGACGAGCTCGGATCTTTCGCATGCGAAGGTCTGGGTCAGCGTCATCGGGTCGGAGGACGAGCGCAAGGAGACGCTGTCCGCGCTTCGGCGCGCGATGCCCTACGTGCGCCACGGCCTCAGCTCGAAGATACGGATGCGCCGCATTCCCGAGCTGGATGTCCGGCTGGACGATTCGATCGACCGGGGCACCCGGATCCTGCACCTGCTCGACGAGATCCAGGCGGGGCGCAGTCCGGAAGAGATCGGGGCTCAACCCGAATCGCTACCGACGCCCGTTCAGCGTCTGCCGCGTGACGGCGACGTGCCCGAGCGAGAGTCGGCAGTCCTGCCGCCGCAAGAGCCGCGGAAGCGGTTCCGGCGCAGACCGGAGACGGGCAACTCCTCGAAGCCGGGGTCGAAACCGGGTCGTGGAGAGGGCAGGAGGGGGCCGCGGTGAGCGACGTCGAGCCGCGGATCGATCTGTCGGAATATGCAGCGGCCGTGCCCCAGGAGGTAGTTGACCGGCTGCGCGCGGCGCGACGGGTCCTCACCATTTGCCACGAGAACCCCGAGGCCGACGCGCTTGGTTCCGCGCTGGCGATCGCGCTGCTCGTCGAGGCGAATGGGGGAGTGGCCACCCCCGTGTGCGCGGATCCGATGCCGGCGATGTACAAGTTCCTGCCCGGCATGGACCGCTTCCGCCGCGAGCCGGCCGCCGATATCGACTACGACCTGCTCGTGGTGGGGGACTGCGGCGAGCTCGAGCGGATCGGCCCCGTGATCGAGTCGCATCGCGCACTCTTCGATCGGGTGCCGATCCTCGACATCGACCACCACATCTCGAACCGTCACTTCGGCGCAGTCGATTGGGTTGACGCGCACAGTTCGGCCACCTGCGAGATGGTCACGTTGCTGGCGTGGAGGATGGGCGTGCCCCTCACTGCCGGGGACGGGATGCTCGCCGCGGCCCTCGCGGCGGGCGTGGTGATGGACACCGGCATCTTCCAGCACACCAACACGACTCCACGGACCCTGGTCGTGGCTGCAGCCCTGCGTGAGGCAGGCGCGCCGATCAGCGATATCGCCCGCCGGCTGTATCGGCTCAAGGCCAATAGCCAGCTCTTGCTCTTCGGCCGCGTGCTGTCGCGTCTCGAGTCCGATTGCGACGGCCGGCTCGTCTGGTCCACGCTCGAACTCGCCGACCTGGCTGCCGCGGGGGCCAGCTCCGAGGAATCCGAGGGGCTCGTCGACATGCTCGCCCAGGCCCGCGACGCGCAGGCGGCGATCCTCTTCAAGGAGGCTGCGGGCGAGACCCGTATCAGCGTCCGGACGCGCGAAGGTGTCGATGCGACCGTGCTGACCGGCACGTTCGGTGGCGGCGGGCACGCCCGTGCTGCCGGCGCCACCGTGTACTTGCCGCTGGCTGAGGCACGCCGCGCGGTCCTCGCGCGGGCCGCGGAACTGGTAGAGGCGGGCGGGACGACGCCACGATGAGCGGACCCGGCCGCGCCAAAGAGGGCGGCATCGACGGCATCCTCGTCCTGGCGAAGCCGTCGGGCCCGACATCCCACGACATGGTCGGGCTTGTCCGCCGGCTGAGCGGCACGCACCGCGTCGGCCACGGCGGAACACTCGATCCGTTTGCGTCCGGGGTCCTGCCCGTCTTCCTGGGACTCGGGACCCGAGTCGTCGAGTACCACATGCGCGACGACAAGGCCTATCGAGCGACCGTGTGCTTCGGCGCGAGCTCTTCGACCGACGATCGAGACGGCGAGCTCACGCCCGGCAGCGGTCCGGCCCCCACTCGGGAGGCCGTCCTGGAGGCGCTCGCCGGGTTCCGCGGGTCGATAGAGCAGCGTCCGCCGGCTTTCAGCGCCATGAAGATCGGTGGCCGCCGGGCGTACCAGCTGGCCCGTCAAGGCCAGCCCGTCGATCTGGCGGCTCGATC
>JADGQJ010000212.1 GCA_017881885.1 Chloroflexota bacterium
TTGGAGCGGGTCGCGCGGCCGTCGTCCGGCAGCTCGTCGACGGCGCCGCGGCCGGTCTTCTATCTGTTCGCGCCGAGCCGGATGCCGGCCGCCGACCTCAAGAAGGCGCTTAGCGGCCTGCGCGGAACTGCCGACGATTCGATCGTGATGATCCATTCACCGAAGGCCGCGACGGCAACGAGGGTGGGCGGGGATGGCGTATACACATACGATCCGATGGCTTCGCCGGATGCTTTCGCGAGCCTCGTCGCCGGCTGCCGGGCGGCAAACCTGATCTGCAGTCCCGACGTGAGCCCAGGGTTCGACAATCGCCAGGCAGTCGCCACGGGACAGCAGGTAGTCGATCGCCAGAACGGTGCCCGCTACGACTCGATGTGGCAGGCGGCGATCGCGGCCAAGCCGGAGTGGATCGGGATCGTCTCGTTCGACGAGTGGCATGAAGGGACGCAGATCGAGCCGGCCCGCGATTTCACCGCGGGAGCCAGGACCTACACCGGCTACGAGGGCGCCTTCGGCGTCTCGGCCGGCGACGCTCCCGGAGCCTACCTGGCGCGGACCACCTACTGGGTGAACAAATACGCCCCGGCCGGGTGAACCAGTTCAGTTGGTGGGCTGGGGCAGGTCTGTAGGGGCGCCGAGCGGGTCCACGCCGTTGTCGAGCGACACGGGCACGAGGGGGCTGCCGATTCCGTACGCCCAGACTCGCAGGTAGTACACGCCGGGGGCGAGCGCCGCGCCGGTCGCATCCGTCAGGAGGAACGAGGCAGCTCCGGCAGTGATGACGTGACGGGACACTCCCGTGGGCACCACCGCAGCCGTGTTGTTGGACGGGCCGCCCATGGGCGAGTCAGACCCCTCCTCGAGCGCAGGATCGTTTACGCCGGCCTGCCAGACCCGCGTCAGATGGCCGTTCGACTCGCGCCGGTAGGCCGCCGCCTGGTATGCCGTTCGGCCGCTGCCCACGACGACGGAGAGCGGGTAGCGGTTGTCGATTTCCACGCTGAGGTCGATGGCAGTTGCCTGCACCGCCGATAAACCGCCGATCGCGACGGTCGGACCGACCGGCGCCGATCTGGCGGCAACCACCGCCCGAACCTGGACGAATGCCGGTCCGGCCATGTTCGGCAAGGCCCAGACCGCGATGAAGGCCACCACGATCCCGCCGATCGCGACGGCCAATGCCGTGCGGCGGATCCTCGATCGGGGAAGCGGGGGCACCGTCTTCTCGTCGATCATCTCGTCGGCCCGAGCATCAAATCGTCCTCCGAGCGGCGGCGGCGAGCGCGCCTGCGGAAGCTGAACGCCAGTATCCCGAGGATGCCGAAGACGACGGTGGCGACGAGCAGCGAGGCGGTCCAGTTGTACGGCACCGACGTTCGCCCGGACGCGGGCCCGCCCGGCGTTCCCACCGCACCGCCCGGCCTGGTCGCACTTGGAAACGCCGTTGGGGGAGGTGGCGCCGAAGGAGCGACGGTGGGCGACGGAGTAGCTCCGGGACCCGGACCCCCGGTCAGCAGTGAGAGAACCTGCAAGTAGCGGTCGCCGTAGTTGTGACTCGGCTCCACGTACGAGTTCTCCGTGTATTCGTTCCAGCTGATGAGGGCCACTGCGTCCGGTTTGCTGGCCAGCGCGTCGGCCCAAGCGGTGGTCAGCGTAACCCCGTTGCGTCGGCTCACGACCGCGGTTCCGCCGTTGAGGCGGGCATCGTAGCCTACCGCGGCCGGGGCCAGCCACAGGCCGTTGGACGCGTGGACCGCGTCCGAGAGCTGTGTCAGGCGCTTCTGATAGCTCGGCGTGGACAGAGGATCTCCGGACGACCAGTAGTAGGCGTCGCCGTCGAGGAGAGAAGCTCGCGCCTGGTAGGCCGCGGCGCTCTTCTCGGACCCGAGCAGCAGGAGCTTCCCCGGCGCGCCGATCTGCGAGCGGACCGCGGCGATGTCCGTGTCGGAGAACCGCCAGCTGCCCGACCACACAATCGCGGGCTTGCCGAAGAGATCAAAGGCGGGATCCGAGCCGTACTGGGTTGCGAACCACATCAGATCGGCCGAGACGGTTGCCGTCGGGATCGGGTTGCGATTGACGTCGAGACCTTCGTAGATCAGCACCAGCTTGAGGCCCTGGCTGTGGCACTCCGCGACCAGTTCCGAAAGGGCCAGGTTCAGCGATGGCGTGCTCTTCCACGAGACGATGAATGCGTCGACGCCCGACTCTTTGGCGAGGGTCACCTGCTGGCGGATGATCGCCGGATCGGTGCTGGTGTACTTGCCGAGCGCGGGCTGGTCGGTCTTGGCGTGGGCCCAGCTCCCGGACGTGAACCACATGTAGTAGTAGGCAAGGACCGGCATCGGTGCCGTCCCGGACGGGCTCGGTTGCGCGGTCCTGGTCGGGCTCGGTTGAGGGCTCGGGGGACCGGCAAGGCCGAGCGTGCTCAGCCCTCCGGCCAGCACGAGGACCATCGGGATCGCCCGCGCCAGGCCACCCCTGAGGCTCAGGCCTCGGCGGTTTCTGGGGTGGCTATCGGAGTGGGGGCGCGGGCCGAGCGAAAGGTTCATCGGAGCCACCGTTTGCAGCGCTCTAGGAAGCCGTTTCCGGCACATTCGGCACGGACCTGTGCCGCAAGCGCCGCCAGATGAGGGCCCATCGCCCGATCACGAAGAGCAGCGCCACAGCGAGGATCAGGGCACCGGCCGCGACCGCGACGTCGAGGTAGGTGATCACCCGCAGAGTCGCGTCCTGAGGTCGCGAGAGGGCGACCGGCGTGGGCGGCGAGAAGGCCGACGGCGTGAGCTGGAGCTGGTACTGGCCGCGCGGCAGGTTCACGAAGCTGACACGGCCCGCAGAGTCGACGGCCTGCTTGACCGTGACGCCGTCCGGGTAGGTCAGCTGCAACTGACCGGAGACCGGCATGCCGAACATCGCATCGTGGGTCTGCACGGTCATCCCGTACAGGAGAAGCTGGATCGTCCACACGCCGTTCATGGTCGGCGTCCAGGCCTGCTGGCCTCGGTT
>JADGQJ010000100.1 GCA_017881885.1 Chloroflexota bacterium
CGGGGCCCCGCCAGAGAGGGCTCCACGGACCCCAGATCGAGCGTCAGCAGCGCGTCGAATTCGGGGGTGATGCCCGGCTCACGCCACAGGCCCTGGGCGCGGGCATAGCGTTCGACGAGGGCGACCTGTTCGGCCGACCGACCGGTCAGTCGCAGGTAAACCAGCGTCTCGTCATCGATCGGGAAGAGCGTGGCGGTCGCGCCGAACTCGGGCGACATGTTGGAGATCGTGGCCCGGTCGGCCAGGGCCAGCCCCGCCAGCCCGTCCCCGGTGAATTCCACGAACGTGCCGACGACTCCGTACGAGCGCAGCATCTGGGTCACGACCAGGACGAGGTCGGTCGCGGTCGACCCTTCCGGCAGCGCGCCGGAAAGCCGGACCCCGACCACTTTCGGCATCGGCTGGTAGAGCGGCTGGCCGAGGAGAACGGCCTCGGCTTCGATCCCGCCCACGCCGTAACCGAGCACGCCGAGGCCGTTGATCATGGTCGTGTGCGAGTCCGTTCCGACGAGCGTGTCGGGGAATGCGACCTCGCCGGTTCCGTCGGGGTCTCGGCGGCGCGCGACGACGGACGCGAGGTACTCGAGGTTGACCTGATGGACGATGCCGGTGCCGGGCGGAACGACCCGCAGGTCGTCGAAGGCCGTCTGAGCCCAGCGCAGCAACTGGTAGCGCTCACCGTTGCGCTCGTATTCGCGCTCGACGTTGAATGCGAACGCGTCGGCGGAGCCGTAGCGGTCGACCTGAACCGAGTGATCGATGACCAAATCGGCCGGCACGAGAGGGTTGACGCGGGCCGGATCGCCGCCCAGGTCGGACATGGCGTCGCGCATCGCCGCCAGATCCACCACCGCCGGGACGCCGGTGAAGTCCTGGAGGATCACCCGAGCCGGCATGAACGGGATCTCTACTTCGGTTGTCGCCGCGGCGCCGGGACGCCACGCCGCGAGCATCGCCACGTCGGCTTCACGGACGATTCCGCCGCCGACATGCCGCAGCACATTCTCGAGCAGGATCTTGACCGTGACCGGGATGAGCGCGAGATCGAGCGCGGGTTTCGATGCGCCGGTCAGGGCGGACAAACGGTAGTAGTCCGGCAGCCCCGGTCCGAGATGGGCCCGGGCGCCGAAGGGATCGCTGGTCATCGCAGCTCCTTCGCAGGCTCGTTCGGTCAGCCGACCTCGGGCCGACCTCGCGGTTCTTCAACAAACCCCGGCGGGGGTGCGCCTCTGCCGCCAGGGACGCGCTACACTCGGCCGGGGGTCGCCGTCGGCGTTTCGACGCGAGAAGGCGAACCGGCGCCGGTGCAGGTCCGGCGCAAGGATAGCGCGAGTCTGTTGGGTGGGGAGGAGTGTCGCGTGAAACTGTGGCCCGAACGCGAGAGCCGAGGCAAAGAGCGAGACGGCACCGGCCCTCACCGCCACGGCGACGAGATCCACGCCCATACCGATCCGCACCCGCACAAGCACATCGGGCAGGCCGCACCGACCATCGGCATCGTCGGGGCCGGGGCGGTCGGTACGGCGCTCGGAGTGGCAATCTCGCGCGCCGGCTGGCCGGTGGTTGCCGTCGCGAGCCGGGACGCGAGTCGGCGCGAGAGGTTTCGAACGCTCGTCCCCGGGGCCCGCGCGTTCGTGGAACCCGCGTCGATTCTTGACGACGTCGAGCTGGCGATCCTCACCGTCCCCGACGACGCGATTCCCGAGGTCGTCGACTCGATGCGCCTCTACAGCGGTCAGGCCCTGGTCCACACAAGCGGCATCCTGGGTGCGGAAGTCCTGGAGCCCGCCGCTGCTGCCGGCAGCCAGGTCGGAGCATTCCATCCGCTCGTCTCGTTCACGTCGGACGTGGAGCGGTCCGTCGAGGCGATCAAAGGCGCAACGATCGCCCTGGAGGGGGACGATCGACTGATGGGGCTGCTCGCGGATCTCGCCGTGGCCCTCGGCGCGGTCCCGGTCCGGCTGCCCCGCGGCAGCAAAGCCGCTTACCACGCGGCCGCGGTGCTGGCGTCGGGTGGGCTCGTCGCCCTGCTCGATGCCATCGTCACTCTGGGCGCGGCGGCTGGGATGGATCAGCGTGGCTCGCTGGCCGTCTACGGCCGGCTCGTGGAGCAGGCCCTTGCCAACGCGCGCGCGATCGGCGTCAACGCGGCTCTCACAGGTCCCGTAGCCAGAGGTGATGCCGGCACCGTTGAGGCTCATCTCGCCGCGCTCCGACGTCTCGCTCCCGATTCGGTCGAGCTCTATCTGGCGGCCGCACGCAGAGAACTCCGGCTCACCGAGGAGCGGGGCACGCTATCACCGGAGCAGGTCGAGCGCCTCCGAGCTGCGCTTGCAAAGCCTGCCTGACCGGGTACGATTGGAACATGCAGCACAGTATCGCGGCGAAGTACGCGGCTCGGCCCGCTGCCGTCTTCGCCCGGCCGGCCGGCCGCGAGCAGGAGCGGCGGCTCGGGCTGCACGCCAGCCTCAACTTCCAGCGTGCAGCCACGCGAGTCACCATCTTGCGACCCTCGCACGGGGGCTTGCACATGAGCGGCTGGCGTCCCGTGACGGCGGCCGATTCGCGGACGCCCCGCAGCGGTGTCATCCGGCCTGCAATCACGATCCGTTGGGCCGGCCTGGGCCGTCAGCGAACGGAACGTCGATCGATCCTCGCGCCGGCCCCGTGGCGAGGCTGACCGTCGCCACCGCGACTTCTGCCGGCGGCATAGTCATTCGTTTCGCGGACGCGATTCCGCAGTTCGTGGTCGGACGCCGCAGGCGCGAACGCGACGGCTCCAGCTGGACCCTTCCCAAGGGCACCCCGATCGCCGGCGAGACGCTCGAGGAAACTGCCCTGCGCGAAGTCGGCGAGGAGACCGGTCTCGTGGTCCGGATCCTCTCGCCTCTGGACGCGATCAACTACACATTCGTCCAGCGCGGCACGCGGATTCACAAGACGGTTCATTACTTTCTAATGGAACCGATCGGCGGCCGATTGGACGACCACGACCACGAATTCGAAGAGGTTCGCTGGATAAGCTTCGAAGATGCGCCGGCAATGCTCTCATTCGAAACGGAACGATCGCTCGTGGACCTCGCGGCCCGAAAGCTGCCTGAGCACCAGGCGTAGCCCGCATTCGAGTCGGCTCGTCAACCGCTGTTCTAAGCCCAATTGACCGGAGGTCGACCTCGATGGCCCAGGCTCAGGAAGGGTTGCTCGCAACGCCGCTGGCCGATCGGCACGCTGCGCTGGGTGCCCGGATGGTCCAGTTCGCCGGCTGGTCGATGCCTGTCCAGTACGCGGGAATTCTGGAAGAGCATCGCGCCGTGCGGACGCGCGCCGGGCTCTTCGACCTGTCCCACATGGGCGAGCTATTCGTCGAAGGGACGGATGCAGCAAGGGCTCTGGGCTTTGCCCTCGTGAGCGAGCCGGCCGCGCTCACGGTCGGCCGTGCCCAGTACTCGATGATCTGCTTCCCGTGGGGGGGCATCCTCGACGACCTCATCGTCTATCGCCTGGATGAAGCCCGGTTCATGGTCGTCGCCAACGCCTCGAATGCGGCCGCGGTGAGCGACGCTCTGGCCGAACGGATCGAGGGCTTCAGCGTGGTCCTCGACGACCGCTCTCTGGCGACCGCCCTCGTGGCGATCCAGGGCCCGCTCTCGCTCGAGGTCCTGGCTCCATTGACGGATCTCGCGATTGCCGACATGCGGTACTACGCGATCGGCGAGGGTCGCGTGGCCGGCGTGCCGGCGATCGTCGCCCGCACGGGCTACACCGGCGAGGACGGCTTCGAGGTCTTCGTGGACGTCTCCTCTGCAGGTGTCGTTTGGGACACTCTGATGACGGCCGGCCGTTCGGCCGGCGTGGTCCCGGTCGGGCTCGGGGCTCGCGACACGCTGCGTCTGGAAGCCGGGATGCCGCTCTACGGCAACGAGCTCGGCCCCGACACGACGCCCTACGAAGCAGGCCTGGGTCGAGTCGTAAGGCTCGCCAAAGAGGGCGACTTCATCGGCCGCGCGGCGCTTCAGAAAGCCGAAGTGGACGGCCCCCGCAAGAAGCTGGTCGGGCTCGCGATCCGAGGCCGGGGAATCGCCCGCCACGGCTATCCGCTCTTCATCGGCGATCGTCGGACCGGAGTGGTCACGAGCGGAACGCTCTCCCCGACGCTCGGCGAGCCGATCGCGATGGGTTACGTGGCGCCTTCCGACGCGGAGCCCGGTACGATAGTGGAGGTAGGAATCCGCGACCAGCGCGTCACGGCAGAAGTCGTTGTTCTGCCCTTCTACCGTCGAACCTCCTGACCCGCGGCCGGGCGTCCGTTGGGTAGGGCACAGTTAACTTGAGCGGAGGCAAAGGTGGCCCAGGATCTGCGCTACACCAAGGAGCATGAGTGGGTTCGGGTGGAGGGGGATCTGGCCATCGTCGGCATCACGGACTATGCGGCCCATCAACTCGGCGACATAGTCTTCGTCGAGCTGCCTGAGGCCGGCCGGAAGTTGGCCAAGGCCGGCGCCGTCGGAGTGATCGAGTCGGTCAAGGCCGTGAGCGATCTCTTCGCCCCGATCTCGGGCGAGGTCGTCGAATCCAATTCCGAGTTGAAAGGCAGCCCCGAGCTGGTCAACAACGATCCGTTCGGCAAGGGTTGGATGCTCCGAATCCGGATGGCGGACAAGACCCAGCTCGACGGTCTGCTCGATCAGGCCGCCTACGAGGAGCTGACCCGCGAGGCTTGACGGATGCCAAGTCCCGCGCCCCACGAGCCGAGTCGACACGCCACGACAACGGAGCTGATCTGATGGCCTACGGCCCGCACACCCCAGACGATCGCGCCGCAATGCGGAAGGCGATCGGCGTCGCCTCGACCGACGAGCTCTTCGCCGATATCCCCGCGGCGATGCGGGCCTCCGAGCTACGCCTCCCTCCACCCGAATCGGAAGCCGAACTGGCAAGTCGGCTGAGCCGTCTGGCCGATCGGAATCGGGTCGATCTGGTGAGCTTCCTCGGCGCCGGGGCATATCGCCATTTCGTTCCGGCAGTCGTGGACCAGCTCCTCCTCCGGGGCGAGTTCTACACCGCGTACACGCCGTACCAGCCTGAGATCAGCCAGGGGACGCTCCAGACGATCTACGAATACCAGTCGATGATCGGCGAATTGACGGGCATGGACGTCGTCTCCGCCTCGCATTACGACGGGGCGACGGCCGCGGCCGAAGGGGCCCTGATGACTTGCCGCGCCACTCGCCGCGAGCGTGTGCTGGTGAGCCGCGGCGTTCATCCGCATTACCGCCAGACGCTGTGCACGTATTTCGGCGGCGCAGATCTCGTGGCCGACGAGATTCCGCTGGTGGCCGAAGGACCGGCTTCGGGCACGACCGATCTGGTCGCTCTTGAGCGAATGCTCGCCGACCCTGAGCGGCCCGTTGCGGGCGTCGTGGTCGCGAACCCGAGCTTCCTGGGGCTCCTCGAGCCCATGGCGCAAGCCGGCCGCCTGGCCCACGCGGCAGGAGCCCTCTTCGTTGCCGTCGTCGAACCGGTCTCGCTCGCCGTCATCGCATCGCCGGCCGCGTACGGCGCCGACATCGCCTGCGGTGAAGGTCAGCCGCTCGGGATCCCGCTTTCGTACGGCGGCCCTTATCTGGGCATCCTCGCGTGTCGGGAGCCGCTCGTCCGCCAGATCCCCGGCCGGCTGGTCGGGATGACCACCGACATCGACGGCAGGCGCGCGTTCGTGATGACGCTCAGGGCCCGCGAACAGGACATCCGCCGCGAAAAGGCGGCTAGCAATATCTGCACCAACCAGGCGCTCTGCGCCCTCGCCGCATCCATATATCTGGGTGCCATCGGGCCGCACGGCCTGCGCGACGTTGCGGCCATGGGCGCCGCCCGCGCCGCCGCGCTCGAAGTGGCCCTCGCCGAGGCTGGCGCCCCGCGACTGCATCCCGGGCCGTATCTCAACGAGTTCGCCGTCCGAGTCCCCGATGCGGCAGAGGTGCATCGCCGACTTCTCGGTCGTGGAGTCCTCGGCGGCCTGGTGCTCGCCACTGTCGAGCCGGACGATCCGTCCCTGGCCGATGCGCTGCTGGTCTGCGCCACGGAAGTCACCACCTTGGACGAGATCGAGGTGTTCGCCTCGGCGCTGCGCGACGAGATCGAGCGGGGGCGTCAGCTGGGCCTGCCGGGCATCGCGGAGGCTTCCCGATGACCGCCGCCGGAGATCGCCTCGGTCCGACGCTGTTCGAGCGGTCCCACGCCGGACGCGGCGGCGGCAAAGTCCCGCATCCGCCCAAGGACGCGCTGGCACGGATCCCGGCCGACCAGCTCCGTGCGGACGGCCCTCATCTCCCCGAGGTTGCCGAGCCGGAGCTGACCCGCCACTACGTCAACCTCAGCCAGCTGAACTACTCCATCGACACCGGCTTCTATCCGCTCGGCTCGTGCACCATGAAGTGGAATCCCAAGGTGAACGAGTGGGCGGCCAGGCTGAACGGATTCGCGTCGCTCCATCCCTTCGCACCCGACGAGCTGGCCCAGGGGACGCTGCAGCTGCTATGGGAGCTGGAGCAGGCGCTGGCCGAGATCGGCGGCATGCGGGCCGTGACGCTCCAGCCGGCAGCAGGCGCCCAGGGAGAGTTGACCGGGATCCTGATGGTTCGGGCCTATCACCGCAGCCGCGGCGACATGGATCGAACCGAGGTCCTCGTCCCGGACTCCGCCCACGGCACCAACCCTGCCACGGCCTCGATGGCGGGTTTCAAGACGGTTTCAATTCCGTCCGCTCCGGACGGCGGAGTGGACATCGCCGCCTTCCGGGCGACGCTCGGTCCGCACACCGCGGCCGTGATGATCACGAACCCTTCGACCCTGGGCTTGTTCGAGTCGCGGATCGGCGAACTGCTCGAGGCGGTTCACGCCGTGGGCGCGTTGGCCTACATGGATGGGGCGAACCTCAACGCGATAATGGGCCGCTTCAAGCCCGGCGAAGCGGGCTTCGACGTGATGCACATCAACGTCCACAAGACGTTCTCCACGCCGCACGGCGGGGGCGGGCCGGGTGCGGGACCGGTCGGGGTGGGGGAGAAGCTGTTGCCTTTCCTGCCCTCACCGCGGGTACTTCGGGAAGCGGACGGCCGCTTCCGCCTGGAGCGACCCGGCGAGCGGCCCGACAGCATCGGCCGCGTCCGTTCCTTCGTCGGCAACTCAGGAGTTCTCGTTCGCGCGTACGCATACATACGCGCCCACGGGGCCGCCGGCCTGCGCGAGGTCTCCGACGACGCGGTGCTGGCAGCCAACTACCTGAAATCGCAGCTGGCGGGCGTGCTCGATGTCCCGTTCTCGCGCCATTGCATGCACGAGTTCGTGGCTTCGGGCGCGAGTCTGAAAGCCGAGACGGGAATCCGAACCCTGGACGTGGCCAAGCGGCTGATCGACCTGGGCTATCACCCGCCCACGATCTACTTTCCGTTGACGGTGGAGGAGGCGCTTCTGATCGAGCCGACGGAGACGGAGTCGCTGGAGACTCTCGACGGGTTCGTCGCCGCCATGCGAACGATCGTTGAAGAGGCCCACTCCGATCCGGAGCTCCTGCATTCGGCCCCACACAGCTCGCCGGTCCGGCGTCTGGACGAAACGACGGCCGCTCGCCAGCCGAATTTGCGATGGAAGGGGATGACGGGCGAGCAAACGCCTTGCCCCGATTGAAGCTACTCCCTCGGGTAGTTCGCGGTGACATCCGGATAAACCGCGGATTGGGCTGGAGGAGTCAGGTTCCGATTTCAGGTTCTGATTTAGTGACTCGGGCCTGTCTCGACGATATTCGCGGGGCTGCCGATGGCACCAAACTGTAGTCAGGATCGGTCCATAAGCGGATCAGAGGACGTTTGACACGTGTGCAACGGCCGCTCATAGTTCAGGACACTGGCGGTCAAGCCCACCCGCCTGCCGCAGGTCGCAGTGCCGACTTCGAGCCATCGCCGCAAAACGGCAAGTAGACTCGAAACGGAGCGGCGGCTTTGTTGCAGCGGGAGAACAGCCCATTTGGGAGGATCTCGATGACCAAGCGCTTGATGGGGTTGCTTTCGACGGCGGTACTCGTGTTTGCCGCATGTTCGAACTCAGCGACTCCTTCACCGATCGTGCAACCGACCACTCCGCCCCCGACAGCCGTGGCGACGCCCGCCCCGGCAGCTACCCCCACGCCCAACGCCGATCTGAACGCTGCGTTGTTCGGCACCAACTACAAGCCAGGTCCCGGTACTCCGGGCGGTACGCTGATCATGGGCGAGTGGCAGCCTGCCACCCAGCTCAACCCGTTCTTCACCACGTCGTTCGGCGACGTCGAAGCGATTCAGCCCGTAATGCGCGGCTTCCTGACGATCAGCTCCGACGGCAAGTACGTGGCTGACCTCGCGGCTTCGGTTCCGACCCCGGATAACGGTGGTCTGGTAATCGATGCTGACGGCAAGGGCATGACCGTCAACGTGACGCTGAAGCCGAACCTCAAGTGGTCGGACGGCCAGCCGCTGACGGGTGCGGACTTCAAGTACACGGTTAGCTGGGCGCAGGACCCGGCCCAGAAGGGCTGCACATCCTGCGGCGTTGGCTTCACCACGACAGATGCCAATGGCAAGACGATCAACTTGATCGACAACGTCACCGTGTCGGCGGACGGTCTGAAGATCGGGATCCATTTCAACCAGCTTTACGCCAGCTGGTTGTCCTTCCTGACGGGCCCCGCGACGATCCTGCCCGAGCATTACATGAAGAACATCCCGATCGCCGATGCGGCGACCAAGTCGATGCCGGTCAGCGCTGCAGCGGCAAATGTGCCCTGGAGCGGCCCGTTCATGATCACCGCGGCGGGTCCGACTGAAATCGATTACAAGCCGAATCCGAACTGGGCGGGCGGCGTCGGTGGCGCGCACGCGCCATACCTCGCCGGTCTCAAGTTCCAGTACTTCACTGACAAGGCCGGCATGATCGCCGCCTTCAAGAACGGCGAGATCGACCTTGCCTTCGACATGACTCAGGCCGACGCCAAGACCGTCAGTGCCACCGATCCCAAGATCGGCAAGGCTGAGATTGTCCCGGCGTGGCAGTACGAACAC
>JADGQJ010000027.1 GCA_017881885.1 Chloroflexota bacterium
CAACGCCCCGCTGACCTCGACGATCAACGTCCCCAAGAACGACGCTCGCGCGACCGGGGTCACCGTGCCGTTGAACCCGAACGGCTCGGGCACGATGGGTATCACCTACGGCGGCGTTGCGAGCAGCAACACCGTCCAGGTCGCCTTCGACGTGACCGGCTACTTCGTTCTCGGCACATCCGGCGCCACGTACTTCGCAACGACCTCTACCCGCATCTTCGACACGCGCGTCGCGAAGCTCTCGCCGACCGGGACGGTGACGAAGCTCACTGCGGGCACGCCTATGAGCTTCCACGTCACGGGACGCACTGAGGTGTACATCCCGTCTTCGGCCGTTGCCGTCACGGGCACCTTCACAGTGAGCGCCCAGACCAAGCCCGGCTCTCTTTCGATCACTCCTGAGCCGACGCCAGCGCCGACCACCGCGTCGCTCTACTTCCCGCTCAAGGACGACCGGGCTACCGGAGTCACCTACAAGCTGGGCAGCGGCGGCATGCTCTCGGTGACCTACAACGCCGCGGCCGGCGCGAAGACCGACGCCATCTTCGATGTCACCGGCTTCTTCGTTAACAGCATCTCGGGCGCGATGTACGTGCCGGTGACCCCCAGCCGCATCATGGACACCCGACTCAAGCGAGGCATCACCGCCGGGCTCATGCACGCGAGAGTGGGCTACACGTTCCCGGTCGCCAACAAGGGCGGGGTCCCGGCAAGCGGCGCGGTCGCCGTCACGGGCACGCTGACAGTCGCCGGACAGACATATGCCGGGTATCTCTCGCTGGGCGACAGGGCCAACACGACAGTTTCGACGCTCAACTTCCCTTACGGCGACAACCGGGCAACCGGAGTCACCGTGCCACTCAGCTCGAGTGGCGCCCTGGCCCTCGTCTATTCCTCGGGACGGAAGACGGCGACCACCCACGCCATCTTCGATGTCACGGGCTACTTCGTGCAGTAGCCTCACCCAGGCGCAATGCGAAAGGCCCCGGCACTTGCCGGGGCCTTTCCATTCGGGCTCGGACACCGCCGGCCGCCGGCGTCGCCTCCGGGCGGTGCGACGATAGGGTCAGGCCGTGAGCCGGGGAAGCACCTCGCGGCCGAATAGGTCTATCCACGCGGCCTGGTTTCGACCGACGTTGTGGAGGTAGATCTGGTCGAAGCCGAGGTCCAGGAACTTCTGGATCTCGCGCCTGTGGATCTCCGGGTCGGCCGCCATGAGCATCCTGCCTGCGAAGTCCTCGGGCCGAACTAGGGTCGCCATCTGCTCGAGGTCTTTGGGCGACCTGATGTCCTGCTTGGGGAAGCGCATCCCGCCGTTCGGCCACTCGGTAACAGCGTTCGCCACTGCCTCCGCGTCGGTTTCGGCCCAGGAGAGGTGCAGTTGCAGGATCTTCGGCATCGTCGCGGGATCCTTGCCGGCTTCGCGCGCTCCTTCGCCGAACTTCGCGAAGATGCCGTCGATCTTCTCCTCAGGCGCGCCGACGGTGATGATGCCGTCCGCGAACTGGCCGGTCCGCCGGGCCGTGATGGGGCCGGCAGTGGCGATGTAGATCGGCGGCGCTTTGTCGGGCAGCGTCCAGAGACGGCACGTCTCCATCTTGAAGAAGCGACCGTCGTGTTTGACGTCCTTGCCGCTGAACAGCTTGGAGATGATCTCGATCGCCTCGAACATGCGGTTGATGCGCTCGGGCACCTCGGGCCAGTAGCCGGCAACGACGTGCTCATTGAGCGCTTCACCGGAACCGAGACCAAGCCACGACCGCCCGGGGTACATGACCTCGAGCGTCGCCGCAGCCTGCGCAACGATGGCCGGGTGCATCCGAAACGACGGGCAAGTCACGCCCGGACCGAGGTCGCCCCCGGTTCGTGCCCCGGCCACGGCCAGCACCTCCCAGACGAACGAAGCCTGGCCCTGGCGCGGGATCCACGGCTGGAAATGGTCGGCGGCCATGACGCCGGAGAATCCGGCCGCATCGGCACGCGCGCAAAGATCCAGAACTTCTACCGGCCCGAACTGCTCGAGCATGGCCGCGTAGCCGATCTTCGCCTGGGCCATCTTGTCTCCTTCGCTAGACCGCTGCGCTAATCGCCTGGAAGCCGCTCGAAGATCCGGCTCGGGCGCAGCCGGAAGGTCACTCTCCGTTGGGTCGCAAAGGCCGCGATCTCCGTCTCCGCCTTTTCTTTGCTGCGGCGGTAGCGGCGGGACAGATCGGCGATGACCGTCTGGCCGACGGCCGGGTCGTTGTCGATGTCGACCTCGCCGCGCAGGTCGACATAGTTGTAACCGTCCGAGACTGTGACCGAGACCCTCCGGTCGCGGGCGAGGTTGCTCGGCCACCGCCGTCCTACGCGGCTGTTGAAGACGATCGTATCGCCGTCGAGCCGGAACCAGACAACAGCCTGCAAAGGGCTGCCATCGGGGTTGATGGTCGCGACGACCGCGAATCTCGGTGCCTCGAGAAATCGACGGGCATCGGCCGAAAGGGTGGGGGAGGAAGGTGCTGTTGCGTCGCGGAATGTCATCGGTCTCGAAACCAAGCGGATGGGGCCGACTCGATGGTACCGCCGACGGTCGTGAGCCGTGCTGGAGCCGTCCCGGGAGCCCCGAGGCGTCGTCCGCCCGGGCGGCTAGTGACCCGAAGCCACTCGCGGCCGAGCCGGTTTGTAGCCGGCCACCACGGGAATCGCCAGCGTCACTTCGTCCGCCTGGCGGCGATATCGCGGCTGCACGGGGCTGACGGCGGATCGGCCGAGCAGGTAGCCCTGACCGAAGTCGACCCCGCGATCCTGGAGGGCCACGAGATCGCGACGATTCTCGATTCCCTCGGCGATCGTCTCGGCGCCGATGCGCCGGCTGAACGAAACGAATGCCTCGACGAGCGCCTTCTTGGCCTCAGCGTCCTTGTTGCCGATCCCCTGGACGATCTCACGGTCGATCTTGATGATTGTGGGCTCGAGGGCCGCGATGACGGTGAAGCTCGCATAGCCGGCGCCGGCATCGTCGACGGCGAACCCGAAGCCGAGACGTCTGAGGGCGCGGACCTGCTTCTTGAGGCGAGGCACGTCGTTGATGGCCTGCTGCTCGGTGACCTCGACGATGATCTGGTGGGGCGACAGTCCGACCGCCCGAACCTTGTCGGCGAGGGCATTGGGCTCGAACGGCGGGGCCAGCAGGCTGGTCGGCAGGAAGTTGACGCCAAACCTCATTCGCCTTCCATCCGGATCCGACTCTGCCACCTGGGCAATGCGGGCAAGCGTGGCCTGCACGATGAACGAGTCGAGCTCTACAGGGCGATTGGCCTTCAGCGCAGCTTCGACGACATCGCCGATGCTCTTGGACCCCATTCCTGGGCTCAAGCGGAACAAGCACTCCCATTCGTTGGCCTTCAACGTCTTGAGGTCCACGATCGGCTGGAACTCGACGTGATGCTCGTGGCAGGCGAGGAAAAGCGACAGTACCTTGCGGCTGGCGATCTCCGGGGTCTCGCCCATGCCGATCCGATCGCCCAATCCGGAGATCTGGATGGCGTGCCCGAGGGCGACGAGGTAGCGCTCGGTCGGGGGCGCGGAGGGATCGACATCGACGAGTCCGTAGGACGCTTCATGCGCGAGCCCCCCGGCCAGGTCGTCGGTGAGGTGCTGGGCGGCTGCGATCACGCACCAGCCGGAATCGGCAAGCTCGATCTTCCGGGCGTCCGACAGATGCTCGGTCAGCTGACCCACGAGCTTGCTGTCACGTGTCCAGAGAAGTCGCTCGACCGCCCCCTGCCGAGTTCTGACGAATCGCACGCTGGATCCTCGCTCACCTGCGACCCTCTTGGCGGGCACCTTGGCCGGGAGACAGAAACCGGCCAAACGAGGGTCAGGACTATCTCAGCTTGACGCTACCTTGCGCCAGTCCTAGCAACCACTGGTACCGAAACACCGATGGGACATCGGTACCATACGATGAATTCCAGCGTTCGAACACATCGTTCGTGCATATGTATCCCAGGTTTTCCACAGTTTGTCCACACCTAACCTCACAGATTCGGTCTCGACCTGCCCTAACCCATCCGGGAACCAGTCTATTTCCGGTGCCTCAGGTCGACACCTGGACGCTTTGTCAATACGCACGTCATCCCAGATCGAGCACCTTGGCTGCCAATTGGCCGGGCCGCGCCCGGCCGGACGTGACGATCGCCGGGTGAAGGTGCGAGGAAGCCGGGCGGCGTAGACTCGATGCAAGGGGAGGGGCGCCGGGCCCCGTCCTCGGGTCAGGTCACGCGGCGGAAGCCCCGTCTTCGGCCCGCCACCACGTAGAATCGGGTGCCATGTAATCTCGCCGGGCGCGGCGGCCCACAGCCCCTCATCCGAGTAACAAAGCCCACCTGGAGCAGTCGATGCCGCAGATCCATCTCCGCGCCGAAGCCGAGGATTACGCTCCTGTGGTGCTGCTCCCCGGCGACCCCAACCGCGCCACTTGGATCGCCGAGAAGTTCGACGGCGGCCCCGGAGCGGCGCGCCAGGTGACCGCGCATCGCGGTCTCCTCGGATACACCGGAACGTACAAGGGCGTTCCCGTGAGCGTTCAGACCAGCGGCATGGGCGCCCCGAGCATGTCGATCGTGGTCGAGGAACTCCTCAAACTCGGCGCACGCCGGCTGATCCGAGTTGGGACTTGCGGTGGGATAGCGAGAGGCATCAAGACCGGCGAGATCGTGATCGCCTCGGCGGCCGCCCCGGTCGACGGCGCTACCCGAACCTATCTTCACGGCGACCCCTACGCGCCGGCGGCGGATTTCGGCCTGGTCAGGTCACTGGTGGAAGCTGCCGAGCGCCACGGCCAGAAGCCCCACGTCGGTCAAGTCGCGACGGTCGACACGTTCTACAACCCGGACCCGGATTACTTTTCCAAATGGCGCGACCGCGGGGTCCTGGCCTTCGAGATGGAGTCGTCGGTCCTGTATTACCTCGCTGCGCGGGCCAAGGCGGCCGGTGCAGATGTCGCCGCGGCCACGATCCTGACCGTGAGCGACGTTCTTTCCGAGGAAGCTACGTCCGAAGAGACGTATCTCCCGCTCGGCGAACTGAATCGATCGATCGAGCGCACGATCGAGATCGCGCTCGAAGCCGGGACATCGAACTGATGACGGTGCTTTCGGGGCCCGGCTCGGACGATGGCCGCCGGCTTGGTCGGTCGACCTCCTTCGGCGTCGAGCTCGCCCTGGCGATCGAGCTTGCTCACAAGGCCGGCCAAATCCAGATGGACCGCTACGAGCACCTGGAGCGGATCGAGGCCAAGGGGCCGCGCGACGTGGTGACCGAGGTGGACCATCTCTGCGAGGCACTCGTCATGAACGCCGTTCGGGAGCGATATCCGGATGACGCCTTCTACGCGGAGGAGATCGGCGAGGTTGCGGCCTCAGGCGAGACGAAGTCGGGCCGCGTATGGATCGTCGACCCGCTCGACGGCACCGTCAACTACGCCAACGGCATCCCGTTCTTCTGCATCTCGATCGCGCTGGTGGCGGACGGCAAGCCGGTCGCCGGCGTCGTCTACGACCCGACCCGCGACGAGACTTTCGCCGGCGCGATCGACGGGCCGTCATTGCGAAACGGTGAGCCAATTCGAGTAGGTGAGAAGGAACTCCTCGAGGATCTGGTTGTCACCATCGCCGTCGGTGGACGGGGCACCGTTCGCAAACGCCGCGAGGCTCTCAAGGCCATCCGGGCCCATCGTTCGATGGGCTCCGCAGCACTGACGCTCTCGTATGTAGCCTGCGGCCGCTTCGACGTCTATGCCCAGGGCGCGGGGCTGTCTGCCTGGGACGTCGCCGCCGCCGGTCTGATCGCCGAGCGCGCCGGTGCGACGGTCACGAGCCTGGACGGCGGCCCCTGGTTCGATCTGTCGCGACCGGCCAAGAAGTGGTCGTGTCTTGCCGCTGCCCCGAGCCACCACGCGGCCATCCTGGAGATGCTCAAGTAGCGTCGCGGTTCGTGGAGTCGGCGGCGTTGGGCGTCGGTCGTGTGGTCGAGGCGGCCAGGTGGTCGAGGCGCCGCGTTCGAGGTCCGCGCCGGGCGGTCAGTCCCGCCAGAGTTGTGGCCTTTGCGCCAGTCCGCGCGCCCCGAGTTCCTCGCACAGGGCCGTGAAGGCATCGCGTCTCGCCCCTCGCCAGCGCAACTCTTCGGGGTCGGTTTGTGGAACCGGCGCGTCCAGGCGGAGCCTTGCCAGCTGCCGGTAGAGCAGCGCTTCTTCCCAGCGGGCCCTGAGTGTGGCGTTTAGGGCCGCAGCGGACCGCACGTCCACGTGCCAGTCGCCGACGGAAGCCGGAATCGCTTCCAGATGCGTGAACCGGGCCAGCACCGCGGCCGCCGATCGCGCCCCCCAGCCCGGCAGGCCCGGGAAACCGTCTGCGGCGTCGCCTACCAGGCCCAGATAATCGGGGATCGATTCGGGTGCCACGCCCCATTTCGCCCGCACTGCCTTGTCGTCGATTGTCAATCCCCGACGCCGATCGCGCAGCACCACGCGCTCGCCGCTGACGCATTGGGCCAGATCCTTGTCGGGCGTGCAGATCCAGATCCGTTCGACCGCGGGCCGATCCAGCCATCGCGCTGCCGCAGTCGCCAGGGCATCGTCGGCTTCGAATTCGACCATCGGCCAGACGACGACCCCGAGCGCTTCCATCGCCCTTTCGGCCAGTGGAAACTGCGCGAGCAGTTCCCTCGGAACGCCCGCTTCGGTCTTGTAGCCGTCGTACAAGCCGTTGCGGAAGGAGCGGATGACGTGATCGGTGGCGCATCCGACGTGCGTCGCGCCCTCGTCGCGAAGGAGCGTCAGCAGCGTGTAGAGCAGGCCCGTCACTGCTCCAACGTCTCGCCCGTCCGGGGCGCGAACCGGAGGCCGCGGGCTGTAGTAGGCCCGGAACAACTCATAGGTGGCGTCGACGAGATGGAGTTCCACGGCGTGAATCAGCGGCCTCGGACCCGGTCGCCGATCAGGACGACCCCCGCTGCGGCCAGTTCGTCCAGGGCGCGCTCGCCGTCGCCCGGCGTGAGATCGACGGCGCGAACAGCATCCAGCAGCACCGCCGTGTCGTAGCCCAGCCGCACGCCGTCGAGGGCGGTGGCCTTGACGCAGTAGTCCGTCGCGAGACCGCAAACCACGATTCTCGTCGCGCCGGCGCCCGCGAGGTCGGCGTCCAGTCGCGTCGCAATTGCCTGCCCGCCCGCCGGGTCCCGCATCGAAAACCCCGAGTAACCGTCTTCGCCGTTTGCGCCCTTGCGGACGATCGGCCCTCGAACCGCCAGCCCCGGATGAAGCTGTGCGCCCCACGTCTCCTGCACGCAGTGGACCGGCCAGATCCCTCCGTCTGCGGCGAAGTGCGGAGTGTGGGCGGGGTGCCAGTCCTGTGTGTAGAAAATCGCGGCGCCGGCTTCACGTGCCCGCTCGATTTCCGCGTTCACCACGGTCAATATGTCCGCGCCGCCCGCGACCGACAGGCTGCCGGCCGGATCGGCGAAGTCGTTCTGGAGATCGACGATCACGAGCCCGACGCGAGCGCCGTAGCGCGAATCCGGGTTCTGGGGCGACCACCGGCTGCCCGCCTGAGTTCCCGAGCTGTCCGAGCTGCCCGACATCTCCCGGCCGACCTCCTGCTCGCCGGCAAGCCCCGAACGGGTCGGAGCGCGCCACAACACGCTTCTACCCGGCTTTGTACGCGATGACGGCCGAAGGCGCAAGCGGCCCATCGAGATGACGACAACGCCCCAATCGAGTGGGCCGGTAACGATGCAAGAGTGCTGTAACGGACGCCCGGATAGGTAGACCTTGGCCGGAACGTCCGGCCCTCTACTATCGAGTCTGGCGAACGAAGACTGATAACACACGATACGGAGGCGCCGGTGACGGGGCGTCTTCTACTAAAGCAAGCGGCCTGGGTCCCCCTCCCCCGGCCGCTTGTCTTTTCTGTGTGCGTCTCCCCCCGCACCGTCGGTTCGGGTACCGTCGACGTCGAGCAGATACCCGATCCCCTGGAACGTCTTGATCCGGCCCGGTTCTCCCGGCTTGGAGCCCAGCTTGCGACGCACGCGGCTGACCCAGACCCGCAGGTATTGCAGGTCGTCGCGATATTCGGGGCCCCATACCTTCGTGAGCAGCTCCGTGTGCAGCACGACCTTGCCCGCGTTCGTGGCCAGGTGCTGAAGCAGAAGCCACTCGGTCCGGGAAAGTTGAACGACCTCGCCCCCGCGAATGACGATGCGCCGTTCCAGGTCGATCTCGACATCGTCGAAGATCACAACGCCACCGCCCGGCGCCACACCCATCGCCCGGCGCAGCACGGCGCGCACACGAGCCGCCAGCTCGTCCAGATCGAAGGGCTTCGCCACGTAATCGTCGGCGCCGAGATCGAGGCCCTTGGCCTTGTCGGAGGTGGCGCCCTTGGCGGTCAGCAGGATCACCGGCACCGGCCGGCGCTCACGCAGCTGTCGCATCACCTCGATGCCGTCCATCCCGGGCATGACGATGTCGAGCAGGACGATGTCCGGCCGGACTTCCTCGGCCTTCTGCAGCGCCTCCTCACCGCCCGAAGCAGTCACGACCCGAAAACCCTCTGAGGTCAGGGCCAGGGAAACGAGCTTGGTGATGCGCGGCTCATCGTCGGCTACGAGTACCAGAGGCTGTGTGCCCAATGACCGCACCTCGCTGAACTGCCGCAACCGGTTTCCGCGTCAATCCGGCGGAAACGGCCCTCCACAGTAGTTTGCACCGGTCCGGCGTCGGTTGTCCCGACAAATACGGCGCATACGGACGCCGCAAAGCTCGATCGTTCTCGCGGCCGGTCCGGCGACCTACCCGAATCACACCGGCAGCGCAATCGGCTACCCTGCGGTTTGGGTATCACGCGGACCTGGCGCATCCCCGCGACGGGGTCTGGAGACGCAGCCGAACATGTACTTCGATCAGTTCAAACATCAGCTGCCGGACACGGAACCTGCCGAGACGCAGGAGTGGCTCGACGCGCTCGATCAGATCCACGCCCAGGAGGGCGACGAGCGGGCCCGATTCGTCCTGTACAAGCTGCTGAAGCGAGCCCGCCAGCTGCACGTCGGTCTGCCCCCGCTGACACAGACCCGCTACATCAACACCATCAGCCCCGAACAGGAACCCTTCTTTCCGGGCGACGAGGAGATGGAGCGCCGCATCCGGCGGCTGATCCGATGGAACGCCGTGGCGATGGTCATGCGGGCCAACAGCAAGTTCGCCGGGATCGGTGGGCACCTGGCCACCTACGCGAGCGCAGCGACGCTGTACGAGGTCGGCTTCAACCACTTTTTCCGTGGCAAGGACGACGGGAAATCCGGAGATCAGATCTTCTTCCAGGGCCATGCCGCCCCTGGAATCTACGCCCGGGCATTCCTCGAGGGCCGTCTAACGGAGGCGAACCTGGACCACTTCCGCCAGGAGGCTCTTTCGGGCGGCGTCGGTTTGCCGAGCTATCCCCACCCCCGCACGATGCCCGAGTTCTGGGAGTTTCCAACGGTATCGATGGGTCTCGGCCCGCTGGCGGCCGTCTACCAGGCGCGCCTCAATCGCTACCTGGCCAACCGAGGCCTGGCCGAGACTTCGGCGAGCCGCGTCTGGGCCTTCCTCGGCGACGGCGAGATGGACGAGCCCGAGGCGCTGGCAGGCATCTCGCTGGCCGCGCGCGAGGGCCTCGACAACCTAACCTTCGTCATCAACTGCAACTTGCAGCGTCTCGACGGGCCCGTGCGCGGCAACGGCAAGATCATCCAGGAGCTCGAGGGCCTCTTCCGCGGCGCCGGCTGGAACGTCATCAAGGTCGTTTGGGGCCGTGAGTGGGACGACCTGCTGGCCCGCGATGTCGACGGCCTGCTGGTCAACAAGATGAACGAGCTGCTCGACGGCGACTTCCAGAAGTTCTCCGTCTCGGGCGGGGCTTACATCCGAGAGCACTTCTTCGGGCCGGACGAGAAGCTGCGCCAACTCGCCGAGCACCTGACAGACGACGAGCTGGCCAGGCTGCGGCGAGGCGGGCACGACTACCGCAAGGTCTACGCCGCGTATCGGGCCGCGACCGAATACGTCGGCGCCCCCACGGTGGTTCTGGCCAAGACGACCAAGGGCTGGGCCCTGGGCCCGGGCGTGGAGGCCCGCAACATCACCCACCAGACCAAGAAGCTCTCCGAGGCCGAGTTGCGCGTCTTCCGCGACCGCCTGGAGCTGCCGATCCCCGATTCGAAGATCAAGGACGCGCCCTACTACCATCCCGGACCGGACTCGGACGAGATCAAGTACATGTTGGAGCGCCGCCGAGCCCTGGGTGGGTTCGTGCCGCGTCGAGTGGTAAGGGCCAGGCCGTTGCCGGCGCCGCGCCCCGAAGTGGATGCCGAGTTCACGTCGGGCTCGGAGATGGCGGTCAGCACCACGATGGCCTTCGGGCGGCTCCTCCGCAACCTGATCCGCGACCCGGAGTTGGGCCAGCGAATCGTGCCCATCGTCCCCGACGAGGCCCGCACCTTCGGTCTCGATCCGCTGTTCAAGGAAGTCGGCATCTACGCAGCGCTCGGCCAGCGGTACGAGCCGGTCGACTCGGATCTCGTGCTGAGCTATCGCGAGGCGAAGAACGGCCAGGTTCTGGAGGAGGGGATCACCGAAGCGGGCTCCGTGGCCTCTCTTCAAGCAGCCGCGACGGCGTACGCCACACACGGCTTGAGCCTCATCCCGTTCTACATCTTCTACTCGATGTTCGGCTTCCAGCGGACCGGCGACCAGTTCTGGGCCCTCGCCGACGAGCGTGGGCGAGGTTTCGTCATGGGCGCCACGGCCGGCCGGACGACGCTGATGGGCGAGGGTCTCCAGCACGATGACGGGCAATCGCACGTGCTGGCATCGGTGATCCCGAACATCCGTGCCTACGATCCGGCCTACGCATACGAGATGGCGGCGATCGTGCGCGAAGGCATCGACCGCATGTATGCCCGGGGCGAAGACGTCTACTACTACATCACGCTATACAACGAGAACTACCCGATGCCCAAGCGGGCCGCCGACCTTACCGACGAGCAGATCGTTCGGGGCATCTACCGGCTGCTCGCCGCGCCGGAGCTGGGCAAGGACGCCGGCAAGGCTAAATCAGGCACGAAGCCGAGGGCGAAGGCCGGCGCGAAGACGGGCCCGGCGGGCGCGCCGCCGGTCAGGCTTGTAGGCAGTGGATCGATCCTCCAGCAAGTCGTCGCCGCCCGGGATCTCCTGGCCGGGCGCGGCATCGCCGCCGAGGTCTACAGCGCCACCTCGTTCCAGCAACTTCGGGCAGACGGCCTTTCGGTCGATCGATGGAACAGGCTCCACCCCGAGGCCGAGCCGCGCGTGCCGGTCATCGCCCAGGTTCTACCCGCCGGTGGCCCCATCGTGGTCGCCACCGACTGGATTCGCACTTATCCGGAGCTGGTCGCACCGTGGCTGCCCGCGAACCGGCTGATTCTCGGCACCGACGGATTCGGCCGGTCCGACGCGCGCGAGGCGCTGCGCAGTCTTTTCGAGATCGATCCGCCGCACATTGCCGCGGCCGCGATCGTGGGCCTGGCCCGCGACGGCCGGCTGACGGGCAAGGAGGCAGCCGCCGCGATGCGCGAGTTGGGCGTGGACCCCGACGCGCCGGATCCGCGGTCCCTCTGATCCGAGGCTAACTCGTCTCGGCCCCGTCCGAGGCCGTTTCCACCGGGGCGGTTATCGGAGCGGCCATGGAGCCTGGCGCCCAGATCTCGATGACCACCGCCCCGGTCACGTTGACGAGTGTTGTCGAGCCGCGCTGGATGTGCCACTCCGTGGTTGCGGCCAGCGGCGTGTGACCGTGGAGCCAGAGAGGCGGCCGGAGGCGGCCCATGAGCCACGAGTAGCCGCGAAAGCCGCGATGGTAGCCCGCGGCACTCGGCATATCGCCGGCGCCGAGAGGGGGGACGTGGCTGATCACAATGACGGGCCGGGATCGACCAATTCTCCACGCCGACGCCAATCGGAGCGCCTGCCGCCATGCCCCGCCGTCGCTCCGGTGAGCTCCAGGACCGCGCCGCCCCGGCCATGACAGACCAACGATCGTGAGGCCGGCCTCACGGTGCTCGGCCGCCGACCGGATCGCCTCCGGGCAATAGGCTTTGCTTGCGTCCCACCGGGGGCCCGCGTCGTGATTGCCGTGGACATAGACGAGCGGCGCGTTGAAACCGTCGGCGAGGAACGCGAGGTCTTCACAATCCAGATCGCCGCAGCCGACGATGAGGTCGACCGAGCCGATGGCGCGCCGGCTGCGCTCGTCCCCGAGGGCGGGGTTGAACTGATCGGAGATCGCAAGCAGCCGAATAGGTGCGCCGCCTCGATCCCGAAACGGGGCGGCGTCCGGCCATTCGATCGAGAGATGCCGGGTCACGACGGCGCCCCTCCCGGATCCGCGGGGTCGTCGACCGGTTCGGGCTCTTCTGAAGAGGCTCGCTCGGCGTAGCGCATGCCCATCATGGGTCGGCGGCCCTGGGCCGCGGCGCGCATCGCCTGAGCGTCCTCGTAGAGCGGCAGGAGGGTCGTCGGGCGTTCGCTGGTCTGGCCGTCGAGTGGCACGAGCTCGGTGACCATCGCGTCCACGCCGACGCCGTTGTCCTGGAGGACCGCCCCGACGCGGTTGTGGCCGTCGATGACCCAGTACTCGCCGTCGAACTTCACGAGGTCGACCGGGGGCAACGGCTGGAGGCGCCGGTTTGCCTCCACGATCCGCTGCCAGCGCGTCTGCCAGTTCTCCCCTCGGAACTGCCGGAGCGGCAGGAAGTCGGCGCCGCGCTGCGCATGACCGGCGACCGCGGTGCCGCGTATGTCCTCGACAGGAATGAACCGAAGCCCAAGCTCGCGTGGAGATGCCATGCGCGCCTCCGGATGGAGGTCGTACAGGTTGGCGAGAGGTTCGGGCGAGACGGCTTTGTGAATTCGTCCGGCCAAATCGGCCGGGCTCGAGATGGCCTGACCGGCAGCCTCGAAGAACGTGCCGAGCGCGCTGGCCATCGGCGCGACGAAGTTCGCCGCCGGCTCCGCGACGGACTGGAGATGGCTGACGATAGAGCTGGCGAGGCCTTCTGAATCGGGCCTGGCCGGCTCGTCGGCGTCGGTCGGGATCGGTTCTGCCGGTCCGGCATCGAGGCCGCCGCTCGCCGCCTCGTGTTCTTCTTCCATAGCCTGAGGGTAGCATCGAAGCGGACGCGACCATCTCTGCCCAGAGCGCGAAGCGCGGCCGGTGCTTGCCGCGCTTCGATTGCGACCGGGACGGCCGGCGGCACTCGGCGGGAGGGCTGTAGGCTATGGGTGTCGGCGACTGGGCCGGGCCCCGTCGGATACGAACGACAGCAGGGAAACGCAATTGAGCTCTCCCGCGGACCTCGAGGGCGACGCCGTCGTCGGGGTACAGCTGCCCCAGACGTTGCTTGGCGGACGTGGACGTCTGCTCGCCCTCGGCATCGCGGTGCTCTTCGTCCTGTGGCTTGCTCGCGGCATAGTTGGTCCCTTCGTTGTGGCAGCCGTTCTCGCCTATGCCTTCTCGCCCGTCGTCTCGGCCGTGGAAGAGAAGACCCATGCCCCTCGCGCGCTGGTAATCGGCGTCGGATACGTGCTCGCCCTGGGCCTCCTCGCGGCTGTGGCCGTGGTTGCCGCCGAGCAGGCCGGCTCCGAGATCAGGTATCTGTCCTCGGGTGGATCGGACGTGATCGCCACCGCGCTGCGCAAGCTATTTGGCGATCACATCGTCGTCGTAGGGACGACGTACGACGTGAATGAGGTCGCGAAGCAAATCCGCACCGCTCTCCTGGGCACGATCCAGAGCCCATCGGACGCCATCCACATGGCCGAACAGGCCGTCGCCGTCGTTCTTCAGACGATCCTGGCTTTGATCGTGACCTTCTACTTCCTTCTCGACGGGCGGCGTTTCGGGCGGTTCGCGCTCCGCTTCCTCGACCGGTCCCAGCGGGCCGACGCGCTCCGCATCGGCCACCACATCCACGTCGTGCTCGGGCGCTGGCTGCGCGGCCAGTTGCTTCTGATCGGACTCGTGGCGGCGGTGCTGTACCTCTTCCTCGGTCCGATTCTTCACGTCCCGTACGCGCTGGCGCTCTCGATCCTCAGCGGAGTTCTGGAGATCATCCCGCTCGTCGGGCCGATCATCGCCGCCGCCCTGGCCGGGACGATCGCCTTTGGAACGCGCGGGACCGATACGACGATCGCCGTCCTCGTGGTCTACGTGGTGGTTCGCCAGATCGAGGATCAGGTCGTCATGCCGCTCGTCATCGGGCGGGCCGTCCATCTCCATCCTGTGGTGACCATCTTCGCGGTCCTCGTCGGGTTGAGCACGATGGGCATCCTCGGTGGTCTGCTGGGGGTCCCCGTGGCTGCTGCGCTGAACGTCACGTTGCATGAGATCTACCCCGAAGAGGCCGGCCCCGGAGCGTACTTGCCCGAGGGTGGAGGCCGTCATCCAGGCAGGATTCGGAGCCGACTCCGGCGACCTGCTCGTCCGGCCGACCGGGGGCCCCAGCCCGACATGGCGACGCCGAAGAGCCCGGCGCCGGAGGGGCAGCCCTGACGACGAGCGAGAGACCCGCACCCGATCCGACCGAGATGGTCGTCCTGGCCCTGGACATCGGGGGCACGCAGATCCGGGCGGCTGCGATTCTTCCCGATGGGACGCGGTTGGGGCGTCGTGCGGCCCCGACGCCGGTGGCGGCTGGCGCCGAAGCTATCTATTCAACCTGCGCCGAACTGCTGTCTGAGGCCGAGAAGGGTCTTCCGGGAGAAGTCCGAGGCCGAGTCAGAGCCATCGGCATCTCCTCGATGGGTCCGGTCGACCCGTGGCGGGGCGTGGTCGTCGATCCGCCCAACGTGCAAGCCCTTCGAGACGCACCCCTCGCCGACGAGATGGAATCGCGCCTCGGCATCCCCGCCTTCCTGGACCGCGACACGAACGTGGCTGCGCTCGCGGAGCGCTGGCTCGGGGCCGCCCGCGGCTGCCGCGATTTCTTGTACGTGACCGTTTCGACCGGTCTCGGCGGCGCCGTCGTCCACGACGGCTGCCTGATGCTCGGCCCCGACGGGACCGCCGGGGAGTTGGGCCATGTAACTCTGATGATGGACGGCGGGCCACGCTGCAACTGCGGTGGCAGAGGGCATCTGGAGGGCATTGCCGCTGGGGCTGGGCTCGCTGCGCAAGCCCAGGACGAAGTGGCACGAGGCGGCTCGGCCTTCCTGAGCGCTCGTGCCGATTTCGCGCCGCTGACCGCCCGGGACGTGGCCGAGGGCGATGTTGCCGGGGATCGCGCCTGCCAGCTGCTCATGCAGCGAGCCCGGTGGGCCTTCGCAGTCGCATGCGTCGGCTGGGTCAATGCCTTCAACCCGGCCCTGATCGTGGTCGGCGGCACACTGGCCGAGCGCCAGGGAGAACGGTGGCTCGGAGTGGCGCGTTCGGCGGTGGAGGGCTCCGCCTTTCGAACGCCCGCCGCGCGGGTCAGGATCGTGCCCGCCCAACTCGGCGACGACGTCGGCCTTGTCGGGGCGTGGCCGCTGGTCAACGACCGGCTCGGGGACCCGGCCTGGCGCGAGAAACGGCCGACCCGCTAGGCGTCGCCGGAGATTGCCTCCGCGCCCACGACTGCCGGCGCCCTCCGGTCAAGCGGGGATCGGCGCGCCCCACCAGACGCTGGCCGCCACGATGACGTAGAGCCCGACCAGGGCAAGCCCCTCGAGCCAGGTGGACTCGCCGTCGACCACGACGAACGCCGCGAGCAACGTCGCCAGGGCCAGGGCCGCCACGAGCAGCGGCGAGACGACGAGCGTCAGCGTCGCACCTCCGACCACCAGGCTGGCGAGCACGAGAATCGGCGTGAGCGCCAGTGCGACCTGCAGGCTCGAGTTGAGGATCAGGCTGACTGCCAGGTCGCCCTTGTCCGCGAGCATCGCCCGGATCCCGACGACGTTCTCGACGGCGTTGCCGGCGATCGCCACGACGACCAGGCCCGCGAACGACTGTGACATCCCGAGCGTCGCCATCGCGGGCTGGAGGGCCTCGACGAACCAATCGGAGACAAAGGCGGCCCCGATTCCGGCAGCCGCGAGTGCCCCGAGTGCCAGGCCGATCGGCCACAGCCTTTCGATCGCGACCTGGCCCTCCTCCGCGCCCACGACCGGTCCGCCCTGGCGGATCGAGAACGGGATGCTCGCCGCGAACACGATCAGCAGGACGATCGAGACGACGATGGATATCTCGGCTTCGTGACCGTTGTCCGGCCCGCCGGGCGCCGATGCGATCGTCGGGATTGCCAGGGCCGCGACGGCCAGAAGCAGCAGCGTCGACATCGTCCGGGTCTGATCGCCGCCGAACTTCTGGACGCCGTGACGGAGACCGCCGGCCAGGAAGGCCAGGCCGAGAACCAGCAGGGTGTTGGCCAGAATGGAGCCGATCAGGGCCGATCGAACGACGTCCAGCAGACCCGCCCGCAGGGCGAAGATACCGATGAAGAACTCTGGCAGGTTGCCCAGAGCCGACTGCAGGACGCCGGTGGCGCCGGGCCCGAATCGCCGGCTGAGCTGGTCGGTGCCCTCGCCGACCATCGCCGCAAGACAGGCCAGCGCCAGCCCCGACACGACGAAGACGGCGACCGGCGACACACCGAATGTGCGCAACAGCAGTGCAGCCACGGTTGCCGAGATGGCAGCCGTGGCGATGATTCGCGTCCGTGTCTCGAAGTAGCTCGGCAAGTCAGTTCCCTCCTGGCGCGATTGTGCCGAACCCGTGCACTCTTCGTGCGGCGGCGACCGCAGCTGCAGGTCCTAGAAAGGCGGCCAGGGGACGGCCGGCCGGTTGGGGTCGGGGAGCGGGAAGCGACGATGACGGAGCAGTCCGTCGATGCGACGCGTCGTGGCTGCGACCTCCGACGGCGTCAGCAACTCCTTTAGCTGTTCGCCCAGCGAGGTCAGGAGCAACTCTCGCAGATGCGCGACGACCGCCACCTCATCGTCGTCCAGCGGCAGACCGCGCCATTGCCAGAGGACGGTGCGGAGCTTCGGCTCCACGGCGAAGCAGAGGCCGTTATCGACGCCCAGGATCCGCCCGTCTGACAGGGGTAGCAGGTGCCCGCCCTTCCGATCTGCGTTGTTGAGGACCGCGTCCAGGACCGCCATCCGGCGCAGTGCCGGCGAGTCGGCCCCGACGACGACCATCATGTCGACCGATTCGTCGACCTCCATCCAGAGCTGCACCATGCCCTCTCCGAATGGGCCGTCCCGCATCACCGTCGGCGGAATGAGGTCCCATCCGCTCGCCTCGGAGACGGCGTGCGCGGCTACCTCGCGGCAGGCGAGCGTTCCGTCGGGGAAGTCCCGCAGCGGCCGCTCGCCGCGGATCGGTTTGTAGACGCAGCTGGCGACGATCCCGGGCCGGCCGTCGGAGTGGCGCTCCTCGACCAGCCCGAAGAACGTGGCGTTGGAAGCCGAAAGCAGCCGGCCCACGACGACGAGCTCCCCTTCGCGCAAGACCCGGAGCGCCGTCTCGCGACCGAGCGGCCCCGCGACCTGATGGCCCTCGAGGGCCACGGCCTCCATCTCCTCGCGCGTCAGGCTGAGGACGCCGCGCTGGGCGTTGTCCTCCGTCAGGTCGGCCATCTCGGTCTCAGTGCATGTAGCCGTTGCGGCGCACGCAGATGTGCCCTTCGGGATTGAGCGGCTGGCCGCAGAACGGGCACGGCGGGCGACCACCGGCCACGACCTCCAGCGCTCGGGCGGCGAAAACGAGCGCTCGGCGCGGCTCGAGGCGAACCCGCACGAGGTCGATCTCGTCGTCCTCGGCCTCGGTCTCGACCGCCTCTTCTTCTTCCTCTTCCTCATCCCCCTCGTCTTCGGTGATCTCCCGGGCTTCCACGATGATGCTCTCATCGTCGCCATCCCAGACGATGGCCATCGTGCCGACCCGGAACGCTTCGACCAGCGGCTCCTCGAGCGGGGCCCGATCGACCTGGTCGGCGGGCGGCTCCTCCGGGACGTCGGCTCCGCGGCTGCGAACCTCCGCAAGGAGTTCCGTGAGGCGTTCGGCCAGGAGAGCGACCTGGACCTTCTCGAGCCTGACCGTGACGACACGCGTGCCCTCTCGAGCCTGCAGGTAGAAGACGCGGCTGCCAGGCTGGCCGACCGCCGCGGCGATGAAACGATCCGGGTCCTCGAATATGTAAACCCGACGAGGCATTGAGTCTCCAGGCGATCGAGGCGCTGATGCGCCGCCATGTCGAATCTATACCCCCGCGCGCCGTGGCTCCTGCAGCTTCAAGCCGCCGCCCGCGCCCCGGAGCGACAGGTTCGGTGGCTCCTCGGGGCGATTACGCTTGGAAAGTGCCCCATGAGACATCATCACTCACTAACTAGCAAGCTCACCTTGACAAATAGAAAGCCATGATGCCATAGTGGCAACCAACGAGGTCCAGGCGCCAAAGATACGGGCCGGACCTCGGGAATGAAGGAAACGATGGCACGCGACGTAATCTCGACCTGTCCGGTCTGCTCGAGCGAGCTGTTCGTGACCCGGCTTCAATGCCGGGGCTGCGGAACGGCGATCGAAGGCGACTTCAGCGTCGGCCGCTTCGGGCGTCTCAGCCGCGAGCAGCTGGCTCTTCTGGAGAGCTTCCTTCGCTCGCGCGGCAATCTCAAGGAGCTCGAGCGGGAGCTCAAGCTTTCGTATCCCACGGTCCGCGCCCGGATCGACTCGCTCGTTCGTGCGCTCGGCCTGGCGGATGGGCCGTTTGCCGAGGACGGCTCCGACGATGGATCGGGGCGCGATGACACGACCGGTCTTCGCCGCGAGGTCCTGGAACGGCTTGCTCGACATGAAATCACGGCGGACGAGGCTGCGGCCCTGATCCGCTCGCGGAAGGAGTAGTTGATGGGCACGTTGGAGCGCCGGGAGACGCTGACCCATCGGTTGGGGCCCGCCGGGCGCCTTTCCGTAAAGACCGTTACGGGCCTGCTGCGCGTCCGAGGCATCGAAGGCGAAGACGTCCACGTGACCGTGACCTACCGCATCCGCGCCGCAGACCACGCCTCCGCCGAGCGAGCTCTCGAAAGCGGTCGTGTATTAGTCGATCGAAGCACGGACTCACTCGATATTGAGACGCCGGAACGTCGCCTCTCGACCGGTTTGGCGTGGCTGTTCGCGGGAGCTCGCGTCAGCGCCGACTTCGTAGTCGAGGTGCCGTGGGGAGCGAAGCTCAATTTGGAGACGATGAGCGGCTCGGTCGAGGCCATGAACCTGGTGGGCGATCAGAAGTACCGGACCGTCTCCGGGGACATCCGGCTCTGGAACTTGGGTGGGCTCGTCGAGGCCGGCACGATCTCCGGCGGTATCACCCTTGACGGCGGGACCGCGCTGCGGCTGAGGGCCAATACGATCTCAGGAAGCATCAGAGCCCGAGCCGGACTATTCCACTCGGTGACTCTGTCCACGACGAGCGGCGGCATCACGGTCGTCGGAGCCCTGGACCCTGCCGGTGATCACCGTGCCGAGTCGATCTCAGGGAACGTCGATCTGACGCCACTCTCGGGAGTCACGGCCGAACTCAAGACGGTCTCCGGCTCGGTCCGTTCTGAAATAGAGCACCGCGTCGAAGGCAGTCGGGGCTTCTGGCGGGCGATCGTCGGCGATGGAAGTGCGGCGCTGCGTGTTAACTCGACATCGGGCTCACTTCGTCTTCTGGCGCCACGGCCATCCGACACGCCCGGCGGGGCCGCGGCCCCTGCGACCGCTGCCGCTGCAACGGCGGGCGCGCCGGTCGCTGCGGCAACCCCTCCCGGTGCCGCGCGCTCGGCCGAGGCAAACCCGGCGGGCGTCCCCGTTGCCACCGGATCCGCCACACGGTCGGTCTTGACGCCGGCTCCGGCGGCCGCCGACGAGACGGCACGTGGTGAAGGCCCCGCAGAAAGCTGGGATCCCAACGAGACGGCCGAGGAGACCGCGGAGCACGAGCGCGACGATCGGGCCGACGCAGAAGAGCTGGCGGTTCTCCAGGCGCTCGAGCGCGGCGAGATCGGCGTCGACGAGGCCGCGGCCAGGCTCGAGCGGAGGGGCGGCGGCGACGATGTCCGGTGAGCTCGAAGCGCTCCTCCGCCTCGTGTCCGAAGGTCGAATCACGGCCGCAGAGGCTGCCCCGATCGTCGCCGCTCTCGAAGAAAAGGACCGCGTCGACGCACGAGGCACTGGCAGCGGAGCGGGTTCGGGGTCGGGCGCTACTGGCGACCCGACCCGGGCTCGAGACGGTGGCCGCGACGCAGGCCGCGACGCCGGCCGGCGGCCGGGCCCAGGCCAGGAGCTCCTTGAAGGCCGCAGGCTGCGCGTATACGTGGCCGAGAACGGCCGTCAGGTGATCAACATCCAGATCCCGCTGGCAGCCGCGGGGTTCGCGATCGATCAGGTCCCCGGGCTGTCTTCGGACCACCGGTCTCGCATCGTCGAGGCGATCCAGAACGGCCTCACCGGGCCGATTCTTGAAGTCTCTGACGACGGCGACGAGGTCCGGATCGTCATCGAATAGCCACGCGGCCCAGAGCCGCAAGCCATCCCAAGCAACCAACCCGGACCGCCGGCGGCTCGGGTCTGGATATCTGTTGCCGCAAACAGGAGAGCAGCCGGCTAGCGGGCGCCAAGAGAGGCGAAAGGAGAGGGCAGTGTTGCTGGAAATCGAAAACCTGACCAAGGTCTTCCGGGGCGGAGTCCGAGCCAACGACGAAATCGACCTGTCGATCGCCGCCGGCGAGGTCTTCGGTCTGCTGGGTCACAACGGCGCCGGAAAGACGACCCTGGTGAGCCAGGTCGTAGGTCTGCTCAAGCCGACGGCGGGCGACATCAGGATTGACGGCCGCGACATGATCGCCGACCCCGGAAGGGCTCGCCGGCTGTGCTCCTTCCAGGCTCAGTCGCAGGTGCCCATCGACGGCCTCACGCCCCGCCAGGCGATCGAGCTGCTCGGCCAGCTCCGTGGCGCATCACGGTCGGATGTCCGCCGCCGGCGGGCGCTACTGGTCGATGCCCTCGAACTCGGCGAATGGCTCGACGTCGACGCGGCCCGGCTCTCGGGAGGCGTGAAGCGCCTCGTGGCCTTCGCCATGGCCGCGGTCACGCCCGGTCGCCTGGTCATGCTCGACGAACCCACGAACGACGTCGACCCGGTCCGCCGCCGCCTGCTGTGGCAGCAGGTGAGGTCGCTCGCGGACGAGGGCGCGGCCGTCCTTCTCGTGACGCACAACGTCGTCGAGGCGGAGCGGTCGGTGGATCGGCTGGCAATCCTGGACGCGGGCCGGGTCATCGCCGAGGGAACGCCGGCGGAACTCAAGGCCGGGCTGGGTGCCGAGCTTCGGCTGGAGCTGGTGATCGACCCTCGCTCGACGGAGCTCCCCGTCTCGCCTTTCGGCCGCTCAGTCGTCCCCGT
>JADGQJ010000101.1 GCA_017881885.1 Chloroflexota bacterium
GCATCCTTTCGCATCTCGCCGTTCCCGGTCAGCTCCCCGCCGAGGCGGCCCAGACCGGGCTTCAGCACCTCGAGGATCGTCAGCTCCCGGTCGGGCAGCTTGACGACGCCTCGCTCGATCGAAATATCCGACTCGTCGACCTCGTGGAGTCGCGCGGCCATGGTACGGATCTGCGACTGGATCGAGCGACAAGCCATCAGTACGGAGTTGCCCATCAACACGGTGGAGCGACTGGCGGACGTTTGTTGGTCGTACGGCACGATCGCAGTGTCGCCCATGACGATCGCAATCGAGTCGAGCGGAGCACCGAGCTCCTCGGCGGCGATCTGAGCGAGGATCGTCCGGGCGCCCTGGCCCATGTCCGACGTGCCCGCCAGCACGACGACGCTTCCGTCGGCGAGCAGACGGACGGTCGAATACGAGAGTCCTGTGGTCGGTCCGGACTTGATGCCGACGGCGATGCCGCGTCCGTGACCCGGTGCGAGAGGCTGGTCCCATCCGATCAGGTCGGCGGCTCGGCGCACCGCCTGGTCCCAGTCGCCGTCGGCGGGCGTGTCGAACGGGATGAACGCGTCGCCCTTGCGCGCCAGGTTGCGCAGTCGAATCTCGAGTCGGTCGATGCCGAGAGCGCGGGCTCCCTCATCCAGGTTCGACTCGACCGCCCAGTTGACCTGCGGGTTGCCGAAGCCGCGGAACGCCGTGGACGGCAAGGTGTGCGACAGAATGCTGCGCGCGAGGATCCGTACCGCGGGAACGTTGTACGGCCCGGCGGCGGGATAGCTCCCCTTTCCGACGACGCGGTCGGCGATGTCCGTGTACGCACCGATGAGGTAGTCCGCCTTGACGTCCTGGAAGGCGATCTTGCCGTCCGCCGTGAAGCCGGTTCGGACGCCGATCTCGCACGCTGCTCGGCGTGCGGCCTGGAATGACTCCTCGAGGCTCAGGATGAGCCGCACCGGCCGGCCCGCCTTCAAGGCCGCATAAGCGACGAGTGGCTCGTACTTGGTGTGCTGCTTCCCACCGAAGCCGCCACCCGGATCCGGAGCGTAGACCCTGACCTTCGAGAGCGGGAGGCCGAGAAGCTTCGCCAGGATCTTCTGCAACCAGTTGGGATGCTGGATCGAGCTCCAGACAGCGATTCCGTTGCCGTCCGGCGCCGCCATGAAGGCATGCGGCTCGATCGCGAAATGGGTGACGATGGGGAACGAGTAGGAGTTCTCGATGACGAGGTCGGCCTTCACCGTGTCCACGTCGCCCCAGCCAACCCGGTGCTCGCGGAGGACGTTCGTAGAGGCGAACTTGTCGTTCGGTCGGAGCGAGGGGTCCTGCACCAGGGGCGCCGCGGGGTCCAGTGCGGCCGCAACGGTGAAGACCGCTGGCAGCTCCTCGTACTCGACGTGGACCAGTCGCGCACCCTCCGCCGCCGCGTCCTTCGTTTCGGCCGCGACAATCGCGACGGGCTCGCCGTGGTACTTCGTCTCGCCGACCGCGATCACCGGCCGGTCCTCGAGCTGCGGCCCGAAGCGGGGCATGGGCTGGGGCAGGTCGGCCGCGGTCATGACGAGGCGGACACCCGGTACCTGCTCTGCCGCGGAGGTGTCGATCGAGATAATCCGGGCCCGTGCGCAGTCTAGGGTGACGAGCTTCCCCTCGAGGACGTCCGGGATCCTGATGTCCGCCACATATTCCTGGAGGCCCGAGACGCGCCCGAAGCCCCCGACGCGGTTGGGGGAGGTGCCGACCAGACGCCTGGTCATCGGTGTCCCCCTTCGGCGGCGGAGAGGACCGCCTCGGTGATCTGGAAGTAGCAGCCGCATCGGCACAGGTTGCCGGCCAGGCCTTCCTGGATCTCGGCCACGCTGGGATCGGCATTTCCGTCCAGGAGTGCCTGCGCTGCCATCAGCTGTCCCGGCGTGCAGAAGCCGCATTGGACGGCTCCCTTGTCGAGGAACGCCTGCTGGAGCGGGCTGAGCTGCCCGTCCTGGGCGAGCCCTTCGACCGTCAGGATCTCGGCACCGTCGGCTTCGACGGCCAGCATCAGGCAGGAGTCGACGATCCGCCCGTCGACCACCACAGTGCAGGCGCCGCATTCGCCGACCAGACAGCACTCTTTCGTGCCGGTCAGTTCGAGGTCGTCTCGAAGGACGTCGAGCAGGGTGTGATGAACGGCCACCTCGAGCGCCCGCCCGCGCCCGTTCACGACGATATTGATGGAACGCGTCTCCATGCCGCTCACTCCTCCACCGGCGCGTCCGACGCCAGCCGCTCGATCGCCGTGCGGACCGCCCGTGAGCCGAGAACGCGGAGCATAGCCAGGCGGTATTCGGGGCTCGCCCGCATCGAACGCTTCGACGGGCTGGCGTCGGCAAACATCCTCTCCAGGATCGGCGCCTTCGCAGCATCCGCCGCGGTGGGGTCGGCGAGAACGCCGGTTTCGTCGACCGTGAGAACCGGCCGAGGACCCACGCTGCCGTAGGAGAGTCGGGTTACGCCGTTCGCGTCGACCGAGCAGCAGACCGTGACCGAGGCGAGGTCGTGGCCGCGTCGGCGCGTCCTGCGCAGATGCGCCGCGCCCGTGCGACTGGTCGGCACCGGCAGCTCGACAGCGACGACCAGCTCGCTTCGCTCGAGCGTGGTCACACCCGACCGCACGAAGAACTCCGAGATCGGGATCCGCCGCGTGCCTTGTGGGCCGGTGGCGACGACAACAGCCCCATAAACCAGAAGCGGCGGCGCGGTGTCGGCGGCGGGCGATGCGTTGCAGATGTTGCCGGCGAGCGTCGCGCGGTTCCGGATCTGGACCGACCCGACAACGGCCGCGGCCTCGGCGAGCGCCTCGAATAGACGCCGCACAAGCTTGCTATCGGCGAGGTCGGTCATGACCGTCGTCGCCCCGATAGTGACGATCCCCTCGTGCTCGCGGATCGTTGGACTCAGCTCGGCGATCCGCTTGACGTCTATCACCACTCGCGGCCGCGCGGACCCGTCGCGAAGCCGGATGACGAGATCCGTGCCCCCGGCCAGGACGCGAGCGTCCGGGCCGTGGGCCTCCAGGAGCGCCACCGCTTCGGCCAGCGTCGCGGGCCGCTCGTAGGCGAACGTTTGCATGGTTTCGGAACCTCCGCGGCTCAGAGGATCTTATCGATCTCGTCGAGCAGCACCTGCGGGGTAGCTGCCCTTACGAAGTAGTAGGGGCGATCCGTGAATTTGGTGACCCACCTGGCGCGGGCGCGGCGAAGGGGCTCTGTGTCGACCATCGGCATCGGCCAGTCAGCGGCGAGCAGCTCGTTGAGCAGGAAGTAGTTCTGGAGCGAATGAAGCGTTTGGAACTGTCGCTCGAAGGGAATCATCTCGGCAAGCGTAGGGCTGTAGTTGCCGTCGATCGCCGGCACCACGACGACGTCTACCGGACTTTGCTCCTGGTAGAGCTCCCATGTCGGCATTGCCCCGAAGAACTTCGCGACGCCAGCCTCGGGAGCGGCCTTGTCCGCGCGCTCCGTGCCTTCGGTGCGCTTCTTGATGAACGGTTCCTTGGAGCCCTTCACCGCGCGCCCGGCCTCGTCGATGATCGTCGTCTCCGTGGAGACCAGCAGCGCGCCGCGCCGGCAGGCTTCGAGCTGGCCCATGCTCTTGCCGTGGTTTGATTCGCCACCGAGGAACATGACGGTCTTGCCGCGATAGCGCACCGCGGAGGCATGGAAGGGGTGCAGACCCTTGGCCTCCAGGCGCAGGGCGAGCATCGCGACCACGACCTTCTGGATCGGACCGGCCGGCCACGGGCCCTGGAACGTCATCTTGCGTCCGTCGAAGGAGATCGACTTGTCGCCGTCCTGGTTCAGGACGATGTCGGGCTCCGACAGGGTCACCTCGGGCGAGATGCGCACGTCGGCGAGCCGGTAGTTGAGGAAGTTCAGGTCTTCGAGGACGTGCTCTCGGGGCTCACCGCCGTAAACGTCCACTCGCAGACGCGCAGTCTCGGCGGACATCTCCTCGGACAGTTGCAGTCGTTCGTTCATGTGCTCCTTCTCCAGGCGGCCTTGGCGCCGTGGCACCCCTGCTCGGGGTCGTGCCGATCGACCTATGTCGCGGCGTCTTGGTGTTTCGTCGGGTCGCGCCGAACAGCCTCCGGCATCCGACACGAACAGATCCAGGGTCTGCTCGGCGACTCGCCGTCAGTCCAGGTTCGGACCGGCCCCTTGCGCAGGCGCCGGATCGTCGCGCCAGGTCTCCCGGAACATGTCGCCCGCCGCTTCAAAATGGAGGTGGTATGCCGCCTCGGCCTGGTCGGGGTCACCGCTGCGGAGCGCCACGAGAATCGGGACGTGGAGGTCGGCGATACGGCGCGGGTTCACGCCCGGGACTCCGAGAGTGATGAATGTTCGGGAGAGCGGCTCGAGATACCGCCAGACCCGTTGAAGAGTGTGATTACCGGAGAGTTGGATGATACGGCCGTGGAACGCGACGTCGATGACGGCCTCCGTGTGGGTATCGCCCGCGTCGGCCGCTTGCTGCATTTCTTCGATGTAGCCCTCGAGTTGTTCGAGGTCCGCCTCCGACATCAGAGGCAAGGCAAGTCGCGCGCCGAGGGACTCGAGCTCCGCCCGAATCCCGTAGGCCTCGAGCAGCTCGGCTTTGGATGGGTGTCGGACGCGAGCGCCCCGATACGTCGAAATCTCGACGACCCCGAGACCTTCGAGGTCGCGCAGTGCTTCTCGCACGGGAGCCTGGCTAATGCCAAGCTCCCGTGCAACTCGGGTCTCGACGATTCGAGAGCCGGGCGGGTACGCGCCGGCCAGAATCTCTTGCAGGAGACGATCCTTGACCTGATCGCTCAGGGGGCTGCGTGAGATCTGGACGTCTGGCGTCATCGAGTCTCCGGTTAGAGCTTTGGTGCGTCACCCTGGCGCGGCGAGAGCCCTGCGGCGGCAGACTCGAGGATCTCGACGAGACCGGTGGTTCCGTTGATGCGGATCCGGTCGCCGTTCTTGATCTTCTGGGTGGCTACGTCTGTCCCGACGACACAAGGGATGCTGAACTCGCGCGACAGAACGGCCGGGTGAGACACAGTACCGCCAGCGTCGGTAACGAGGCCAACGATCTTGGTAAAGAGTACAACCCAGGCCGGGTTGGTCATGATGCAGACAAGGATATCGCCTGATTTGACCTGGTCGAACTGGTCTTCGGTGAGGACGACCTTGGCGGTGCCTTCGACGACACCGGGTGAAGCGGCCATGCCGTTGATCTGGCCCTTGACCGTCGAGGGCTTGCGGGTGAACTTGTCGGGGAAGCCCCACAGGTTCAAGTAGGGGAAAGCCAGCTGGGTCGGCGTACATGTGCCGATCCACGACTTCGGGCGGAAGGTGTAGGCCTTGTCCTGCTCGGCCCGACGCTGGGCGACGAGCGCCCTGCCGTCCATGCCGGCGGTATTGCCAATGAAGACCCGGAACTCGTTGTACTTGAAGTAGACGACGTCCTCGGGGGAGTCGAGGGCGCCCATCTCCACGAGCTTCTGGCCGCACAGGATGAGGGCCATGCGGAGGTGGGCGTTGGCACCCTGGTCGATGTAGAAGTGATGGTCCGGGGTGAGCGGGGCCATCTTGAGGTTGATGTCGTTGGCGACCTTCATCTCGGCCAGAGCGTCCCCGCTGAGGCCTTCGAGGATCTCCCTGGCGGCGGCAGCGATGTCGTCCGCAAGGACCTTGATGGTCTTGGGATAGTTGTAGTCGGTCTGGATGTAGCCGCGGACCAGTTCGATCACCGGCTCCATGTGCTCGCGCACGGTCGGGAATCGGAACTCGTGGCTCCAGACCGCGTGCCAGCCGTATTCCTTCTGGTACGGCACGATCCGGTCGGCGATGAACTTCTTGCCGCGCTCGGTCGACTTGAGAGCGGCGATGATCTCACCGGCGGTCTCGTGCTTGAAGGCGGTGGCCAGGACGGTATCCGCCTTGGCCTCTTCCTTCATCTTCCAGAGGGCCTCGATCGAGTCCCAGTTGCGGTCCTTGGCCGAGCTCTGGAGGCGTCCCAGGATCTGCTCGTTGATCTTGCCGTGGGTCTTCTCCATGACGGCTCGCAGGTTGAGCGTCGCGGAGAGCTGGGCGAAGTTGAGCATCCAATGGATCTTCCAGTGCCGATCGTGGATGTCGATCGCATCCTCGAGCAGGACGGCCAGTTGCGCCAGGCTCATCTGCGAAGCCTGGTCGAACTTGTCCTCGAGATACTTGAAGTTGTGGTCCATCTCCGGGCGAAGCCGCTCGGTCCACCACGTCGCGAACTCGTCGCCGTAGGTGGGCAGGACGAAGCCCAGGTACGCGCCGATCTTGGCGGCGTAGGCTGGATCCTCCGGCACGACGGGCACGATCGCGGAACCGTACTCGGTTGCGGGCGTCGAGAGGCCCGCCTGGGCCGGGATGGCCGCGGTGTACAGGTAGCCGTTGACAATCTTGGCGATCCAGTCCGTCGCGAACGGGGTGCCGAAGCGGCGGAACATGTGATCGCAGCTGAGCCACCAGCCGCCGATGTCGTTGTACATCGGGCTGATGGGATGCGGACAATGCAGGTCGTCGTAGACCCAGAACAGTTCCTTCTCGGTCTCGGACGCCCATTCGACGGGGAAGTCCTTGTCGCCGAAGAACTGCCCGAGCACCTCTTCGCCCGGGCCAACTAGTTTTGTGGCTTCCGCCATTGCCGTTGCCTCCAGATAGTGGTTCCCCCGAATTAGGCGTCGCCGTTACGACGCAGCCAGGGTCGCGACCGCCAACCATAGAATTGGCAGACGCCTATCAAAATCGGCGCCGCTCCTCCCAACGTCCAGGGGATCTGGTCCGAAACACCGGCCACCTCTCGTCAAGAGATAGGTTGCATGTGAGGCGATCCAGATCCTCGGGCGGGGGACCCCTCGCCGCCCGTCACGGCGAGAGGGTCCTCCGATGGAGAGCGGCGTGGAGTGCGATGACGGGATGCGACCTGCGCGGATGGCTGCGGGAGAGCCGATTCCGCAGATTAGGCCGATTGCTGACGAACCGGGTACGCGGACTTCTTGACCTCACGCGGGAACAAGATCACCACGTTGAACCAGCCGAGCGCCGCGCCGAGCAGGCCGCCCAGGATGGCGCTGATGGCGGCGAAGATCACGATCGCATAGCCGATCATGTCAGTGCCGATGTTGAAGTCCTTGAACCATCCGAGGAAGGTGCCAGTGAAGTACACGCCGAGGAACACCGAGACGCCGTTGAAGAAGGGGAGGGTCCCGGCGCCGCCGGTTACGGCCATCCACTTCATGGCATAGATAAGGAGGCAGAAGCCGACGAAGAACGAGATGTACAGGGCCAGGTTGTTGTTCGTCAGGGTCTGCAGACCGAAGTCGACGATCTTACCGTCGCCAAAGACCTTCGCGAGAACCTGGTAGAGCTCGCAGATCGCTGCTCCGCCGGCGACGCCGAGAATGTACGCGGGCACCATGATCTTCAACGCCGAAGGCTTGGCGCCAAGGGTGAAGTACTCGGCCCACACGATGAACGCCGCCCACAGCGGCAGGTTGAGCTGGCCGAGCCAAATGCCGAAGGGCAGGCTCACGATGACGGTGATCGCGACGGCCAGCCAGAGCGGGATCGTGTTCTTGGTTTCTGTCTCCACGCCGAACCTCCTACTCGCCGGAGCCAGCCCATCTGGCTGGTCGACCAACACAGACTCGGGCAGACAAGCCTGCCAGAGGCGAACACTCGGTCGGGCCGTAGGGACCAGCAAGTGCCGTTCGGCACTATCATCGATCATCGATTATTGTTGGACTAGCGAACCAGCGGACCCCACCTGAGGCCACTAGACCATGCTCGACACTCCCCTTCTTCGGACGGCACGACTCGGTCCCACCGACTACTGGAACGACTCGTGCGCGGTCGACGAGCTGGCGTACGCAATCGAGCGCGGCGCCACCGGAGCCACCTCGAACCCGTCGATCGTGCTCGAGGTCATAGGCAAGGAGAAGGCGCACTGGGTTCCGCGTGTCCGCCAGCTGGCCGCCGAGAACCCGACCTGGTCCGAGGTGGAGTTGACCTGGGCGATCATCGAGGAGATGGCTGTCCGGGGAGCCGCGAAGCTCGCCCCAATCCAGCGGGAGTACGGGCGAAAAGGCTGGCTGTCGGTGCAGACCAACCCGGCCAACTACCGCGACGCCGCGCGAATGGTCGAGCAGGCCGTGCGCTTTGCCGGCCTCGCCCCCAACCTCCACGTCAAGTTCCCGGCAACGTCCGCCGGCATGGTCGCCATCGAGGAGGCCACGGCCAAGGGGGTCAGCATCAACGCGACGGTTTCGTTCACGGTCCCGCAGGCGATCGCCGCGGCCGAGGCAGTGGAACGTGGCCTGAAGCGGTTCGCGGCCGCCGGCGGCGATGCCGGAAAGGTTGTCCCGATCGTGACCATCATGATCGGCCGTCTTGACGACTGGCTGAAGGTCGTCGTCGAGCGCGACGGCCTTTCCGTCAACCCGGCCGCGCTGGACTGGGCCGGGATCGCTGCGTTCAAGCGGACGTACGGCATCTTCAAGGAGCGCGGCTATCGCAGCCGCATGCTGGTGGCGGCTTTTCGCCATCATCTCCACTGGACCGAATTGGTCGGCGGTGAAGTCAGCCTGACCATTCCGTACGCCTGGCAGGTCCGCTTCAACAATAGCGGCATCGACCCAGTGGCGCGGATGGACGAACCCGTCGATCCGGCCATCCTTTCAGAGCTTTACGACAAGCTTCCCGACTTCAGGCACGCATACGAACCAGACGGGCTGACCCCGGCCGAGTTCGACACCTATGGCGCCACCGTCCGTACCCTCCGCGGCTTCATCAAGGCCTACCACGACTTGCAGGCCGCGATCCGCGACATCGTCCTTCCGAACCCCGACGTCCGGATCGTCTGAATCCGACGCATCAACAGCCATGGAGGCAAACATCGTGACAACGCAGGTACCCGGTTCGGTCGAGCACGTTGCCCCCCCGATCTTGAGCCACTGGATCGACGGCCGGCCGGTCGAGGTCCTTCGCGAGCACACGGGCGCAGTCCATGACCCTTCGACCGGCGCCGTCATCGCTCGG
>JADGQJ010000213.1 GCA_017881885.1 Chloroflexota bacterium
TCGGGCCGGGCGGACTCGGGCGTCTCGATAGCCCGCCAGGGCGCGCTGGTATCCATCGGCGTCTCCGGTTCAGCGTGCTCGGCGGGGTTCGAGCGAACGCTATCGGAGGCCGATCACCTTCGGCTCAACTGCGGCTTATCGCACGCGCGCGCCGTGCCGGGGCGCGTCGCACCACGGCCGCACGACCACGGTAACCGGCTACGGTGCCCGCTTGACGATGTCCTGGAGGTACGCGTCGATCTCGGGCACCGAGCGGAGCGCCCGCTCGAAGTAGGCGTTGACCGACTTCATAGCCGCGTCCTGGACATCGGTCATGTCCTCCGCCCGGTCGGCTTCGGCTCCGCGCGCTTGGATCGAGTTCCGCAGCTTTAGGAGGTGGCCGACCATTTCGGCCTCCTCGGGCCCGTCGAGCGCCTGGATCGCCGACATGATCAGCTTGTCGACCTGCTCGATCATGGTCTCGGCTTCGAAGTCCTCGCCGGAGCCGGCCGCGTCGTTCAGCGTCTGGACGAGGGCCGCAACCTGGTACAGCGCCGTGATCGGTTCGTCGAACAACTCACGAATGAAGGCAGCCTCGGCGTAGTGGCCGTTCATGCGGAAGACGTTGTAGAGGCGCCGCGCGACCTTGCCGTAGCTCGGATGCTCGACCGTGTACTTCCAGACCTCGTGCTCGAGCGCCTCGACATAGTCGTCGACCGTGTCGGCCGAGAGCTCCTTCACAAGCTTGGAGAAGATCGGGATCGAGTCGGCGTCGAGGTAGACCTCCTGGAAGTAGGGATCGAGGAAGCCGTCTAGCGGCACGATCTTCCCGTCGGGGGCTTCCCAGGTCGTGTCGAGGACGTTGCTGGCGTTGGCCAGCTTGCCGCGCGATTTGTCGGAAATGACCCAGTCGATCTTGCACCAGCCGGGGTCGCGGGTCGCATCGGCCCACGTGTAGACGGCAGTCGAGCCGTCCATGAGCGTGACTTCCATCTGCCCGGCGCGAACTTCGTCGACCGTCCACGACATCGGCGACTTCACGCCGACCGGCTTGCCGCCCTTGGTCGCCTCGACGGGATGCTGGCCGAACTTGACTTCCCACAGCCGATGGCCGGGCCCGCTCGCCGTCGCGAGGGCCTTCTCACGAATCATGTCGGCCAGGACGGCGCAGGCTTCTTCGCGAGTGTCGGCCTTGATGTTGATGCGCTCGAAGAAGTCGCAGTCGGCCGGGAAGGCGTTGATCTTGCTCTGGGCGGCCGAACCCGAGATCGAGAGCGCGGTCAGGACGTTGGGCGGGCGGTCGTCGAAGCCCACGATCTTGCCCATCTCGCGGAAGCGGGCCAGATCCTCCGGCTGGAAGTCGAGCATCGAGACGCGGTGGCCGTACACGCCGGTATTCACGTCGACCACGAGGTCGCCGCCGGACTCCTCGTTGGCCATGGCTTCGACCCAATCCTGGGCTTCGCGCTCGTCAAGCTCGACGCCGAGACGTTGGGCCGATTCGACCACTCGGGCGATGGCTTCGGCGCGCTCCGCGCTGGTTTGACGGGCGCCGACGGCCCCGGCCGGCCGGCTGACGGTGCCTGGCTCCATGACGGCGTCTCCCTTCGCGTGCCACGATTCTTAGGCTGGGCCCGATTGTACGGCCGGAGAGGCAGGGTTCCACCGCTACCGCCATCTAGCGATCCCGCGGCCGTGAGCCGTGATCTCGCAGATGTCCGGTGCCACCGGACAGGAACGGCTAGCCGTGCAGGATCTGGGTCCATCGGGCTCGTCTCCTTGCGTGTCGAGGCGACGAGTCCTCCATCGAGTCGGCTATCGAGTAGGCGCGGCTTCGAGAGTTCGGCCGCGGGCCGCGCGGCCGCCTTGCGGGGACGATGAGGTTTCTACCGCACCACGATATTCACGAGCTTGCCGCCGGCGTGGATCACCTTGAGCGGCGTCTTGCCTTCCAGGGCGGCCACGATCTTGGGGCGCGCCAGGACGATCGCCTCGAGCTCGGCCTGAGACGTGGCCACCGCCACCATGACGCGATCGCGCAGCTTGCCGTTGACCTGGACCGGCACTTCGCGCTCGTTCTCGGCCGCGGCTGCCTCGTCGACCGCAGGCCAGGGTTGGGTGTGGATCGAGGACCACGCCTCTCCTCGAGCCTCGGCCAGCCGCGACCACAACTCTTCTGCGATGTGCGGCGCGCAGGGCGCGAGCATCAGGAGCATTAGCCGGACCGCTTCGTCCCAGGCTTTCGTGCCGGCAACTTCGGTGCCGCGGTATCGCTGCAGCAGGTTCGACAATTCCATCAGGTGCGCGACCATCGTGTTGAAGCGCATCTCGGCGTATTCGTCCGTGACCGCACGGAGGGTTTGGTGAGCGGCCTTGCGCAGCGCCTTCTCGGCCGCCGCGCGATCCTGCCCGGCCGGAAGCACGCCCGACTCAGGGTCGCCGGCGTCGACGCCGTGCGGGTCCAACGCCGTGTGCCAGACTCGGTTGAGGAAGCGGCTGATGCCGCCGATCCCCGTCGGACTCCACGGCCCGCCCTGGTCCCACGGCCCCATGAACATCAGGAAGATCCGGACGGCGTCGGCCCCGTAACGCGACACCAGCTCGTCGGGGTCCTGGACGTTGCCGCGCGACTTGCTCATCCGCTCGCCGTCGGCGCCCAGAATCTGGCCCTGATTGAAGAGCCGCTTGAACGGCTCGCGCTCGTGGACCAGGCCCAGGTCCGCCATCGCCTTGGTGAAGAAGCGGGCGTAGAGCAGGTGCATGACGGCGTGCTCGGCGCCGCCGGTGTATTGGGCGACCGGGCACCAGCGGGCTTCGATCGAGCGATCGACCGGCGCGCTCGGGTCTTTCGGCGACAGGTAGCGGAACCAGTACCAGCTCGAGTCGATGAAGGTGTCCAGGGTGTCCGTCTCGCGGCGCGCCGGCCCGCCGCATCTCGGGCAGGTCGTGTTCACGAACGACGCGTCCGACTTGAGCGGGTTGTCGCCGCGGCCGGCGTAGTCGACCTTGTCCGGCAGCCG
>JADGQJ010000214.1 GCA_017881885.1 Chloroflexota bacterium
CCGTCGAACTCGTAACGGTCCAATTGGCGCCGCCATCCAGCGTGTGCATGATGGTGGTCGGGCCCGATGTCACCGGTTCGACGACAGCGAAGCCGGCATTGGCGTCGACGAATAGCAACTCCACGAAAACGTCTCCCTCGAACGACTTGGCCTTGAGGGTCTGCCAGGTTGCCCCACCGTTCTGGGTGCGATAGATCGCGATCGTGGTGATGCCCTTGGACGACTTCGCGCCTGGCCCGGCGGCCAGGCTCATGCCCACAGCGACGAACGCATGGTCGGGGTCGACGACTGCGACGGCCTCAATGGTGCCGTTCGCACCTTTGGACCCCGCCGGCAGCGGGTTCTCGTGCCAGGTCTGGCCATTGTCCGTGGAGATATCCAGCCCGGTGTCCCGGAGTGCCCAGATCAGGCCCGCCCGAGTCATCCCGGCGTCGGAGACCTTCGCCCGGGCGGGATCGATGGTGGGAGTGGGTGTCGCCGGTGTCGGCCGTACGAAGGGCGTGGCGATTGGAGTAGCGACCGGAGTGTCGGCCGCTCCGGGGCTCGCGGTCGAACTGGCGTCCGGTCCTGCGGGCGACCCGTGCCCGGGCAGCAACAGGGCGGCGGCGACCAGGGCCACGACCACCAAAGCAGAACACGTGGCCACGAGGGCGCGGGACGGCATCGACCGGCCGATGCTCCAGCGGCGACGGGCCGGCGCCCGGTCGAGGGCCGCGGCGACTCGCGAGGCCGCGCCGAGTGAACCGCCATCCAACGAGAGGTAGTGATCGCGGAGCTCGCGCTCGAGGTCCGGGCGGGTCATCGGAGCATCTCCTCAACGCGCCGGTCGGCTTCGAGCGCGGCGCGCAAATGTTCGAGGGCGTAGTGGAGGCGGGACTTGACGGTCCCTTCGGCCATGCCGGTTTCGGAAGCGATCTGGACGACGGTGAGATCCCGCCCGAATCGGAACGCGACCACGATCTGCTCGTCGGGCGTGAGCGTGAGAATGGCTCTCGTGAGCTCGTCGCGCACCGGCACCCGACCATGACCACCGTCGTTGATAGGCTCGATCTCGGTGACGGCAGGTCTTCGGGCCCGGCGCCTGAGCTCCTGGCGGCAGACGTTCACCAGGATCCGGTTGAACCAGGCGTCGGCGGTCTCGAGATTGCGCAGGCTGCGGCGCCGGTCCCAGGCCAGTAAGGCCGCCTCCTGCACGGCGTCCTCGGCCGCGGCAGGATCGTGGAGGATCCAGCTCGCGAGGCGCTGGGCCTCCTGCGCGCGCGCGACCAGCAGCGACCGGACGGTGTCGTCGATCTGGTCGAGGGCGTCGAGTGCCATATCGAGCATTGTCCCCTCCGGCGGGGCGGCTCCGTGCCGCCTCTGGCCGACTGATGCTCGGTCAAAGCGAAACGTTCAATCTCGGCAGGCGCAGTTCCTGCGGCCGTGCATCGAGGCCGATGACGCTCCCCGCCCCGCCACTCCGCGGCGTTATCTCTTGAGGCCCCTCACGAGCTTCGCCGGTTCCAGCGCTGTGCGGCGGCCGCGATTCGCCATCGCCTTGGCCAGGGCCACGTCGTGGGCGTGGCGCTCGAGCTCGTCGTCGAGCGGGGCGAGGGTGAAGGGCGCGCCTTCCGCACGCGAAACGGCAATCTCGATCAGCCGGTCCGTGAGCCACGGGTTCTTCGGCAGGACCGGGCCGTGCAAGTACGTGGCGAAGACGTTGCCCGCACGGGCGCCCTCCAGGCCGTCCTTGCCGTTGTTGCCGGCGCCGGCGATGACCCGCCCGAATGCCTCGCAGCCGGGCCCGAGCTCCGTCAGCCCGGAGTGGTTCTCGAAGCCCACGACCGTCTCCGTGGCGCCGTCGATCGTCACCTCGCATGCGGCGTGCTGCATGAACCGCTGCGGCCCGCCGCGCGTCTCGAGGTCGAGGATTCCGGCCCCGACCATCTCCTCGCCCGCGTTCGATATGTATCGGTGGCCCAATAGCTGGAGCCCCGCGCATACGGCGAAGACCAGGACTCCCTCATCGACGGCCTCACGCAGCGACGGCGCCTTCTTCGCGAAGTCTTCCGCCGCGACCGCCATCTCCACGTCCTGCCCACCGTGGAACAACACCACGTCGAACTTGCGGAAGTCGGGCGTCTCGCCCTTCTCGACTGCTACCACCTCGACGGGGATGCCCCGCCATTCCGCGCGCCGGGCGATTGCGATCAGATTGCCGCCGTCCCCGGCCACGTTCAGCAGCGACGGGTAGAGGTGCGCTATCCGAAGCGGCCGGTGGTTGTGCTCCTCGGGCCGGCGGCGCGACTGGGCCGTGACGCGGGCCGGGGCTTTCGGCAGGCGGGCGAGCGCGGGCGCGGGCGTCGGCGCGGGCGCGGGCGCGAGCGTGGGCGCGAGCGGCTCGGTCGGCTTGCGCTTGCTCATACGGCCCAGTACCTCCCCGTCCAGCCGCGGTGGCGCATCTCGTTGCGCAGCTCGATCAGGGGCGTGTAGCCCGACAGGACGACCAACCGTCGATCTGGCGGAAGCCCGCGCAGCGCGGCTTCAAGCGCATCGGTTCGATCCTCGACAACGGTCATCTTGCTGGGAGACAGCCCAGCGTACTTGAGCCGGTTCGCCAGCTCGTCCGCCCGAGTGCCGGAGACGACCGCCCGTTCGACCTTGGGTGCCATCGTCTCGAAATCGACATCCCAGAGCCAGCCGAAATCCTCGCCGTCGACCAGCGTGTTCGACGCCGCGATCAATAGCTGCCGCGGCTCGCCTTCCGTTGCCAGCGCGCGCAGTGTCGTGTTGTACGAGGTCGGGTTCTTGGCGAAGGCCAGGACGATGGATCGACCGTCGGCGTCGATCTTCTCCAGCCGGCCGAAAGCCGGGCCGACCGAGGCCAGCGACTCGACGGCATGATCGAGCGGGACGCCGAGGCCGACCAGGATCGCGATCGCGCCGGCCGCGTCGTAGGCGATGTGCACGCCCGA
>JADGQJ010000215.1 GCA_017881885.1 Chloroflexota bacterium
ATGACGCCGTCGTAGAAGCCCTTGCGCGCCAGCTCGATGAAGTTGGCTGCAGCCTTTGGGGCGCCCTTGTCTTTGATGTCGATCTCGATCGTGCCCTTGTCGGTTTCGATTGTGGCCTTGGTCATGGGTGTCTCCTCGCCGGCCGGGCCGGCGTTGAATACAGTGCGAAGTCGATCAGGGGTTGGTAACGGTCGTGCCGGTGATGACGATCGGCTGAACCGGCTGATCCTGGGGATCGTTTGCGGTGGCCGGCTCGCCGCCCAGCGGAACGAGGGCCATCTTGTCGACCACGTCCATGCCCTGGGTCACCGTGCCGAAGATGGAGTAGGTCTTGGGCGTGGTGCTGGTCCAGGCCGTGTCACTGAGAACGATGAAGAACTGGGAGCTGCCGGTGTTGGCGGTGCCGAGGTTGGCGATCGCGACCGTTCCCCGCTTGTAGGGTGTAGTGACCGGGTCGTCCGTGATCGTCCAGCTGGGGCCGCCCTTGCCGAACTTGTCCGGGTCGTAGTTGGGCAGGCGTGCGTACTGGCCGTCGCCGCCCTGGACGACGAAGCCCTTCACGACGCGATGAAACAGGACGTTGTTGTAATAGCCGCAGCGGGCCAGCGCGGTGAAGGTACCCGCGGCATTGGGCCCGAATGTGCCCTCAACCTTGATCACGATCGTCCCGAAGTTGGTCGTCATCGTTACTGTGGCCGTTGCGCCGGCGGCCATCGGGGGCGGCGCCGAGGTCGGGCAGTCGCCCGCGGTAGGGCCGAGGGTGTAGGCCGGGGCCGGGGCCGGAATGCTCGGGAGTGGCGTCGCCGAGGGCGTGGGCGGGCTCGTCGGCACGGCGCAGGCGGCAACAAGCCATGCGACGAGGCCGACGGTCACGAGCCGGCGCGGCGACGATGCTAAAGAAGCGAGGATCATGCGGCGGCCTCCAGGGCTTTGGCGAAATCTAGGGCTCCGGACAGGAGCGGCTCACCGAGGATGATGCCTGCGATCGACGCGTCACGCAGGCCCCGTATTGAGTTCAGGTCCACGGACCCACCCGCTACGAACAGCTCGGCGCTGATCGTCCGCGCCATTTCGGCGAGGAACGGCAGGTCCGGACGCGCTCCGCCGTGCGACAGGACGAGGCGGCGGACCCCCAGGTCCACCAGCTCTCCGGCCAGTTCGATCAGGCTCGGCGGCGCGGGTCGATGCCAAGGATACGCGGCAATGCGGTCGGGGCGTGGATCGAGTCCGACGGCCAGCCAGTTGCCGGCCACTGCCAGGCACTCCGAGAGCTCATCGGGGCGGTCCGCCATGGCCATCGAAACGACCACGCGCGTCGCTCCGGCGGCAAACGCGAGGCGGATGTTGTCCGCTCCCTCCATGCCCCCGGCGACTTGGAGCGGCACCGCCACGCGGTTCGCGACCCGGCCGATCGCCTCGAGGTTGGCCGGCCGGCCGGCCCGCGCCCCGTCCATGTCCACGATGTGGATCAGCGTGGCGCCCGCGGAGACGAACCGCTCGGCGATCCGATCCGGCCTGTCGCTCGGCGTGCCCGCGCCGGTGGCCACGCCCGGCCAGTGGACGATGCGGGAGCGGCCGTTCTCGACGTCGATCGATGGGACTACGAGCACGAGGCGCTATCCGTTCGCCGCGCGGTTCGTCTTGCCTTCGGCGGCGGCCTCTTCCGCGATCAGCCGACGGTGGAAGCTGATCGGCAGGCTGCCGTTGTTCAGGAGCGTGTCGTGGAAGCGCTTCAGGCTGAAGCGATCGCCGAGGCGGCGCTGCTCGTCGGCACGGAGTTGGAGCAGCAGCACCTTTCCGAGCAGGTAGCTGAGCTGATACGTAGGCGTGTAGGTGTAGCGGAAGACCTCGGCCTGGGCGTTGGCGTGCTCGAACCCGGTGTGCTCGACGAGCAGCTCGGTCGCCTGGTCGACGGACAGTTCGCCGCGATGCATCCGCACGTCCAGGATGATCCGGCAGGCTCGCCAGATTGCGTCGGTGTGCAGGGCCAGCATGAATTCGGGCCCGTCGTCGAAGCCTTGCTCCCGCATCATCTGCTCGCTGTACATGCCCCAGCCTTCGACGAACTCGGGCGCGTCGGTGAACAGCCGCACGAGAGACGGGTGAGCCAGGGCGGCGGAGAGCTGCAGGTGGTGGCCCGGGTACGCCTCGTGGACGCTGGTGTTGCTGATCGAGGCGAAGTAATGCTCGCGCATGGCGTTTGGATCGTCCCGGATCGACGGCGTGACGATGTAGATGCCCGACGGATGCTTGTCGAACTTGGGCGGCTCGAAGTAGGCCGCGAACGGAATGACCGTGCGCAGGTACTCCGGCGTGGCGATGACCGAGATCTGTTCGCCCACCGGCATCGTGGCGATTTCGTGCTCGATGATGTGAGCCCGAGCCCGCATCATGGCGTCCTTGTAGGCTGCCAGCGCCTCGTCGAACGTCTTGGGATGCTTCGACTTGACGCGGTCGACGACCGTTCGCTCGTCGACGGTCGGGTCGATTCGCCGCGCATCGTCAACGCGGGCCGCCTTATTGAGGGCGAGCTGCTGCTTGCCGATCTCGAGGATCTCCGTTGCGTCCAAGCCGTCGAAGGCGCGCAGGCTCACGAGCCGGTCGTAGGCGTCGGAGCCCAGGGCCCAGCTCTCGACTGTGGAGCCCATTGCGGCCTTGAGAGTGTCGCCGTATGCGACCACCGCGGCCGAAGCCGTCTCCACGGCTTTGTCCAGGCGGGTCTGGGCGCGCTCGTCCAGGACACCATTGCCGGCGGCCTTGACCTCTTCGAAAAGGGTCGGCATGTCGCCGCCGGACTCGATCTCGAGCTCCTGCCAGAGCCGGACCTGGGGAGCGGTGGCGCGGGTCTTGTGCTGCTCCAGGAACGCCGGCACGGCCTCCAGCCGGGAGGTCAGCGACGCGAGCCGGTCCTTGAGTGGGGCGAAATCGCGGGCGAAGACCGAGA
>JADGQJ010000216.1 GCA_017881885.1 Chloroflexota bacterium
GACCTCGGGTCGGGCGGAGGCATCGACGTGCTCCTGTCCGCCAAGCGAGTCGGGCCGACCGGCCGTGCTTTCGGGTTGGACATGACCGACGAGATGCTGGCCCTGGCCCGCCGGAACGCCGCCGAAGCCGGTGCCACGAACGTCGAATTCCTCAAGGGCCACATCGAGGCGATCCCCCTCCCCGCGGCTTCGATCGACGTCGTCATCAGCAACTGCGTGGTCAACCTGGCCGCGGACAAGCCGGCGGTATTCCGCGAGATCGCCCGCGTCCTGCGTCCGGGCGGACGGATCGGGATCAGCGACATCATCGCCGCCGACACCCTGACCGCAGAACAGCGCGCCGAGCGCGGTTCCTACTGCGGATGCATCGCCGGGGCGCTAACGTTCTCCGAATTCCAAACGGGGCTCGAAGCCGCCGGCATGGCCGACGTCTCGCTGACTGTGAGCCACGAGGTCGCGGACGGAATGTTCAGCGTCATCGTCAAGGCGACCAAGCCGGCGGACGGCGCACTGGTAGGCGCGGCGGCTGCGGCAGTCGCGCCGATCGAGGCGGCCGCGGGAGCGTGCTGCTGCGGAGGCAACTGCGGGTGATCGAGATCGAGCACGCCCGAGCCGGCGATCGACCGGAGATCGAAGGCCTGCTGGAGGCCGGCCTGCTGCCGACCGACGGATTCGAGCTTGCCCTTGGAACCGCAGTCGTGGCCCGCGAGGACGGCCGAATCGTCGGCTGTGCCGCAATCGAGCCATACGGCTCGGTGGCCCTGCTTCGCTCCGTGTGCGTCGCGCCGGGCCATCGCGGAATCGGACTTGGCCGGCGCCTCGTGGAGCGGGTTGAAGGCGTCGCCGCGGCGCTCGAAATCGCCGAGCTGTTCCTGCTGACCGAGACCGCCGCCGATTGGTTCGCGCGGCTCGGCTACGTGCCGGACTCGCGCGACTCAGCTCCCGCCGCAATCCAGACCTCGCCCGAGTTCACCGGCGCCTGCCCCGAAAGCGCCGCCCTGTACCGCAAGCGCCTGTCCGGCGCCGCCGCGGTCTCCTAGCCCCCGGAGAAACGCCTACCGATCTGTCGACGCCCTATATATCGACCAATGTCGATTATAGCCGGCGCCCCCGCGGGTAAGCCGAGGGTCGAGATCGGCCACCGCCTACCCGGCATCGCTCGTCGGAACCGGAACGGGTAGGTCACCCGACCGCGGATCCGAAGTATGGTCCGCGGTCCTGAGGGGTCGGCGTGAAGGAACTTATGGCCAACCTCTCGAAATCCGGAACGACGCGACGGACAGTCCGGCCGCTGGCAGTGCTTGTGGCCTTGATGCTCTCGTCCATGGCCGCGGCGCTCGTCGCCGGAACCGCGATCGCATTCGGGGGCCCGCCCTCGTCTGCAACCCTGACCCTGCAGGCGCCCGCCCAGAGCGTCGTCGGCCAGAACGTCGGCGTCGTCGCCGTCCTCGGCGGCCGGCAGGGCCAATCGGCAGGACACCCGATCACGTTGCTTGTCGACAACGTCCAGCTGGCAACCAAGTTCGCCGACTCGCAGGGGCGGGCCACCTTCACGATCCCGGGCACAACGCTCAATACCGTCAGGGTCTACCGGCTGACGGCGGTCGCGGACGGCGGGCGTGGCCGGCGATCTTCGGCGGTCGCGTCGCTCAGCGTGATCGCCGCACAGCCCCCGGGCCAGGGGTCCGGATCCGGTACGAGTGCCCAAAGAACGTCCCTGTCGCTGGCAATTCCCACCGGGAGCCCGCTCGGCAACGACGTCGCGGTGACGGCGAGCCTCAAGGATGCGTCGGGCCGCCCGATGGCCGGCCAGCACCTCGCCCTCATGCTCGACGGTGTCCAGCTCAAGAGCGACGACTCAGACCCAACCGGCCATGTCGCCTTCTCGATCCCGGGAAAGAAGCTCAACCAGGCGGGCGGGTACGCCGTGGAGGCAACGTTCTCCGGGTCGCACGGCTACTCGGCGTCGGCCGCCAACGCCACGCTCACGGTCGTCGCGGCCGCGATCCAGATCCGGACGGTGCCCGCCGTAGCGGGTCTGGGATTCTCGTTGGGCGGCGTTACCGCCACCACCGGTCCGGATGGAGTGGCAGCTCTGCCGGTGCCGGCGTCCGGCATTTACAAGCTGACCTCCGACCTGAACCCGGATGCGACCGGCACACCCACCGTCAGGGCAGGCTTCGTGAGATGGGCCGACGACGTCTACACGGCCAGCCGGACGATCGTCGTAGATGGGCCGGCCACTTACGTGATGGGGTTGCGTGTCGCGTACTCCGCGAGCGTCAGATACCTCGACATGACCGGCCGGGCCGTTGATCCGGCAGTCGTGGACGAGGCCCACTTCAGCGCCGACGACGGCACGGAAGTCGCGCTGAACACGCAGACGGGCACTACCAAGGTCTGGTGGACGGCAAACACGACCGCGCCAGTGCAGTCCAACGGCGTGACGGCTGCGCCGATCAAGTACCGCGCCGTCTCGGTGAAGATCCACGGCCTCGACGCCCTCGCCCCCGACCAGCAAGAGTGGACCCCGGCCGACGGTGACTGGACCATCCGGCTCGAGATCTACGATCTGTCCGTCCGCGCGCAGGATGCCGTCTTCGGCGGCGCCGCCTCTGGACAGGTCCGACTTTCCTGGCCGGACCGGACTTCGGTGGCCGAACCTGTGGGCGCCGACGGAAGGGTAACCTTCTCCGGTCTGCCCGCCGGGAACTATCTGGTCAGCCTCGCCGGCGTCACCACCAGGGTGTCGCTGCCCGGCTCTCAGGTCGCGACGCTGAGCGTCCTGAGTTCCACGGACGTCGCGCTGGAGATCGCGGCAGGCCTCGCGATCGGGCTGCTGATGCTTCTCACGTTCGCGCGATGGCGATCGCTCCGCAGACGGCGCGTCTAGGCTCCGAGACCCGCGACCAACCGGCAGGCCCGGCCGACGATCG
>JADGQJ010000217.1 GCA_017881885.1 Chloroflexota bacterium
CACGATTTCCGACGACATGTTCCGGGCCGGCCGGTATATGTCGCTGCCGAACGCCGTCGCCACGATCAGCCACGAGATGATCGAGGCCATGAGAGTTGCCGCGATGAGGCGAGTGGCGCTGTCGGGAGGGTCGCGGTACACGCGCCAGAGCGCCAGCAATGCCGCGGCGTAGATCAGCACGACCAGCACCATTGCAGGGAAACCGACCTCGGCGGCCAGCTCGGGCCAGATGGAATGGGCATGATCGATGCGCTGGTCGGTCGGCGGGACTCCGTACCCGTCCATGTAATACCGGTGGTACTGGTTCAGGCCTACTCCGAGGATGGGATGGTCCACCGCCATATGGAGCCCGGCCTCGGCGGCCCCGACCCGGAACATGACCGACCCGCGGCCCGCGACGGTTGCCGGATTCCACGAGTCGAACCGGCTTTCACCGACGATCCGGACCATCACTGTGCGGTAGGCAGTGTTGAGCGATGGAGTGAACTGCAGAACGAGCGCAGGCCACGGGACAACCGCGGTCGACAGCAACCCGGCCGTGAGCAATATCGCGGCGCGACTGCGCCAGCTCCGGGCGGCCAGCACGATCAGCAGCGCGGTTGCGATCGAGGTCGCAAGCCAGGCGCTCTTGGAGAACGTCAGGAAGAGGCCGGCCAGGCACACTACCACGGCGACCACGAGGAGAACCGACGTCGAGGCGCCTATGCGCAGCGAGCGCCGGGCCAGCAGCACGCCGAGCATCAGCGGCACCGCCATTGCCAGCAGCTCGCCGAGAAGGCCGACGTTGTTGTAGGTGAGCAGGGAGAAGCTCAGTCGCCTCGCCTGCAGCATCGCCAGCGACGTAGCACCGGGGACCGTCTGCAGGATGTTGAGCATGCATCCCAAGGCTGCCGATACGCCGAGCGCGATCGCGATCAGGACGAGATCCGTCCGGTTTGGCCGCAGCGCGAGCAGGATGAGACCCATTGCGATCGGTTCGAGGATCCCGTGGACCAGGACCGATCGGCTTGCGATGAGGTTCGGTGAGAAGTAGGTCGACGCGAGGGCAAGCGCCAGAAACGCGATCAGGGCTACAGCCGCGCCACCGCCTGCGAGCGACGGTGCCCAGCCTGAGAGCAGGTTCGGTTTGGCGCCGTCGTCCGACGTCGAGTACAACCCCCGCCTCCGGCCTCGCGAGACGATGCAGCCGACGGCCAGGGCCGCCACGAAGACGGTCTGCAAGATGATCTGGAAGTTGTCGGTGACCAGGGATACCTGCGCCGCGTCCCAGAAAGGCGTCAGCAGAAGAACGGCCAGGAAAGCCGGCCACGGCTTGAAGATCGCGAGCGCCGCAACGAGCGCCGCGGCGTAGGGAACGACCGAGACCAGGAACTTGATCTCGGGGCCCTCGACGACCTGCGGAGGCGTGTGGAAATGCGAGGCGGCGAAGGTGAAAGTCACGTAGAAGGCGATGGCGGCCAATGCGACCGCCAGGGGCCAGTCTCGCCTGAGGCGTCGCGGCCGCGGCAGGGCCGGATGGTGAATGCCGTATCTAACCCACTCGGCGCTCGGGTAGAGCCGCGAGTCGGGCATAGGTGGCCGTCGAGTTAAGTCCAAGAAGCAAAGCCCCTGTGGCGCTGCGATCGCAGCGACTCACCATCCGGGCCGAAGGTTGCGTGAGCTTTTCGATCGCGTTTCTGACCGGTCAGGGCGCCAGGCGAACCCGCGCCAACGGCAAACCCAGTAGACACACCATAACCCAGAATCCTTGAAGTTCGCTGAAAGGCGCGTGCGGCCTGGCCGACGAACCGCCCATTGGTACGGGCGAGAGTCAATTCTTGGCCGCCTGCGGCTCCATCCGAAGCTGCCGGGCCGCGTCCGCGTACAGGCCGTCGAACGCCCGCGATGTCGAGGGGAAGGCGTGCAGCATCGTCGCCAGCATCGGGATCGGAATGCGTGCCTGGACGGCGAGGACGATCTCGTGGATTGCGGCCGAAGCATCGGGCGCCACCACCGAACCGCCGAGCAAGGTCTGCGAGGGGCGGTCGACGACGATGGCGAGATGACCGAACGCCGCCTCGACCCCATATCCCCTCGCCGTGGTGGCGAAGTCGGCCACCAGCTCGATCGCATCCGCTCCGGCCTCTCGAGCCTGCGCCAGGTCCATGCCGACCGAAGCGACCTCGGGTTCCAGATAGACGGCCCGTGGGATCGCTCGATAGTCGGGCGTGACCTGCTCCCCCAGGGCCATCCTCACCGCCAGACCGCCCTGGTAGTGGCCGACGTGGGTAAAGAGCTCGGGCCCCGCCGGGTCGCCGATCAGGTACACGCCGTCCGCGACCCGCAAGCGGCCGTCGCGAGGCAGCGCAGCCGGATCGACCCCGACCGTTTCGAGGCCGAGCCCTTCGAGCCCGAAGGTCCGCCCCAGGGCGACCATGATCCGCTCCCCTTCCACGTAGCCGCCATTGCCGAGCTCCACAACGTGGGCATCCTGCTCGCCTGCTCGCGGACGAACGCGGCTGGCCCGCGCTCCCAGACGCAGCTCGACGCCGTCGTCGCGCAAGATTCGCGCGATGGCCTCGGAGTTGCGGGCATGATCACGTTCGAGCAGTCGCGAGTGGGAGTGGACCAGCGCGACCTCCACGCCAAAGCGCGCGAACATGGAGGCCATCTCCACGCCCGAGGCGCCACCGCCCAGCACCACGAGGCTGCGCGGCAGATCACGGGTCGACGTCGCCTCGCGGCTCGTCCATGGGTCCGCCTCCGAGAGGCCCTCGATCGAAGGCACTTTGGACCGCGATCCGGTCGCGACGACGATGTTCCCCGCGGCAAGCCGCTCCACCGGGCCGCCCGCGGCCGCGCCGCTCGCGTCGACAGCGGCCACGACGTCCACGAGCCCCGGCCCGGCGATCCGGGCAGCGCCACGGTACACGTGCGCCCCAACCGCCTC